>SUVI01000157.1 GCA_015062085.1 Planctomycetaceae bacterium
ACACGCTCTATCCGGAAACCAAATACGCCGACTACAAAACTCCGGAACCGTTCATTCCGCGTTCCATCGGCCACTACAAGGAATTTCTGGAAGCCTGCCGTCAGGACAAACCGGAACTCTGCCGCATTCCGTTCAGCTACGGCGGCCGCCTGACCGAAACGGTCCTCCTCGGCATCGTCGCGTACCGTTCAGGAGAGGCTTTCGAATGGGATCCGGAAAACTTCCGCACGACCAGTGCTGCCGCGAATGCGCTTCTGGAACGTCCGTACCGTGACGGCTGGACGCTCTAGTTCCAGAATTTTCCAGGTACTTTCAGGGAATTTCAGGGAATTTCCCAAAACCCAAAACTCTCCCGTTTTTCTTAGGGAAAGCCGTTTTGGGAAATTCCTTTTCCTGTTTCAGTTTTCCTGTGCGGCAGACTGACCGTCGACACACTGGAAGACCATTCCTGAATTCAGGTCCGTTTTCCGCCATCATTCCTTCCTGAAAGCCGACTAGATCTCTGTTTTCATGAAGCAATCATTGATTTCCCTCCGAAACATCGAAACCCACCTGCGAAACTCGGTTTTCCTGCCGAAACATAGGATCTCACCCCGCCTTTATTTTAATTTTTAAGGAGAACTCCATGAAACTTTCAAGACGTCAAATGTTTCAGATGGCCGCACTGTACGCCGCTGCCGGAACTTCCGGATTTGGAGTGCCGGCCTATCTCCCCAAAGCCTTCGGCAATGATGCTCCCAACTCCCGCCTTCGAGTCGGAGCGATCGGAGTCGGACACCGCGGACGCTACGACGCCAGTCTGCATCAGCGTCATGCCGAACTGGCCGTTCTGGCCGATTTGGACCGCCGTCATCTGGACGCCTCCAATCACGCGCTCTGCAAAGGCAAAGCGGAGACAGTCGGAGACTATCGCAGGATCTTGGACCGTCAGGACATTGACGTCGTCTGCATCGCGACGCCGGATCACTGGCACACGAAGATCTGCCTCGACGCTCTGGCTGCCGGAAAGCACGTTTTCTGCGAAAAACCGCTCACTCTGACGATCCAAGAAGATCAAGTGCTCCGGGAAAAAGTGAAAGCACACCCCAAACAGATCATGGCGGTCGGCACTCAGCGCAGATGCGAGCTTCCGCGTTTTACCCGCGCGGTGAACATGGTGCAGCAGGGGCTGCTCGGCAAAATAAACCGCATTCTCGTCAGTCTCGGCAAGCCGCTTCAAATGACGTCGGAACCGCCGCAGGACCAGCGTTTCGCTCCCCAGCCGGTCCCGGAAGAACTTGACTGGAACACTTGGCAAGGGCAGGCTCCAGACTTTCCATTCATTCCGCAGCGATGCCATCGTCTCTTCCGCAACTGGTTCGAGTACGCCGGCGGAAAAATCACGGACTGGGGCGCGCACTATCTCGACATGGCACTCTGGGCGACCGGACAGGATCAGCCGAATGCCGGGATCGTGTGGGTCGATCCGTCCGACTGCAAGTACCCGCTTCCGATGAAAGACGGTTTCCCGACAGCTTCCGACTACTACAATGTGCCGTACGATTTCTACATCAAAACACGCACGCAGAACGGCGTCGCCATCGACATTGAATCGCGTCTGAATGACGGGATCCTTTTTGAGGGAGAAAAAGGCCGCATTTTCGTCAACTGCGGCCGGATCACCGGAAAACCGATCGAGGAAGAATGGGATCGCGATCTTTACGGCGACGCTCAACTGAAAAAAATCTTCAAAGGCAAGCCGGTCACGGACCACATGACGAATTTTTATCTCTGTGTCCGCGAGGGCGGCGAGCCGGTTTCGGACGTCTTTACGCACACGCGCACCATGACGGCCTGTCATGTCGTGAACATTGCGATGCGGCTCAAGCGCACACTTGAGTGGGATCCTGCTGCCGAGCAATTTGTGAATGACGCGCAGGCCGATTCGTTCATCAGCCGTGAGCAGCGGAAAGGATTCGAGGTCTTCTGACCGATCGTCCTCACTTTGTATGTTTGGAAAATTTCAAAAGAGAGAAATCATGAAAATGAGATCATTTTGGGTCGGTACTCTTGCGGGAGTTCTGGTTCTAGGAGCAGGAAAATATGCTGCTCTGACGTATGCTGAGGAAACGGCGTCTTCGAAAAATACGGTTCCTGCTGCACAGTGTGCGGATTCGGAAACCGCGTATTTTTGCGAAACGACTCCGGAAAAAACCGTCCGTCTTCGCTGCGGCGAAAAGACCATTTGGGAGCTTCATCTGCAAGCTCCGGAAGGAAAACCGTACATTGGACCGCTCTGTCTTCCGGACGGCCGCGATGTCGCGCTTCTGCGTCCGAAAGACCACGTCTGGCATCTCGGCGCGTGGTTCTCGTGGAAGTACCTCAACGGCGTGAACTACTGGGAGCCGTCCCATGGAAAAACGAAGCTGGCGGACCATTCCGTAAAGTTTGACGGTGCGGCGGCGGAAGTGACGCTCCATCTGGTCTACTTTGACGCACGGGATCCGGGAAAAATCGTTCTGAGCGAAGAACGCGTCATTTCATTCAGTGCCCCGGATGAGACCGGTTCGTATGCGATGACGTCCCGCCATCGATTCACTGCCGGCGAGAAAGACGTGAAGCTGGACCGAACGCCGCCGCACAGTCACGGCGGAGGGTATGCGGGCCTGGCGTTCCGAATGTCGCCGACGCTTTCTGCTTTTGAGCTGAAGTGCGAGAACGGCGAGACGGAAATGACGAAGATCCGCGAAAAGTCCGCAAGCTGGATCGAGTACCGCGAAAAGGAAACGGGGCTTGGAGTCCGCATGACGGTCCTGAAGGGGACGCCGGAAACGCGGTTTTACGCCCAGCATCGCGAGAACTACTGCTTCGTGAATCCGTGCCCGGTCCTGACGGCTCCGCGGACGATCCCGGCGGGAGAAACGCTTGAGCTGGCGTACGAGATCCACCTTGGGAAACGCTAAAAGCAGGAAAGATCATCAAAACATTAAAAAGTTTTTGAAAAGGGAGTCCAGAGGGAAACATTTTGAAAATTGTTTCACTCTCAGACTCTCCCTTCAAAAACTTTTTGGTATTTTTTGTTTGTTTTCTAGAGCATCGGATGGTAAAGATGCACGATGAAAAGAACGATCTGGATCTTCACCGCCCAGAGGAACGAAACGAGAAAAAGAAAGACCGCGAAAAAACGCTGTGCATCTTTCGGGATCCGCGTGAAAAAGAAGAAAATGACCGGCAAAAGTCCGATCGCGCCGCAAAGGAGCGCGTGCGTCTGAACAAAATTCGGGATCTTCACCAGCTCCCAAAGAAGCCAACTCCAGCAGAGCAGAGCGGGCACAAAAAAACGGAACGGGATCCGGTTTCTGTCCCAGAGGATCCACGCCGCTCCAAATGCCGTGAGGAAAAAAACGCAGTCCGCCGCTGAGACCATCCAGCCAAAATACGACGAATAGAAATTCTCTTCCAGCCAGAACGGAAACGTCTGCACCAGAAATGCCGTCCCGCAGAGAAATTCTACGAGCGGGTAGCGGAATGCGATCGGCGACCGGCAGTCGAAACACTTTCCGCGCAGCATCAGCCAGCCGAGGACCGGGACATTGTGCCGTTTACGTATCGCGTGTCCGCATTTCGGACAGTGGGAGGCTGGAAACGAAAGCGCCATTTTCTTGGGAAGACGCCAGACCGCTACATTCAGAAAACTCCCGAATGCCGCGCCGAAAAAAAAGACCCAGAGGCCGACGATCCCGAAAAAGAGTACTGCGT
This sequence comes from Planctomycetaceae bacterium, assembly GCA_015062085.1. The sequence goes on from SUVI01000157.1 coordinate 3,739, forward strand.
CCATCGTAATTCCCCGTAAAAAAACGAGACTTAAAAAAGCAGAAAGCACCCCCAAAAGAGTACTTTCTGCCCGAAATTCATTGAAAAATCAGTTTTCGCGCACAAACTGCGGCGGGAAAACTATTTCCAAGATTCTTCCACGGCGACAGCGCAGGCGACGGTCGCACCGACCATCGGGTTGTTGCCCATGCCGATCAGCCCCATCATTTCGACGTGGGCCGGAACGGAGGAGGAACCTGCGAACTGAGCGTCAGAGTGCATACGGCCCATGGTGTCCGTCATGCCGTAGGAAGCAGGACCGGCGGCCATGTTGTCGGGGTGAAGCGTACGGCCCGTACCGCCTCCGGACGCGACGGAGAAGTACTTTTTGCCATTTTCATTCGCCCATTTCTTGTACGTACCGGCGACGGGGTGCTGGAAACGGGTCGGGTTGGTGGAGTTTCCGGTGATGGAAACGTCAACGCTTTCGTGACGCATGACGGCGACGCCTTCGTTCACGTCGTCGCAGCCGTAGCAGCGGACTTTGGCGCGCGGACCATCCGAGTACGCCTTCACGAACGTTTCCTTCAGTTCGCCCGTATAGTAGTCGTATTCGGTGCGGACGTAGGTGAAACCATTGATGCGGCTGATGACCTGAGCGGCGTCTTTGCCGAGACCGTTGAGGATGACGCGCAGCGGGTTCTGACGCACTTTGTTGGCTTTCATGGCGATACCGATGGCACCTTCGGCAGCGGCGAAGGATTCGTGACCGGCCAGGAAGCAGAAGCAGCTGGTCTCTTCACGGAGAAGCATGGCGCCAAGGTTACCGTGACCAAGACCGACTTTACGCTGGTCAGCAACGGAACCCGGGATGCAGAACGCCTGGAGACCTTCACCGATCTTCTCGGCAGCGTCAGCGGCTTTAGTGCAGTTTTCTTTCAGAGCGATGGCGCAGCCCAGCGTGTAGGCCCAGACGGCGTTCTCGAACGCGATCGGCTGGATACCGTGAACGATGGCGCGGACATCAACGCCTTTGGAAAGGCAGAATTCATTGGCGGCTTCAATGTTTTCGAAGCCATATTTGTCGAGAACCGGCTGGATCTGCGCGATTCGACGTTCAAAACTTTCGAACAACGGCATTTTTGTATCCTTTTCTTAAAAAATTCGCAATGTTTCTGAAAACGAAACTAAAATTCAGACCAGAACGGCCGACTTACTCCATACGCGGGTCGATGTATTTGACGGCGTCGGCGAAACGGCCATAGGTTCCGATGTTCTTCTCGAAAGCTTCTTTCGGATCCATGCCTTTTTTGATGGCTTCCATCATCTTGCCAAGCTGGACGAACTGGTAACCGATCACTTCATTGTCGGCATCCAGCGCGATCTTCAGGACGTAACCTTCGGCCATTTCGAGGTAACGGGTACCTTTGGCTTTGGTTCCGTACATGGTACCGACCTGGGAACGGAGACCTTTTCCGAGGTCTTCCAGGCCCGCGCCGACCGGGAGACCGTCATCAGAGAACGCAGACTGGCTGCGGCCGTAGACGATCTGGAGGAACAGTTCGCGCATCGCCGTGTTGATGGCGTCGCACACGAGGTCAGTATTCAGGGCTTCGAGGATCGTTTTGCCCGGAAGGATCTCGGAGGCCATCGCGGCAGAGTGCGTCATTCCGGAGCAGCCGATCGTTTCGACCAGAGCTTCTTCGATGATGCCTTCCTTAATGTTCAGCGACAGTTTGCAGGCACCCTGCTGCGGAGCGCACCAGCCAATACCGTGCGTGAAACCTGAAACGTCCTTGATTTCCTTAACTTTGACCCATTTTCCTTCTTCCGGAATCGGGGCCGGTCCGTGATTTACGCCTTTGGCGACACAAACCATGTTTTCGACTTCGTGCGAATACTGCATCGTAGATTCTCTCCTTATGCAAACGCTGACAATACGCCTGTTTCTACCAAACCACAGACGTGAACAAAACATATTTTAGCAGATTTTCAACTTCCGAAAAGGGGGAGGTACCGCAAAAAACGACTTTTTTTCCGAACTCACCGACTTTTCGATCTTCCATCCGCTCTGTCATTCCAAATTTCACGAACCTCCGAAAAATACGCACGCCCGGATACAGACCGAAATTTTTTCAGCTTACTTCGGGCGTTTCAATAATCTGAAGAACTATTTTCACTGTGAAACATTTAAAATGTTTCGCCTAATTTTGGTCGGAGGTCTGTTTGTGAAATTTGCACAAATTCGGGTCGATGCCGTAGGTCTTCATGTAATCTTCAAGCGAATCCTCTGACATACTGCCGTCCATATTGAACTCCCAGCCATTTTTAGTGCACTCGAGCATTCCGATCTTCCGGGAGAAGTACTCTCCTGCCGTGAACAGGTCAGTCGGCACATTGGCATGGTAGATCGGGTCAGATTCTCCATTTTCGTAAATACTGAGACTGATATTCGTCGCGGCGGCAAAAGGCTCCTCTCCGGAGAAAAGGAAAAAAACGATCTTCTCAATATCCGAACGCAAAGTTTTCAAACAAACCGTGATCGTTTCACGGGAACCTTCACCAAGACCATCGCAGACATCGCCATGATACACGACCGATCCGCACCGGGAGAAGATCTTCTCGCCATAACGATCATTGACCGTCGGACCGATATAATCAAACTGGCTGCGGCGTTTCTTATCGGAACTTACAAGAAAACAGGCAATATCGAGATCCGGACGACCGCGCCATTCCACCTCAACACGCACACTGTCAAACGACACATTGCGATACAATGGAATTGAATTTTCTGACATAAATGCACCATTTAAAAGGTTGGAGGAACTGAAAAACATATTGCCTTTAGTATAGCACAGAGAATGCCGCAATGCAAGAGCTATCCGACGCTTAAAATACAAAAGCAGAGGAATTTATCCAAAAAAACAAGAAAACGCTCATTTTCCCAATTCCGCATATCCTGAATTTGTCGGAATTAAGTAAAGCGGCCGAAAAGATATGCCGATCACTGTTTCATAAAACAGGATCATTTGATTTTCAATTTCACCTCGATCCATTTTTGGTTCGACAAAACAGACCTCACACGCTTTTCAGTACCTTTATTTTCAGTTTTGAGTGCCGCACATGAAAAGGATGGATAGAGATGGCTCTCCCAAAGAACGTCTGCTGAAGATCACAGCACTTCTCTTTTTTTGCGTTTTTGCTGCGTGGGTATACTTCCACAAACCCGGCGAAAGCCAGCTTCTGCCCAAATGCATTTTTTACCAGGTCACGCATCTTTATTGTCCCGGTTGTGGATTCACTCGGGCACTTTATTGCGTCTTGCATGGTGATTTCTGGACTGCATTCCGGTGTAATGCCATGATTTTTCCGCTCATTCTTGCAGCACTGTGTATCGAACTGCGTCCCCGACTCGCTGCAAAGAATCATGTCGTCGTCCCGATCCTTATCCTGATCCTTATATGGTGGCTCATCCGCAATATTCCACTTTATCCGTTTACTCTCCTGATCCCTCCGGCACTGTGAGTTTTCGCCGTGAAAAACTGTAAGCCCTCTTTCTTTTCTCATTTGCTGAAAAAATCCCTTAAATTTTCAAAAAAAAGAAAAAAACGCTTGACTTTCTGTCGATGCCAACTATAATCGATATGATAGATTTCATTGTATAGAGAATAATTTGTCAACTTGAAAGGAGAATGACCCATGTTTTGTACCAATTGCGGCGCACAAATTCAAGGACAGTTCTGTCCCCTGTGCGGTACTCCGGCCGGCAATTTAGCCCCAAATGCAAACACTCCCGTTCCGCCTCCGGTCGCTTCACCGCTCTTCTGGTCCATCCTCTGCACCATTTGCTGCTGTTTTCCATTCGGTATCGTTTCTATCGTATACGCCGCTAAAGTCAACTCTCTTGCAGCTGTCGGAGCTTACCTGCAGGCAAAAGAAGCCGCAGATAAAGCGAAAATGTGGGCATGGCTTGCTTTCGGTGTCGGCATGATCATCAATCTTCTATACCTTGCGATCAATGTTATGACGGTGATCGCCGCAGAGCAGGAGGCCAGCAGTACGTTTTTAATCTAACTGTACGAGATTCTCGGCCTGACAAAAAACTTCTGGATCCTCATCCTGTCTCACTTTTTATTTCGGTCAGGACGGATCAAAAAAAAACGGAAGTCCCATTTTCCTCCGGGACTTCCGAATGACTCTATAGGTCGTCAGCAATCAGAAGAGCCAGTCTTCCACGTTTTCGGTTTCCTTCTGGACTTCTTCCGCAGAGATGACTTCTGCTTCCTTGAACTCTTCTCGACGGCCTTGCTGCGGGCAGCCTTCGATGTAGATCGCCTTGTACGGACGGGCTGGGCAGATCGATTCGCACCCGCCGCAGCCGATGCAGATGCTCTCGTCGATCTGCGGGATCGTCAGTCCCTTTTCCGGACCGATACCGCGTGACGGGTCACTGTACGGAACCATCGAAACCGCCTTCGTCGGGCAGTGTTCATCACACGCACCGCAGAAAGTACCGTCGACCGGGACGACGCAGTTTTCCTTCACGAAAACGACTTTTCCCATCTGG
>SUVI01000006.1 GCA_015062085.1 Planctomycetaceae bacterium
GGGAATTGATTCGGGAACTGATTCGGGAACTGATTCGGGAACTGATTCGGGAACTGATTCGGGAACTGATTCGGGAACTGATTCGGGAACTGATTCGGGAACTGGAAAGACGGAATTTTTCGCAGGGGTGTGGGAGGACGCGGACGAATGAGTTTAAGAATGTTCGACGGATGGCGTATCCTGCGCGAAATATTCATGGAGATCGCAGAACGTCTCCTACAGCTAGTCATTCCCAAACGGTGTGTCTATTGCGGACTGATACGAGATCCTTTGCTGGAACGCAGGCGGAAGCTGACTTTTGAAGGACGGAAATTTCATTCGGACTGGGTCCTGTGTGAACAGTGTCAGGATCTTTTTGCGTTTGAGAGTATGAATATTTGCCGACGCTGCGGGCGGTTTCTCCATAATCAGGAGTTCATCGTTGACGGCTGCCCCAGTTGTGAAGGACGGACGTTTTGGTTTGACCGCGTCATTCCGCTTGGGCCGTACCGCGGTAATTTGCGTCAGGCGATCTTCATGATGAAAAAAAGGAGTGGTATCCCGCTCACAGAGACGTTTGCGCGTCTCTTTTATGTGTATCGCGCATTTCCGCTTCACAGTGTGCGTCCGGACGTCATTCTTCCGATCCCGATGCATCCATTCTATCACTTTGTCCGTGGAACGAATGATGCGCAGGTACTTGCGCAGGAATTAGGGAAGCTCCTTCATATACCGGTCAATGAGCGGATCTTGAAGTGCAGAAAACTGCGGCTCGCACAGCGGGCGGTGAGTATGGAGGAACGTGAAAAGAATGTCGAGGGAATGTTTGCGCCATTCCGCCGTTCGCCAGATCGTTCCCGATGGCTTGGAAAACGAGCTCTGCTGGTCGATGATGTCATGACGACCGGTTCTACGCTCAATGAAGCCTCACGAATTTTGAAACAGGAACTCGGGTTTGCTGACGTTACCGTTCTTGTGCTGGCCCGTGCGCGCGGCGAATCGGGAAGAAGGAGTTTTTACGGTACGGTCGTTCGCCCGGTTTCGAATCACGTGGAACAGGAAGGTTCCTATGCTGCGTATTGGAAACGGCGCCGAGCCGGAAATGTGAAAAAGGGAGCGTCGCTTGAAGATATCCAGGATCAGAAGAAGATCCGAACGTTTAATTCAAATCGAAAACGGAAGAAAAAATCAAAAGAAAGTTCCTCCGGAAAGCAAAAGAGCAAAAGGAAAAGGAAAAAATGAAGAATTTAAATCAGGGTGAGTCGAATGTTCGGCCGATCCGTATCGGAACGCGTGCCAGTCTTTTGGCGCTTTGGCAGGCGGAATGGTGTGCTGCCCGCCTGCAGGAAGCTGGGATCCCGGTCGAGATCGTCAAAATGACTGCTTCGGGAGACCGTCCGGAAACTTTTGCTCAGCCGATCCCGACGGGAGGTTCGCAGGGGATTTTTTCCAAAGAGATCCAAGACGCACTTCTCGCAAATGAAGTAGACCTGGCGGTCCACAGTCTGAAAGATCTTCCGACGGAGAGCGTGCCGGGGATCCAGCTTGTCGCGGTTCCTGAACGTGCTGAGGTCGAAGATGTGCTGGTTGCGGGAAAAAGTGAACGGACCGCTGCGAAATTTCAGACGCTCCATTCACTCGCAGACTTGCCGGACGGTACGATCTTGGGGACTTCCAGTCTCCGCCGGCGTGCACAACTTCTGGCTTTTGCGCGAAGCCATGGGAAAAAATGGGAGATCCTGCCGATTCGCGGAAATCTCAACACGCGATTCAAAAAACTTGATTCCGGAGAGTACGATGCGCTGATCCTGGCGCGTGCCGGCGTCGAACGGCTTGAAATGACCGAGAGGGTCAGTGCGGTTTTGCCGATCGAGGAGATGTTTCCGGCCGTCAGTCAGGGAGCGCTGGGACTTGAGACTCGCGCAGATGATGATGAAACGAAAGCGGCTGTTCGGCGAGTTTTGAATGATGAAACGGTCTTTGCGTGTGTTTTAGCAGAACGTACTCTTCTGAAAGTGCTGGATGGAGGGTGCGCGACGCCGATCGGAGGACTTTGCCGATGGAATGAAGAGACGCAGGATTTCACCATTCGCGGGCGTGTCATCGCGCTGGACGGAAGGACTTTCCTAGAAGGAACGCTCACTGGAGCCGATCCGCAGACGCTTGCCGTCCAGCTGGCAGAGTCGCTCATTCAAAACGGCGCGGATGCTTTGATCCGTGAGGCCCGGAATGCGTGAAACTCCGGAATGGCGAAGCATTTTCTAAATGGATCGGAGGCACTTTTTTTATTCGTTCGGCAATGTGATCCTGCGGCGGCTTTGGGGAGCGTTCCCAAGGGAAAAAATGCGTTCCCGCGGGGTGTCCGCGATGCTGAAGACTCGCAGAAAGATCTCATTCCAGCCTTTAAATTCCGAAAGAGGAATGCGTTTGGGAATGAGAGGATTGAAACGGTCGTGAAACCATACTTTGGTGTCCGAGTCGGCTTCCGGTCCCTGCTGCGGTCCTGCTGGAAACTGCTTCGGAGATGCTGCGATCTGGGCACGCTCGATGTGATTTGGCCAATCAAGGTCCAAAACGAGAGTATCCTCGTCCCGGTAGATGTCGAAAAACGTCACGTCTTCCGGACCGCCTGCGCGGAAAATTCGTCCAGGTCGCGCCCAGCCTCCAAGTATCCGGATCCCGCACAGACGCAGTGGTTCCGGGCCGCTGAGGGTGATCTGGACGGCATTTTCGCCGGAGCGGAGCGGAAATTCCCTCCCGCAGAATTCCGAGAGTGCATTTGTTGGGAGAAGCGGACAGTTTTTTGGGAAACGTTTTCCCGGAAGCATTTCGAAAAGATGGACGGCTCCTGCGTTGGTTCCAGAAGCCGCAGTGCTATTGCCGGAGCCTGTGTCTGTGTTCGTGCCGGTTTTCGTGCCGGTTTTCGTGCCGGTGACGGAAACCGGATCGGAAACTGTGCGGTTTTCCTGCGTCTCCCACTTTAAAGTTAGCTGCAGGCCGGAACGCTCCACTTTCAGGGAATGAAATGGTTTCTCCGGAACGTACGGAGTCCAGAGTGTGCCGTTTTCCAGTGCCGCATTCTGCCACGCGTTCCATTGGGGGAGCGACGCAATTTCCTGGAGGGTCTGTACTGTCAGCGGAAATGAATGCGGAAGAGTGCTGATCCAGCGCGTAAATTGCCTTCGGCAGGTTTCTGTTCCGCAAAACGGTACGATATTTGGGGTCGGAAGGATCCGCCAATCTGCGTTGGAAACGGACTCTTGCCGAAGGATCTCGCCGGGACGAAATTCTTGAAGCGTGAAACCGGACCGTTCCAGTTCTCTTAAAAGACTCCAGATCGCATGAAATGCGGAAAGAAGCGGTCCAAGTACGGTCTCCGAATTAGGTTTTTCGGAAGATGCGAATGCGCTCCCGCAAAACTCAGCGAGCGTGACGCCGTCCGCAAAAAGCAGTCCTTCTGGAGTTTCACCGATCGGACGGGCTGTGCAGGAAAAGGCCTTTGCGCAAATTGCAGGATGCTCCGGAGATGGATGACCAAGGCAGAGGCTGTGGAGCTCTTGAGTCGGAGTGTCGGCATCCGTAAAAAGATCGAATCCGGAGACTGCCCGTTCTCTGGAAATCCGGCGCAGCCCGATCGTGTCGTCGAGACTTTGGAGTGTACGAAACTGTGTCATGCGGGAGATCCTGACTTTTTCTGGACTGATCGGGAATGGAAGTGCGGAAAAACTGCGTAATTTCAGTGTGAATTGATTGAAACACAACGAAAATCCAGCGAAATTTCGGACTGTGCGGCTTCTCTTACTCGAAGAGCGAGCGGTCCAATTCCCCAAAATCGCGAATGAACGGGTACGGCGAACCTGGAGCGTCGAGCATTTCGGAATCGACGCGCACGATGTTTCGGCACTCAGCGTTTTCGGCGGCGAGGATCCCAGAGGGGGCGTCTTCAAAAATGACGGTCTCTTCTGCTGTTCTGCCGATCATGCTCAGTGCACGCTGGTAGAATGCCGGGTGTGGTTTTCCGGGAAAAGTTCCGTCGAAAAAGACGATCATCTCCCGGTCAAACCAGCGGCCGATACCGAGCGTCCGGAAATAGAAATCTACGTTTACTTTCGGAGCGGACGTTGCGACCGTGAATGCGAAACCGCGGTTTTTGAGGAAATCGAGCAGCTCTTCTGCACCGGGAGCCAGAGCCATTCGGTTTTGGAGGCAGATCTCCTGGTAGATCCGTTCCTTTTTTTCCTCCGCTTCACGCAAGATCGTTTCGGAAATGTCTTCACCGAGAAGCCCGCGGATGATCGCGTCATTGGGTTTTCCGTGGAAGTTGGCAAAAAGCTCCTCCCGAGTGAGTGAAACTCCGTACTGCGCCATGCTTTGGATCCACGCTAGGTCGTGGAATTCGGTATCCCAGAACAGTGTGCCGTTGAAGTCAAAGACGGCACCGCGGAAAGGAGCCGTTCGGCCGGAACATTTCGAGAAATCGGCGAGGGAGACCATCAAAGGACTCCTTTCGTGCTCGGAATGTCGTGCAGACGCGGATCCATTTCAATGGCGCTCCGGATCGCACGTGCGGCACACTTGAAGATCGCCTCTGCGATATGATGGCTGTTTTGCCCGTAACGGAGATTGATGTGCAGATTGCACAGTGCGGCACAGGAAAAACCGTGCCAGAAATCGCGGATGAGTTCCGTGTCGAAATCGCCGACTTTGGGAGTTGGAAAATCTGCGTTGAAGACGAAGTAGGGGCGTCCGCCGAAGTCCATGGCAATTTCGACGAGCGTTTCATCCATCGGGAGGATGAAGAAACCGTAGCGCCGGATCCCCGCTTTGTTTCCGAGTGCCTTCCGGAGCGTTTCGCCAAGTACGATCCCGGTATCTTCCGTGAGGTGGTGGAAATCGACGTGCGTATCGCCTTTGGCGTTCAGGATCAGGTCCATGCCGGAGTGTTTCGCGAGCAGCGTCATCATGTGCTCCAGAAAACCGACGTTCAGCTCAAGCGAAGATCTTCCCGTGCCGTCCAGAGACAGCGTCATTTGGATCTGAGTCTCGTTGGTGACCCGGTTTGTCGTTGCCGTACGTGCCGTTTTTTCGTTCATGGAGTCCTCTTTCTGTTTTTTTATTTTTTTATGGTTTGTTTTTTCTTAGGGATCTGCTTGCGGATCGAATTTCTGGTGCCGAACGTCTCTATTTGCCGAGGCTCGCGGCGATTCTATTTACCAAGGATCGCGGCGATGCGTTCCAGAAGAATTCGGGATTCATCATCGGTCCCGACACTGATACGCAGTCCGCAGCCGCCGTCCTGCCATTTGTCGTAGACCATGTAGCGGACGAAAATATTTTGTTCTTTTAACTGGAGGTAGATGGACTTCAGATCCCAGTCTGCCTGCGTGCACCAGATGAAATTGGCGTAGGACGGGACCGTGTGGAAGCCGAGTTTTTCGAGCTCCGGACGCATCCAGTCGCGTGTTTTGCGGATCTTTTCCGTCGTTTCAGCAAACCATTCCCGGTCGGAGATTGCTGCGGAAGCTGCGGCGATCGAGAGCGCGTCGCAATTGTACGAGTCCTTGACTTTGACGAACTGCTCGATTAGATCTGGATGTGCGATGACGTACCCAAACCGCAGACCGGCCAGGCCGTACGCTTTGCTCATGGTACGGGTCACGATGACGTCTTTTCGTTCCAGAACGAGAGACGCGCAGTTTTCGTCCGCGAAATCAGCGTATGCTTCATCGACTACGAGCGGGCAGGGAAGCGCGTCGGCGAGTTCTGCGATCTGTGCGCGAGTCAACCGTGTGCCGGACGGACTGTTCGGATTCGGCAGGTAAACGAGTTTCAGGTCCGGACCGGGTTCCCGAAACGCCGGCGTCAGGTTCCAGTCGGAGTCGAACGGGATCTCTTCACTCTTTGCGTTCTGGATCTGCGCGAGCGATTTGTACAGAACGTAACTTGGGTACGGCAGACGGAGGGTCTCGTTTTCTCCGACGAATGTTCGCGTGAGGATGGTCAGGATGTCGTCCGACCCGTTCCCAGCCATGATGTATTCCGGGGGAACTCCCACGACTTCCGAGGCCGCTTTTCGGAATGTATTGGCCATTGGATCAGGGTAACGGTTTAAACCGCGGCGAATGACCTCAAGGCAGGCGTCTGCGATCCGAGCAGACGGAAGGTACGGACACTCGTTCGTGTTCAGTTTGATAAAAGTTCCGGCCTGGGGCTGTTCACCCGGCACGTAACCCGGCATTTCATTGATATTTTGGCGGATTCCGTTTTTCATGATTCAGGTACCTGAGGGATTGAGAGCCGAGGGAACATTCTTGCGGCTCCGTAAATTTTTCATGGATCTTCTGTTTCGGTCCGAAAATGGTCTGACGTGTAAAATATACATCCAGTATATCATTAATCCAGAATTCTAAAAGCAGGACTCCCCGAATTTTCCGGTTTTTTTCCGGAAACTCTTTCAAAAGAACTTGAAAAGAATCAGATTTGGAGTAGAATGAAGTTTGGCGGTCCATCATTTTCATAGGAAAAAGTCAGGAAATCAAGAATGTGTGCGAAACTCTCACTCTCACCATCCCATCAGAAATTTTTGACCCGGATCCGGGAATTTATTCCGGAAACGCGCATCTATTCGGACACACTGCGCCGTCTTGCGTGGGGAACGGATGCCGGATCTTATCGTTTGGTCCCACTGTTGGTCGTTCGGTCTGAAAATGAAACGGAGATCTCAAGGCTCTTGGAAATTGCTGTGCAGGAAGGCGTTTCCGTGACGTTTCGTGCTGCCGGTACGAGTCTTTCCGGCCAGAGCATCTCCGATTCAGTTCTCGTTGTGGCGGGAAAAAATTGGGAAAAGTATTCGGTCACGAAAGACGGAGCTGCCGACGGGGAGGTCGTGACGCTGGAACCGGGGCTGATCGGCGGGAAGGTAAATCAGCTTCTGAAACCGTACGGAAGGAAACTTGGACCGGACCCTGCGAGCGTGAATTCTGCGATGATCGGCGGGATCGTCATGAACAATGCGTCGGGAATGAACTGCGGAACGCATGCAAATTCGGATCAGCTCCTGATCTCGGCCCGAATGGTTCTGGCGGATGGGACGGTCCTGGATACCGGGAGTGCGGAGAGTCGGGAGGCATTTCGTCGTGTGAAGCCGGAGTTTGCCGCGAAGATCGAAGAGATCCGTCAGCGGATCGTGCAGTCCCCGAAATTGACAGAGCGGATCCAGAAGAAGTACGCCATCAAGAACGTCATGGGACTGAATCTTTTGCCGTTCGTTCGGTTCGAGGATCCGTTTGAGATCATGACGCACCTCTTGGTCGGGTCGGAGGGGACGCTCGCGTTTCTTTCGCAGGTCACGATGCGGACTGTGCCGGATCTTCCTTTTAAGGCGAGTGCGATGCTCTATTTTCGCAGTCTTGAGGAAGCGTCCCGTGCCGTCGTCGCCATGAAAAATGGACCGGTCTACAGTGCGGAGATGCTTGACAAAAAATCGCTTGAAGCCGCGAAAGATGAGACGGGAAAGGGACTGACTGCGGTCTTGACGGAGACTGCTGCAGGTTCCGAAGAGGAACTGAACGCCAATATTCAGGCTGTCTGCACCATTCTGAAGGGCTTTCCGACCGTCATGCCGATCCGATTCACGGACCGACCGGAAGAGTATGCGGAGTTCTGGAAGATCCGTGCCGGTATCTTTCCGGCTGTCGGCGGTACTCGGGAACCGGGAAGCACGTGTCTGATCGAGGACGTCGCTTTTCCGATCGACCGGCTTCCTGAGGCGACGAAAGACCTTGAGGCTCTCCTTGAGCGTTATGGCTACTGCGATGCCTGCATTTACGGTCACGCGCTGGAAGGAAACTACCATTTTATCCTGAATCAGAAATTTGATCCGGAGTCGGAGATCGCCCGATACGAAGCGTTTATGCAGGATGTCGTGAAATTGGTGGTCGGCAAATACGACGGGTCGCTCAAAGCCGAGCATGGGACTGGGCGAAACATGGCGCCGTTCGTGAGTACGGAATGGGGTGAGGAGCTTTTCGGGATCATGCGGGAGATCAAGACGCTCTTTGACCCGCAGGGGATCTTGAATCCCGGTGTCATCTTCAACGAAGATCCGCGATGCCATCTGAAAGCTCTCAAACCGCTCCCGCTCGCCGATCCGCTGATAGACCGATGTATCGAGTGCGGTTTCTGTGAGGTGAACTGCATGTCGTGCGGGTTCACGTTCTCCGCGCGTCAGCGTATCGTCATCCATCGGGAGCTTGCGCGTCTTGAGACTCTGCGGACTGCCGAAAGTCTTGCGGAAGCTCGCCGTCTGCGCCGTGCGTTTCGCTATCCCGGCGATCAGACCTGTGCGGGAGACGGTCTCTGCTCGCTCTCCTGCCCCATGGGGATCAGCGTTGGAGAACTGATCCACCAGCTTCGCGCCTCGGAGATCCCGCCGGGAAGTCTGGTGCACCGGGTCGGAAAACTTACTGCGAGGCACTTTTCGACCCTGAAACCGCCGCTTCGCATGGTTCTGAAGATCGCGGATCTGGGACACGCGGTCCTTGGAAAGAAACTGATGCCGAAAGTTTGCCGAATGCTCCATGACGGTTCCGGAAAACGGATCCCGCTCTGGACTTCAGCTATGCCGCGGGCGTACACTTTCCGGGAACGTGAACTTTTGAAGATCGCGGAAAACGGACAGGGGGACGATTGGCCAACGGTCGTCTATTTTCCGAGCTGCATCAATCAGACTTTCGGTACACCGCGTCATGCGCAGGATCCTACGCCGCTGGCGAAAAAAACGGTCCAGCTTTTAAGAAAAGCGGGATTTCGCGTCGTTTTCCCTAAAGATCCCGGCCAGCTCTGCTGCGGGATGATCTGGGAAAGTAAAGGGATGCCAGACCTTGCGGAAGAAAAGGTCCGTGAGCTGGAATCGGCACTTTTGGAAGCGTCGGAGCAGGGGAAGTTTCCGATTCTTTGTGACCAAAGCCCGTGCCTTTACCGTATGCGTGAGTGTATGAAAGGTCTGAAGCTCTACGAACCGGTCGAATTTATAGAGCGCTTTCTGGTCGAGCGTCTGGAATGGTATCCGAAAGAGGAGCCGATCGCGATCCATGTGACATGCTCAATGAAAAAAATGAAGCTGGATACGCTTTTCCTGACGCTGGCGAGGCGGTGCTCGAAGACGGTAGTTCTCCCGGAAAACGTGAACTGCTGCGGGTTTGCCGGAGACCGCGGATTTACGCACCCGGAAGTGAATGCCTGGGCGCTGCGTTCACTTCGTCCCCAGCTTGAGAAGTGCGGAGTGAAGATCGGGTATTCGAACAGCCGGACGTGTGAGATCGGTCTGATGACGAACGGCGGGATCCCGTACGAGTCGATCGTCTATCTTGTGGATGAGGTCACGAGGCCGAAAAAAGGAGCGTAAATGGTGACGAGGGCGTTCATTTTGACGAAACGTTAAACGGGGTCCAGTTTTCCTATTTTTTCTGGGTTCTGTGACCGGCAGGACTCTCAGAGTTTCGGTAGAGAAACTGGAAGAAATCGCGAAAAGGGTGAAGAATGAAGGTTTTGAGGCCGATTTAGAAAAAAGGGACTGTTTTGTTCGGTGGACCGAAAAATGGTTCCTTAGGAGAGACGCGCGATTTTCCGGGATGGGACGCAGGACGCGGACTAGTTAAGAAGAGACCTGGATTTCAGAGTGGATGGAAATCAGGAAGCATAGAAAGATGGGAAACTACTATTTTGGCCTAAAAAAACGACCTTTCATCGCAGAACCAGTACCGGAGGCGTACTGCGCTTTTGGCGACATGGAAAGTGCCAGAATTCAGATTTCCCGCTGCATTGAGCGGCAGGAAGGGGTTGCCCTTGTTTCGGGTCTTTCCGGTATGGGGAAGACTCTGCTTTGCCGGACGCTTCAAAAACAGTTTCAGGAGCGGATGGAGACGGTCCTTTTAAATGGGAAAAATCTAACGGATCCGCGTGTTTTTTTTGAGACTCTGCTCTCGCGTTTTCGTGCGCCGTTCGATGGCCGGAATCTTACCTCCATGCGGGAAGCGCTCATTTCCCTGCTTGGAACGTCAAGGCAGTTTCGGCGTGGACTGCTTCTCTTGATCGACGATGCGCAAGCTGCTGCACTTGGTGTTTTTGAAGAGATCCGCCAGCTTTTGGATCTGACCGGTTCCCCGGAATTGGGAGTGCGGGTCGTTTTGTTTGGGGATCCGAGTCTGGAAGAGAAACTGACGTTTTCGCAGCTGGAGTCGTTTTCGCAGCGGATCACGCTTCGTTGTTTTCTTGAGTCTCTGAATCGGGATGAGACGACTGCGTTTTTGCGTGAAGAGCTTGCCCAAGCCGGCGATGTGAAGGGGCTTTTTTCGCGTGATGTATGCCGTGAGATCTTTCGGTTTACGGATGGTCAGCCTCGTCTGACGAATCAATTAGCGGATCATGTGCTTGTCATGGCGGCGGAATCTCGCGGAACGCGGGAAGGGGCTGAGAATGCTGAACTTCCTGAAGAAAACGGGATCTTTTCAAGCGTCGACTCGGATTCTGTTCTGGAGACCGGGAAATTTGATGACTGGGAATCGGATCCCTTCACGGAAAGCTCTTCTTCTCTCAAGTTGCTGAAAGATCCGGAGCTTTCGAGTGAGGAGGATCTGGTCTCTGTGCTGGATGGATCGGTCGATCTTGCGGCAGAGTCGGATGCAGAGTCGGATGCAGAGACGAAGACTGAGACGGCAGCGAATGAGGTTGAAACTTCAGCTGTCGGTGTTGATTATTCACAGCCGGTAGAGCCTGAATGGATCACGCCTGAGCTGGTACAGCGTGCTTGGCGCAGTCTTCAGCAGTTTGGCGGAAATGATGATCTGGAATGCGGTCCCGCGGTCGTGACGGAGTGCGCTTGGGGAGAAAATGACGCGGTTTTGAATGGATCGGTGTCCTCGAATGCCATTGAATTTGGATCTTTGGATGACGAATTGGATCTTGGAGCGTCGATAGAACTTGGCGGCGATATTTCACTTGATGACTCGACTCGGATCTGGAGTTACGATGAGGCGCAGGAAGTGCGTGACGCGATCGAAGAAGCGAATGCCCTGCCGTATGACTGGGAAGTTTCTGCACAGGAAAACGCGATCCGGAGTGACCGGGAGGAGGCACTTTGCAAGTCTGGCGAAGAGGAGAGAACAGACTGCGTCGATCCTGTGACGGTGTCAAATTCCTCCAACCAGGCTGGAGCTTCCCCGGAAACGTCCGTATGTGTTTCTTCGCCTAGCGCGAAGGCTGATCTGCAGGGTGTTCGTCTCGTTAATGAACCTGCTCGTGAGTCGGTAGGTGAGTCTAAGACGGATGGACGCGATGATGACTGGTGGGATATTTTGAAGGAGAGTTCCAGTTTTAATTTCCCGTCTCATGGAGATCCAGTCGTATCGTCTCCGTCCTATTCGTCGCGTGATCCGGGTGCGGAGCCTCGCGGGAATGTGCGTGTTTCACAGTATGGGGCACCTTCCGGAAAGCACGAAGCATACCCGAAATGTACTTTTCAGGAAGAAATGCCTCGGCATGAAGCTTCTGCTTCGGCTCCGTATTTGGGGATGGATGTTGGTTCTGCATTTCGTTCAAGTCCAGTATTTTCGGAGCACGGCGGCAGGAATGCGTCTTCAGCCTCTGCGCCTTCGGGGGCTTGGCTGTCCTCATATTCTGATGAGCCTGTACGGAGCGAAAGACGCCATACTAGTGTGGATCAGCTGATTTTGGAGGCTCTCATGGAGGATACGGTACACTCCATGGGGCTTCTACAGAAGATCCTTCTTGCGGTACGGGAAGAGAATTTGCAAAATACCGGTCTGTCACAGATCTCAGACTACTGGCTTGAACTGCAAGAACTTGTGAAGGGGGCGATCCGTCGTATTGCACAGGAGAGAAGTTTCGCAGCGCAGACGCATCGCGAGCCTCTTTTTAGTTCGTTTTCCGGACGTCCGCAGCGTAATTCTGTTTCTGAGGATCGTGGTATTTTCAGAGCTGACGTGTATGGGACACGTACCGCGGAGGAGAGTCGAGGGAACGCGGATCTTCGAGTTGCTGGTTCTAAGTCTGTTTCCGTAAACCCATTCCATGAAGTTCTTCATACTCGTCAGAATGGAGTTTGGGATGCCGTAGATCCGGCAGCTTCAGCTCCTGCTGATTTTTCCGGCAGTGCGTCCAGTCATGTGTCCCGTCGTGCGGGATATGAAACTGGGGCAGGTCCGTATTCGGATCGAGGTTCCGACGTTGTAAAGAATTCCGCCTCGCCAAAGGGCTCTTCGGAGTTGGATGCGTTTCTCACGCAGGCCGTTCTGAAAGCTCTAGCTGCCGGCAGGCTTTCTGATCCGTCGGCAGATCCGTTCCGTGAGGTTCGAGCGGATGCTGGAAGTGTTCCTGCGGGGAGTGTTCCTGCGGGGAGTGTTCCTGCGGGGAGTGTTCCTGCGGGGAGTGTTCCTGCGGGGAGTGTTTCTGCCGCTGATCACACCGTTTCGTTTGGCCGTAAGAGGTCCGATGTGCGTATCGAGCCGGAATTTGGAAGCGGCGACAGTCGAAGATCCGTGCCGCCTGCGGACTTTTATCAGCCGGAAACGCTGATCGAAAATGGGATCTTGCAGAGAAATTCTGTTTCAGCCGGTGATCTTCCGATGAATTCCTTCACGAGTGAGGGAGCTGGAGTTTCTGGTGAGCGCTTTGGAACGGAATCTCTCGGACGCGCTCCAGTCAGAGTGGAGGCCGATCGACCTGAGCTTTTGAGGGATGAAATTCCTTTGGAGGAAAGACGGTATTCTTCGGCTGATGGGCTGGGAGAGCTTTCAGGAACTTTGGAAAATACGGAAGAGGGAGATGGTCAGGAACTTTCCCTTTTGCGATCCATCCTCCAGAAGTGCCGCACTGCCGACGCGTTGGATATGGAGACACAGGAAAGACTTTTTCAGATCATTTCCCAACTTCAGACTCTGAATTTAAATTCCTGATTTGAAAGTTGGCGATGGAAATCATATATAATCCCCAATATTCATCGTATTCATAGAAAAGTAAACTGAAGATCAATGCTGACGGAGAAATTCGTCGGCTTTTTTCTTTTTTTGTTCTTTCTTTCATGAAAAGGGCCTTGGGTAGCTTGCAGTAAAATTTTTTTGTGGTAAAATAAGATGAACGTATGGCAGTCTGCGTCTGTAATTTGACCGAATTTCAGGAATGGCGG
Source organism: Planctomycetaceae bacterium (assembly GCA_015062085.1). The sequence goes on from SUVI01000006.1 coordinate 13,184, forward strand.
TTTTCAAGAGGATCCCGTTTTTCTGATTTTGGTTTTCAGATCATGAAAGTGCTCTGGACGGCAGGATCGCTGGAAAGATGAAATTTCAAGGAATTTTAAAAAAGGAAGAAAAATGAGAGACGAAACGAAATGCCTTCATGCCGGATATACTCCGAAAAATACGGAACCGCGCGTGGTCCCCATCGTTCAGAGCACGACGTACGTCTATGATTCTACGCGGGAAGTCGCGGCAGTTTTTGACGATCCGACGAAAAGTCTGATCTACTCCCGTTTTGCGAATCCGACGGTCATGGCGGTCGAGGATAAGATCGCAGTGCTCGAAGGAGGCGTGGGGGCTATGTGCACGAGTTCCGGTCAGGCCGCTTCCCTGCTTTCGATCCTGAATCTTTGCAGTGCGGGCGACAGCTTCATTTCAACGCCTCAGATTTACGGCGGAACGGTCAATCTTTTTGCCTTTACGCTCAAAAAATACGGCATCGAGTGCATTTTTGTGGATCAGAACGCTGACGAAGAAACCATCAGCAAAGCATTCAAACCGAACACGAAGCTGGTTTTTGGCGAGACGCTTGCGAATCCGGCTCTGACGGTCTTTGATATTGAAAAATTTGCGAAAATCGCTCACGCGCATCATGTGCCGCTCATCATCGACAACACGTTCGCGACCCCGGTCCTTTGCAAACCGATCGAATTTGGTGCAGACATCGTGATCCATTCGACGACGAAGTACATGGACGGCCACGCGGTGCAGGGCGGCGGAGTCATCGTGGATAGCGGGAACTTTGACTGGGCTTCCGGCAATTTCCCGGAACTCACCGAGCCGGATGAGTCGTACCACGGCATCATTTACACGGAAAAATATGGGAAAGCTGCCTACATTTTGAAGGCGAGAATGCAGCTTATGCGCGATTTTGGCTGCTATCCGGCGGCGCATTCGGCTTTCCTCCTGAATCTTGGCCTTGAGACCCTGGCGGTCCGGATGCCGCGTTACTGCGAAAATGCGATGATCGTCGCGAAGTTCCTCGAATCTTCGGATAAAGTCGAGTTCGTGAAATATCCCGGTCTGGAAAGCGATCCGGATCATGAACTCGCGAAAAAGTATCTTCCGAAAGGCTGCTCCGGCGTCATTTCGTTCGTTGTGAAGGGTGGACGCGACAAAGCGGAGAAGTTTATGGATTCTCTCAAGCTCGCCTCGAATGAAGTCCACGTTGCCGACATTCGCACATGTGTCCTTCACCCGGCAAGTGAAACGCACCGTCAGCTGACGGACGAACAGCTCAAGGCAGCCGGCATCGATCCGGGGCTGGTCCGTTTCTCTGTGGGACTCGAAAATATCGATGACATCATGGAAGACGTGAAGAACGCCTTAGAGGCGATCGACTGAGTGAACGTTAAATTACGGCGCGGTTTCGGCTGCGCCGTTTCTTTTGATCTCGGCATGGATGGGGTCCCATGTTGCCTGCCTTCCCCCTGCCTTCCCCCTGCCTTCCATCCCATTTTGCTGACAGAAAGGAATTTTCTCATGAAAAACTCCCGATTCGTAAATCGTCGCGGTTTTTTGACTGCCGGAGCCGGTGCTGCGCTTTCCGTTTCTCTTGGTTCTGCCGTTTCTGCTCAGGAGCAGACTGCAAACAATACCGTGAAATTTAGTGTTTTTGCCGACATTCACCATGCCCCAGGCGTTTTTTTAAGCCGAACTCCGGAACATCTCGTCCAGATCCAGGATCGGGCGGTCCGTGAAAAGTGCGATTTCATCATCCACTGCGGAGATTTTTGCCATGATCCACAGAAAGAAACGGAATTTGTAAAACTTTTCAATGATTTTCAGATCCCGAGCTACCATACGCCCGGAAATCACGATTTCGACGGTTGTTCTTGTGAGGCGACCTTCAAAGCCTACCGATTGGAGAATGGATTTTACTTTTTTGACCGAAACGGGTTTCGTTTTGTGGTGCTGGATGCTAACTATTTCCAAAACGAAGACGGAACTTTTACACATTACTCGAATGGGAACTATTTCAAGTATCGCGGAAATGCCATTACGATCCTTCCGCCGGAAGAAATGGAATGGCTTGCGAAAACGCTGGAAGATTCCCCGTTCCCGTGCGTACTTTTCAGTCATCAGAGCTTTGAGCGTGAAGTTGGAAGTATCGCGAACTGGGAGGAGATCCGCGAGTTGATCGATTCTGTGAATGCGCGTCATCCTGGAAGGATCCGAATGTGCATCAACGGTCATCATCACCGTGATTTTATTCGTATACAGAATCAGGTCGTCTATTTTGAAATGAACTCTGCTACGCACGAATGGCTGGAAAAGACGCATGATCTTTTTCCGGAAGATGTGTGCCGTGAGCATCGCATGGTGAACCACACGATCGTTTTTGAGGATCCGATCCACGCTGTTGTGACGATGGACTCGGAGGGGTTGATCAAAATTGAGGGAATGGAGACCGAAATGTTCATGGGCGTGACGCGAACTCGTGCCGGAATGAAATTCGCCGACGCTTCTGGACGTCCTGTTTTTGCGAAAGTACAGTCTGCTGAAATGCGTTTTTCCTATTGAATTTGGTGAATTCGCGGGATTTTGGACTGGCAGGAGTTGCCTGTGAGCAGCTTTGTGGAGCTGCTTGTGGAGTTTTTTACGAAATTATTTCATTGGAGGCTGTTTTTGATGCGAAATCATGGATTTTTGAGGGCCGCAGTCCGGTTTTGCTGTCTGATCGGGACGGGAGTCTTGGGGACGTGTTTCATTTATGCTGAAACGGTCATTCATGCGGACGTAACGGCTCCCGTCGCAGCGGAAACGCAGGAATTTGATGTTGTGATCTACGGAGGAACCTCCTCGGCGGTCGTGGCGGCAGTGCAGACAAAGAAGATGGGAAAGTCGGTCGTTCTGGTCAGTCCTGACCGGCACCTAGGCGGGCTTTCTTCCGGAGGATTAGGGTTCACGGACTCGGGAAATACCGGGACGGTCGGCGGATTGGCGCGGGAATTCTATCGCCGAGTCTATACGGAGTACCAGAAAGGATCCGCTTGGAAATGGCAGAAGATCGAAGAGTACGCCAATGAAGGTCAGGGAACGCGCGCCATGCTCCATGAAGACCGCACGATGTGGATCTTTGAACCGCACGTTGCGGAAAATGTTTTCGATGCGTGGGTCGCGGAAATGGAGATCCCGCTCTATCGAGAGGAGCGTCTGGACCGGGAAAATGGCGTCGAAAAGGATGGAACGGCAATTCGAGCGATTTCAATGCTTTCGGGCAAACGTTTTGTCGGACGTGTGTTCATTGACGCGACGTATGAGGGGGATCTTATGGCGTCGGCGGGCGTTTCCTATACGCTGGGGCGTGAGGCAAACTCGGTCTACGGTGAAAAATGGAACGGAAACCAGGTCGGGATCCTGCATCATGGTCACTGGTTCAAGACGAACATCAGCCCGTACCGGACTCCTGGTGATCCTGAGAGCGGTCTGTGCCGTTTTGTGGATGATTCGGAACCGGGAACGCGAGGGGAAGGGGATACGCGGATCCAGGCGTACTGCTACCGCCTCTGCATGACGGACTGTCCGGAAAATCGGATCCCGTTTACGAAACCAGAAAATTATGATCCGGAGAATTACGAGCTTTTGCGCCGAGTACTCGGATCCGGATGGCGTGAACTTTTCCATAAATTTGACCGGATCCCGAACTGGAAGACCGACACGAACAATCACGGGCCGTTCAGTATGGATTTTATCGGACAGAACTACGATTATCCGGAAGCCTCCTACGAACGCCGTGAAGAGATCTGCCGTGAGCACCGTGATTACCAAATGGGCCTGCTGTACTTTTTGGCGAACGATCCGGGGGTTCCGGAGGACGTACGTGAAAAGATGAGCTGCTGGGGACTTGCGAAAGATGAATTTCCCGAAACGAACGGCTGGCCGCATCAGATCTATGTGCGTGAAGCTCGCCGAATGGTGGGGCTTTACGTCGTGACGGAGCATGACTGCTTCGGGAAAACTCCCGTGGAGGCACAGGGGGTTCCTGCCGGTTCTGTCGGAATGGGATCCTACACGCTGGATTCGCACAATGTGCGCCGGTATGTGAAGGAAGATGGATTCGTACAGAATGAGGGCGACATCGGCGTCCATCCGCACAGTCCATACCATATCGATTATCACGCACTCACTCCGAAACGGGAAGAGTGTTCCAATCTGCTCGTTCCTGTCTGCGTTTCCAGCTCGCATATCGCCTTTGGCTCGATCCGTATGGAGCCAGTCTTCATGATTTTGGGACAGAGTGCTGCAACTGCTGCGTGCATGACGCTTGACGCACAGTGTGCTGTTCAGGACCTTTCCTATGAAGCACTTGCGAAGCAGCTGAAAGAGGATGCCCAGATCCTTGAGTATGCACGTCCTGCCGCTCGTGATTCTGCCGACGGGATTCCAGAAAAGAAGATCTCGGGAATCTATTGTTCCGAAAAACACGCGAAACTGGAAGGAAACTGGGAACGCGGATGGACGAAGGGACCGTTCGTTGGAGACGGTTACCTTCACGACGGCGGGACCGGCTGCGGAACGAAAAAGGCAGTTTACTCGCTGAGTGTTCCAAGATCCGGACTTTATGAAGTGCGCCTTGTTTACGCACCTCATGCCAATCGTGCCGAAAATGTGCCGGTCGAGATCCATGCGGCCGACGGTGTGAAGACGGTCTTGGTGGACCAGAAACGATCGGCGTCCGCTCCCTTTCAGACGCTCGGTACTTTCCGATTCGAGGCGGGTGAAAATGCAGTGAAGATCGTCATCTCGAACAGAAAAACCAATGGCCATGTTCTGCTTGACGGCGTTCAGCTACTTGCAAAATAGACAGTCTGTAGTTCCTGCACAAAGAAGAACACACAAAAAAGCCTTTCCAAGTCCATTGACTCAGAAAGGCTTTTGATTTTTGTTTTGTGTCTGAAAAAGAAAGTCAGGATTCCAAGACGTCCTTTTCACGAGCCTCGGCCATCGTCTCGATCTCTTTCGTGAACTTTTTGATCAGCGTTTCGATCTCTTCTTTGGCACTGTCACGGTCATCTTCCGAGTACAGTTTGTCTTTTTCGCCTTTATCACACGCCTTGATACCGTCGCGGCGAATATTGCGGAGGGAGACTTTTGCTTCCTCTTCCAGCTCGCCAATGCGGGAGACCAGCTTCCTGCGCGTTTCTTGAGAAAGCGGCGGAATGTTGAGGCGGATCACTTTTCCGTCGTCCTGCGGTGCGAAACCAAGGTCGCTGTTGATGATCGCCTTGGCGATGTCTTTAAGCGTGGACGGATCGTAGGGACGGATCACAATCTGAGTCGGTTCCGGACAGCCGACGGAAGCCAACTGTTTCAGCGGGCACTGGGAACCGTAGGCATCCACTTTCAGTGAATCGACCAGTCCCGGATTGGCACGACCAGTGCGGATCCCTGCGAGGTTGGATTTCAGACGGGCGACCGCCTTTTCCATGCGTTCTTCAACGTCTAAAAGAATATCGTCAGTCATTTTTTTCTCCGTAACCTGAATTTTTTCCTAAAAATTGGAAATCAGTGTCCCAATATTTTCACCACGGACTGCCTTTTCGATATTGCCATCCACCCGGTAATTGAATACGCGAATAGGCAAGGCGTAACCCATGCATTTCGTCACGGCACCCTGATCCATGATCTTGAGATGCTTGGCTAACACTTCATCATAAGTCAGCTGCGGATAGAAAAGCGCCTCGGGATCCATGACCGGATCGCTGGAGTAAACACCATCTACCTTGGTAGCTTTCAGCAGAATGTCCGCTTCCAGCTCCAATGCACGCTGTGCCGCGCCAGTGTCGGTCGTAACAAATGGACTTCCGATCCCGGCAGCAAGAATGATGACACGGCCTTTTTCGAGATGATGCAGAGCACGGCGGCGAATGTAAGGTTCCGCAACTCCGTCCATTCGAATCGCGGTCATGACGCGCGTCGCGCAACCGACAGATTCCAGTGCATCCTGCATCGCAAGCGCATTCATTACGGTCGCGAGCATTCCCATGTAGTGAGCCGTAGCTTCGTGAATGTGCGCACCCTGCGTCATGAACTGTGCACCGCGCAAAATGTTTCCGCCGCCCAGAACCAGCGCGATCTGCGTTCCACACAGTGTCGCTGCGTGGACTTGCTTTGCGATCGAGACGACGGAGTCCATCGAAATACCACGCCCGCCCGGAGGCGCGATAGCTTCGCCGGAAATCTTCAAAATGAGACGTTTGAATGCGGGAGTGGTTTCGTTTGCCATTTTTTTATCCTTTTGTCAAGGTTTTAACTATTTGCCAAGCATCCAGTGAACGAACTTGGTGATCTTCAGGCCGTTCTGATTGGCGAACTGTTCGACCGTGACGGACGGATCCTTCACGAACGGCTGGCTCAGCAGGCATTTGCCGGCGAGGAACTTGCCCATGGAACCGTTGATGATCTTTTCTTTGATCTCGTCCGGTTTGTTCGCATTTCTCGGATCGGCATTCATCAGCTCAAGCTGGATGCGGCGTTCATTTTCGATGACGCTCTGGTCGAGGTCTTCTGCACGGAGTCCCTGCGGTTTCATCGCTGCGATGTGCATGCAGATGTCACGGCCAAGTTCTTCGTTACCTTCTTCCAGAAGGAGGAGTACGGCCGATTTGTGGTCGTGGTGGAGGTAGCTGGAGCAGAGACCGTCAACTTTCATGTAGCGCTTCACGCGGAAGACTTCACGAATACGGTTGAACAGTTCATCGAGCTGTCCCTGAAGCGTGGTGCCGGCGCTCGGGGATGTCTGAGCCATGAGGTCTTCGACCGTCGCGAATTCCGGATTCGCAGCGACGACTTCCGCAATGTCGTTGGCCAGCTGAATGAAACCTTCGTTCGTCGTGACCGGGGCGCTTTCGCACAGAAGTTCAACGATACCGAGGGAACCATCTTTGCGGACCATCGCAATGATACCTTCTTCCGTCGTACGTTCCTGGAGTTTTTCAGCCATTTTGGCAAGGCCCTTCTTGCGGAGGATCTCGATAGCGAGATCTTCATTGCCGTCCGCTTCGGTCAGAGCTTTTTTGCAGTCCATCATGCCGAGACCCGTTTTGTTACGGAGTGCCATAACCTGTGCCGCTGTAATTGCCATAATTTTCTCCTTTTATGTGAAATTTTATGTTTTTTGTGACTTTAAGCATCCGCCCGCTTTCTCTGAAGAAGAAAAACTGGGCAGATCGTGCGAGTTCATCCAAAAAAATCATCCGCGAAACATCAGCCCCGCGGATGATATTCCGATTCGAAAATTACTCTTCGGTCTTTTCCTCGGCCGAGTTTTTGGCGGCCTGAATGGATTCGGAAAGGTAACCGATGATCAGATCGATGGAACGAATGCTGTCGTCGTTTCCGGGGATCGGGAGATCGATGAGATCCGGATCGCAGTTCGTGTCGATCAGGGCAATCGTCGTGACGTTCATTTTGCGAGCTTCAGCGACGGCGTTCTTTTCTTTTTTCGGGTCAACGATGACCAGCACTTCCGGAATACGGTTGAGGGTACGCAGACCGTTCAGGTTGCGGTACATTTTGCGGTATTCACGGTTCAGACTGGACTGCATTTTTTTGGAGTACTGCGAGAACTCTTCACTAGCGCGGAGGGTTTCGAGTTCGGTCAGGCGGTCGAGACGTTTCGTAACGGTACGGAAGTTGGTGAGGGTACCGCCGAGCCAGCGTTCACTGACGAACGGCATACCACAGGCGGTCGCCTGACGTTCGATGATTTCAGAGGCCTGACGTTTGGTTCCGACGAAGAGGACCAGACTGTTGGCGGCGACGACCTGCTGGAGGTACTTACGCGCGCGGAACAGACCGCGGAGGGTTTCGCGAACGTTAATGATGTGGATCTGATTGTGCTTTCCGTAAATGTACGGACGCATTTTCGGATTCCAGCGGCTTGCACGGTGACCAAAGTGAACACCAGCATCGATCAGGTCTTTGACCAAAAGTGACGACATTTTTTCTCTCCCTCTAAATTAGAGTCACATCAGACAGGCAGCGCAAAACACTGACGGTACGCGTCTGCCCATAGGGTCCGACGTTCGGTTAATCGGCTGCGAAAATAACGTCCACAGGAAGCCGTAATCCAATGGACCCTCCTGATTATACCAAATTTCCGTTTTTCGTCAAGAGCGTGTCCCGCAATTTTCTTCATTTTTGGCCAAATTTTCAAAATTTCGGGCGTTTAGAAACGGAGTGTCGGTCTGCGGATCGGTTTCCGTTTAAAATTGGGAGTGTGTTTTCTTAAAATTGGGGGTGTATTTTCCGCGAAACGCATTTTTGGAGAACTGTTTTTCAGGTCTTTCTATCCTCTTTTTGCTTGAGTTTAGTCATTGGGGGGAACCTCAATGATTTTTTCCGAAAACGCGCGTCCCAGCGTGAAGAGAAAGTCGGAAAAGCGATTCAGCCAGCGGAGGATCTCTGGAGAAACGCGGACTGGGGCGTCTTCTGTACTGGTTTCAGGCATCCCGGTTTGGGCCAGACGCCACGCACTTCTTTCAGCTCGGCGGCATACTGCCCGTGCGAGTTGAGAGAAGGCCGCGGGTTCCGGGCCTTGGAAGGTCACAAAGTGCCTCAGGGGCGGGAGTTTGGATTCAAGGTCGTCGATCAGCGTTTCGAGTTGTGCGATTTCGGTTTCCTGGAGACGTTCGAGTGATCCCATCTGTGCGGGAAGTGGGCAGGAAAGTTCTGCGGAAATGCGGAAAATGACGTTTTGGAAGGTTTCGAGCTGCGTGTCGAGCGTTCGATCGAGCGGCTGAGCGCGCAGGATCCCGAGCCAGGAATTCAGTTCATCGAGATTTCCGAGAACTTCGATCCGCTGGTCCGTTTTGGAGATCCGTCCCCAGGGAAAGAGGTCCGTCTTGCCATTGTCGCCGCTGCGGGAGTAAATGCTCATCGGACGGCCTCCGCGGTGATCTGGAGTTTTCCGATGAGTTGAGCGGCCGGCAGCAGCGTTTGCGGGAGCGTTGCGTTGGAAAAACTGCCGGAGTTGATTCGGAGATGAAGGGCGTTTACGTGATTTTGGCCGATGGTGGCGTCGAGCGGGATCCACATTTCGTTGATGTAGAGCTCGTTCCAGACGTGCCAAGCCATTTTGCCGGAACGCGGTTCAAAAATCAAGCCTTGCGCGATACGGGCCGGAATATTTCGTGCGCGGGCCAGGGCTGCCAAAAGAACTGCGTGTTCCGTGCAGTCGCCCGACGGGTCCTGCACGACTTCCAGTGCGGTCACGAAACCGCGTGCGTAGTTTTTGTTTTGGATGAAACTCCAGACACGTTTTTCCAGTGCGAGACCGAGCTTGAGCGGGTCCGTTTCTTCTGGAAGGACGGAGAATGCAAGTACACGGATCTCCGGAGCGGAACTTTGAATCATGGAGTTGGCGGAGCGGTCCTCTTCGGTCGGTTTTGTTTCCGCAGGTTTTGAGCCGTCATTTTCGTTCAGCTGGGGAACGGTTTCAGAGTTTTGGGCAGCTGGAGCATTGGGGGCCGGGCCGGAACTGCGGACGGTGATCCGGAGCGTGAATGGATCGAGCGTTTCGACTTTTTGAAGATCTGTGCTCTCAAAAAGTCCGGAGAGAGCTGGACGTGTGCCGGTTTCCGACGATTTCGCGGTCACGAGGTAAACGATCTCGTGCGCATGCGCAGCTTTGGAGGAAAATGAAGACGCAGTTTCTCCGGTAAGCTCTTTTGCAAATTGGAGCGGAACGTTGAGGGTGTTCGCGAAATCGGCGGATCCTGCGATCCCTGCTGCGGTTTGGTCTGCTGTGCCGGTATCCGTTCCAAGAGCAGCTGCTGCCGCAGTCTGCGTTGGAAGTGAAGGAAATCGTTTGCTTTTTTGGTATTCGGCAAACGCACTGGCAGAAACTCGCCAGGCTGAGAGTTCCATCAGCGGCGACCAGCGTTTCCAGATGAGTCCTTTTCCGTCGCACCAGAGCGTTTCCTTTTGGAACTGCGTTTTGCTGAGCGTGCCGTCCGTTTCGTAAAGTCTCGAGCTTAGTTCAACTCGATAAAATGGAAAGCTCTGACCGTCCAGAAGCGGAATACGTTCCAGTTCGGCACAGTGCAGCGTTACGAATTCCCAGCGGAGCATCGTGGGATTCAGACGTACCAGTTCCCGCGTTTCGCCGAGGCGGATCGGAGTTTGGAGCAGAGACGTTTCGAGACCGAATGCACCGAGCAGTTTTATTTCCGCGGATTTCGGAGAGGTTTGATGTGTGGCCTGGGGGGAAACTTTTGGGGAAACTTTTGGGAATACCAGCTCCTGCTTCTGCGTCATTCCTTGGCTGGAGACCGTCAGCGAAAGGGACGGTTGGGCAGAGATCGATTCCTGCGGCAGCTCGCCAGCGTACAGGATCGGAGAACCTCCCATCGAAACTTCCGTGTGGAATTTTACCAGCTCGCCAGTCGGTTTCAGGGTTTCTTCGTGGGTGACGGAGGCAGAGACGGAATTTCCGTAACGGTTCAAATTCAGTGCAGAAGTATCCCGGATCTGAAGACCGTCGGCGGACTGACTGATCTTGCGCGTTTCAGTTCCGACGTACATTTTGTCCGCATAGCATAGAAATCCGGCACTTTCCAGTACCTGGAATGCCGTGTCTGGGGTGTGGGCATCTGTAGGTTCTGGGGGATCCGTGTGCGTCTGCGTTTCAGGACGCGGAGACGTTGGCGTTTCATTGTGTGCAGGGACTTGCATAGTTTTTTCGTGTGCGCTTTCCTGGGGGGCGCATCCGTAAAGGAGCATGGAAAGTGAAACTAAAATGGCGGACAATAAAAGGAAATGGTGGATCTTCATGTGCGGATCTTGAAAAAAAGGAAACGATTTTTCTCCATCATACTAAAAATCCTCGAAAAGAAAAGCCCCCTCTGGGCAGATTTTAGAAAATTTCTTGCTTTGGCGGTTGATTTTTTGACGATTTCGGGTAAAATGGTGAAATTAAGACTGCGTTTTTGATTTTTTGACCGTCAGAACTTGGCGGGAGAGTGAAGCCGGGTGGTTCGGGAGTGAAACGAAACGGTTCGAGAGTGAAACGAAACGGTTCGGGAGTGAAACGAAACGGTTCGGGAGTGAAACGAAACGGTTCGGGAGTGAAACGAAACGGTTCGGGAGTGAAACGAAATGGTTCGGGAGTGAAACGAAACGGTTCGGGAGTGAAACGAAACGGTTCGGGAGTGAAACGAAACGGTTCGAGAGTGAAACGAAACGATTCGAGAGTGAAACGAAACGATTCGAGAGTGAAACGAAACGGTTCGGGAGTGAAACGAAACGGTTCGAGAGTGAAGCCGGGTGGTTCGGGAGTGAAACGAAACGGTGTGATGGCGGCACTGCGGCGTGCATAGGGTCCAGAAGTGAGGGCGTCAGCATGAAAAAAATGGATTTGCTTTTCATCGGCGGACGGCATAGCGGGAAAACGACGTTCATGGTGCGTGCGTTGAATGATGCGTTTTCCAATGTGCCGGAATGGATGAATCTGAAATTTTCCCTGCACGAAGAAACGGTACCGGGAGCGCTTGCAGGAAATTTCCAAGCACTTGAAGATCGTGTGCAGCCAGGGCCGATGCACGGTCCCGATTTCAGTACGGTGTGTATTCGGGCTAGGAAAAAAAAGGCATTCTGGTTTCTGATCATCATGGAAATGTTCCGACTCCTCCTCCTTCGCCGCCATATGACTGAGATCGGCGGAGTGATGCTCCAAATGTCGGAACTGAGTATTGAAAATCCTCATCTGGGAGAGTGGCTGCTTGAGCATACAGCGAAAAAAAAGGTTCCGCTTGGCGTCGTTTTGGTCGTGGATCCGTTTGCGGTTGGAAAAACATGCGAGTCGCGCCATTCGCCGGATGTTGCGGCGGTCGTGGAACGGCTCGTGGAACGTTTCGAGCAGATCTTTGTCGGAAATCCGGAAAAACGCCTTCCCGTTTCTGTCGCGGTCGTCGTAAATAAAGCGGAAAGCTTTTCGCAGTTTCGTACGAATTCACTCCGCTATGTCGATTCCGCAACACTTCGCGCTTCCAGAAATGCGCTTGGGGACGCAGACGGAATGCTGGCAGACTCTTTTCTTTTGAATGAGATCATAGAGAAACAGAGCGGCGAGATCCGCGAACTAATGGATCAGTACGACGGAAATTTCGTGAATATTTTGCAGAATGAATTTCGCAGTGTCCGTTACTTTTGGTCCGGAGACCATGAAGAACGCGGAAAAACCAATTTCTGCCGCATGACCAGCCCGCTCCTTCCGCTTCTCTGGCTTCTCGGTGAGCAGATGGAATTTTGAAAAAAGAAGATCGCGCGTCCTGAATGAAACGCGCGATCTTGGAGAATTCTTTTCTCTCGGTGCATCTGCCAAAACGACTATTTGGCGTAGCTTTCATAATTTTGGGCGATCTCTGCTTCCTCCGTGTTGCCGTTGTGGAAGTAGAGACGGTACTTGAACGTGATGGAGTCGCCATTTTTTACCGTGAGGGCACCATTCTGTTTGGGATCTTTGGTAAAATCTCGTACGCCGAACGGATTCGCGGCAAAGAGTCCGTAAGTGCGTACGTGCCAGTAGGTCGGGAATCGCTCGCTTGTGGGATGGTTCATGATCGCGACGCCGCAGTTCTGTCCGTCGATGATTCCGGAGTAATCGACCCATGGTGAGCGTTTGCCCCACGCAGCATCATCGGTGAGTCCTTCCGCATTCGTGATCTTTCCGCCCTGCTTTTTGTTGACTTCCAAGACTCCTGGTACGCGGACACCCATCGTACCCTCTTTCGTATCGCCGAAGGTCACGTCGCCGTGCGTGGCAATGAGTTTGATCTCCAGATCCATCCAGCGTCCGTGTGCGTCTGCTCCGAACGTGCAGGTGCGTTCTTCCGTCAGCAGGATCTCGTTGTTTGGGCGGAACTTCCAGAGATTGATGGAGGTGAAGGAGGGAGCTTCGAATTTTGTGAATTCCTGATGCTCGATCAGACCACTGCTTTTTCCGGGGAGTTCGTGCCAGAAATCATGTCCGTTTACGTTGCCGTGAGTGAACCAGACGGAACGCTGGTGGATGTGGTCGTAGGAATCAAAGGGGAACTGGGCCGGCCTTGGATCCTTCATCGGATAGTCACGTGTCAGTCCCTTTCCGTTCGGAGAGTAGACCGGCCAGAAGATCGGTTTCATTGCGTACGAAAAATTGTACGTAGTGAAATGCTGGCCGTCAATGAGGACCTTGACGGATCCGTCACTCTTTTCGAACGTGACTTCTGCTGCAGAAAGGTCTGCTTGTACCATGCCAGCCAGTATCATGCCGGCCAAAACGAAAATTTGAAAAAATCTTTTCATGGATGGTCCTTTTTTGAAAGGTGAGTTTAAAAGGAAAGTTGATCTAGTCGGACCGGTCATCCAAACATTTGCGGTCCGTATGTTCGATAGCTGTGTAGGAAACGCCCCTCTGTGCGGGTAACGGCATCAAATGGCCTGCGTCAAAGCCCGGGCGCAGACTTGGCGTTTGGCCGTTATTTCACGAGCTGCGCATTTGCAAAAGCTGCGTGATCGGAAAGGCTTCCTTTCTCTCCAAAATCGACCAAAATGGTGAGTCTGCGTGCACCGGAAATATCGAGCGAGAGAGACTTCGGCGCATCTTTTCCTGTGATGGTCTCGCGGAAAAGAAGGCGTTCATCTGCCAAGATCGAGATTTCGACTGAACCTTCAGGACGCACGTGATCGTCGATCCCAAGAGTGGTCTCGAATTTCTGAAACTGTCCCGGAAGACGAAAAACCATTTTCGTACGGGATGTTAGTTCAAGGCCGTTTGCGTACTCCTTCCCTGCCAGCCGGATCGCTTTCCCTGAAAATCCCTGATCGAGCCGCGGTGCGTAAAATGTACGTGCAGCGTCGAAAAAACTACTATTTTCCATCTCGGAACTTGTGGTGTTTGGGGGATCCTGCGCGGTTTCGGAGGACGTTTGGGCTTGCGTTTCTGGGCGTGTCCCAAAGGAAGTTTCCAGAAGCCCGGAAGTCAGTGGAAAGTAGGGGGTCCACTCCACAGATTCTGGTTTTAGGTCCGTCAGAAAAAGCGTGCGTCCATGTGTGAGATCCAGTACCCGGAGCGTTTTGATCGGCAGATCGAGCACGTGGCCGGTGGTCGTGATGCAGCGCAGTTTCATCTCCTCGGCATTTGGGGATCCGCCGGGAGTTGGATCTGCGGTGCTGTGGTCGGAATTCGCGGAGTGGAGACGGTCGGTCTCGGGAAACTCTAGACTGGAAACGGAAAGTTCACTGCCGAACGCATCGGTCAGGACACCGAGAAGCGGTTTTTCGCGGAATGCGGGATCCGTGATTTGATTTTCCTGTTGGGCGGCGGATCCTGCTGACGCAGTGATCGATGTGAACCGGAGCGCGAAAATGTGCCGAAGACGAACGTTGATCGATTCACCGTCCTGCTCGAAACGCACCGCTTTGTTCGTTATTTCGAGAATCGTTCCGTAGTAGAAATTCAGCTTTTCATTACGGAAAACGATGAGCATGTCTTCCTCGGTCTCCTGATTCCGGATCTCTTCCCAATCGGCATCGAGGTCCTTGTCTTTGCCCAGCCGGGATGGCTGAAAAAGGATCTCTGCAACCTCTCCGCTCTTTGCTGCGGCATTTCCGCCTCCGGCCGGTTCCAGCTGAAAAGTTCCATCTTTCAGTGTTATGGAGCGGACTTTCAGGAGTGTGTCGCCAAGCTGGACTGACGGCAGCTCTTTCGGCATTTCCTCGGAAGTTTCCTCTTCAGGACCTGTGGTGGAGATATTATTGCCATTTCCCGATGTATTGGGTGTTGTTGAAACGCTTTCTGGAGGCGGAACCGGAGAAAAACGGAGTACCCTGAGCGTGCGGACCGGAAACGCCGTGATCTCAGGTGCGGACGGCGTGCTTTTTTCCTGCGCCAGCTCGATCTGAAGCTCATCTCCCGCACTCCCTAAAAATTTTCCGGAGAGAGTCCTGCCGTCCTGTGTTTCAAACTGGACTGGAACTCCTTCGGCTTTGCAGAATTGTCCGGCAAGGAGTGCTGTCCAGAAGACCAGCGCAAGGCGCAAACCGTTCCGCAACCGGTTTGGGGCCGAGGGGAAATGTTCGGGGGAACGGCGTCGGAAATTTATTCTTGAATTTGGATCTTTTATTTTCATGTCTTTATTTTGGGGGATGTGAGTGAACGGCGTTTTCGCAAAAACGGCGAAACAAAACGGCGGGGAGTTTTCTTTCTTGGGGAAAAAGGTCTCTCGCCCATCTGGCCCTGCTTGAGAGCATTTTCTTTCGATCGTTCGCGTTTTACTCCGCGTTTTACTCCGCGAGGCGCCTGAAGTACTGCTCGATCGCATCGCGGTAGTGGGGCGGGAAATCGCGTCCGAGCTGCTGAAGGATCTCTTCACGTTCCTTTTCCGGGAGCGTTCCCCATTCTTTTTCAAATTTTAACTCGCGCCGAGTTACGTGTCCTGGTCCCTTGCCTCCGGACGGTTTCGCTTTCCCGGAAGGTTTTCCTGGTTTCAGTGATCTGCTCATGCGGCTTTGCTGATCTTTCGCTTCCTGCTCCATTTCGTCGATCATCGAATCAAGCATTTTTATGATCTCTTCCTCGGAATTCTGAACGTTTTCTCCTGCGTTTCCAAAATCCAATCGCCGTTCCACGCTCTTCATTTTGCGAGAGATCATTTCGAGCGATCGATCCTGAAGCGCCTCCAGATCCTTTTTCATTAACTGCGTTAGTGCAGAAAAACGAGCTGGGATCGTGTATTTTTCTCCATTTTGTTCAGAAAAAGTTTCCAGTTCCTGAAATGCTGCGAGAGAGTTCAGGCACGCTTCCCTCTCAAGCATCTGATGTTCCGTAACTGCCCGGTAAAACCAGTATTCTGAGGCGAGCTGGAATGCCTCCTGGGAAATTTCCAGGCCGGCAAAAGTTTCTAAGTGGTCTGGCTGCGTGTCTTGGGGAGGTGTGTTCTGTGCTGCAGCCTCTAAAAATGGGGCGTTTTCAACGGAACGGAACGCTGTCAATGCGGAGTCAAACTTTCCCGCGCGAACGTCAGCGATCGCTTTTTGGATCTGAAGGCGTTCGTGTTCCGTTGGTTCCAGCCTCAACTTTTTTTCTTCCGTAGCGGCGTTCTGTTGTACATGGACCTCCTCCTGCGTCCACGCAAAGGTCGGAAAGGCCGACTGGAAGAGCGTCAAGAATGCAGCTAGGAAAACCGCTAGGAATGCCGGATGAAATGCAGTCAGGCCTCCAAAAGAGCAGGGAAAATTCTGGATTTTTTTGAATTCTGCGTTCATTCTGTACCCTCCACTGCCATTTCATGAACGATCCTGCGTATTTTTTCCTGCTGACGCGAAAGGTTGCGGAGTATCTCCAAATGCGTTGGATCCTGCGTTGTTTCTCCGGAGAGCATCTTGCCGATCTCCTGCGTTCTTTGCCAGATCCGGATCTGTGCAGAACGGATCATCTTCAACTCTGCGATCCGATCAATGAGAGCCGGGTCTTCGCCATTTTCGGCCACTTGCGATTCCTGGTCGCCGCCGTCCTCCTCATCATCCTGCATTTCGCGTTCCGCTTGCTTTACTGCCGCCAGCATCTCTTCCAGTGCCGCGAGAATGTCTGCCTCGATTTGAGCCGTCAATTTGTCAGCGTTCCCATTCGCAAGCAGTTCCGTGACGGTCTGCATGTCTTCGATGGCCGACGTGAGGACTTCTGTCATCATTCGTGCGCGTCCGTCTTCATGGAGGAGTTGGCGGAGTGTTTCAGCTTTCAGTGCGAGTTCCTTCTCCCGCCGACTGAGCCGCGTCGTTTCGTCCTTGAATTCTGAAGTTCGTTCCTTTTCTGGAATGTTCGTTAGACGGTTTGTGTCATCCAGGATCCCCTGCTGTGTCTGGATGAGTGCCTGGATCTGAGTCTCGATGTGCGCCAGTGTCCGCTTCGTTTCTTCTTCACGCAGCTGACGCAGGATCTTTTCGAGTTTGGCTTTGGCTTCATCCAGTTCCTGGAGAGCTTTTTTCTGTTCCTCCAGAGCACCGCTTCGCTGCGAATTTTCCAGCATTTTTCGTGCTGCATCCATGCGTTTCTTTGCTTCTCGCAGTGCTTGGGAGAGATCCTTTTCCCCCGAGGCGTTTTCTTCGTTCGGATCCATTTCTTCCGGAGTTTCCCCAGTATCTTTCTGGTCTGCGTTTTTCGGTCCCTCTTCTTTTTCAGATCCTTTTCCAGACGGAGTCATGCTGCCGTCTTTTTCTTTTCCTTCATCCCCTTCATTGGGGGCGTTTTTATCTTCTTCGTCAGTGATCTTCCGCGCCAGTTCTCCCGTTTTGCGTGCATTTGCGTCCTGTTCTTTCGAGAGTTCCCTGACGTCTCGAGCCAGCCGAGTTCTCCCCTCGAGAGACTGCTGTTCGCGGATCCGCTGGTTCAGTTCCTTTAAATGGGCACGCAGACGTTCCGTTTCATTCTGAAGCCGACTGCTTCGGTCCTCCGATTCCAGTTTTTCCAGGATCTTTTTTAGATCCGGGATCAGTTTTTGTACGGTATTGCTTGCCTGCGAGAAAGACTCTTCGCGAAGTTCTTCAACGAGCCGTTCCATTCTCTGCTGGATCCGGAACTCATCGCTCAGCCTGCGAGCCTCTTTCAGTAATTCCGTACGATTGGGGTCGTTTCGGAGCATTTCAAGCATCTGAGGGATCTTTTCATTCCAAAGTTTGAAACTGCGCAGGATCTCTTCCTGCCGAACCGTTAGACGTTCCGGACTTTCCTTTTCTTTGGCTGCTGCATTCTGATCTTCTGTGTTTGGTGCGTCTGTTTTTCCTTCCTCTTTTCCTTCCTCTTTTCCTTCCTCTTTTCCTTCCTCTTTTTCTTCCTCTTTTTCTTCCTCTTTTTCTTCCTCTTTTTCTTCCTCTTTTTCTTCCTCTTTTTCTTCCTCGTCTTCTTCATCTTCCTCATCGAAATCAAGCTCAGCCAATTCATTCAGACCGGAACGGTTGGCGTCTTTGATCTCAACTTGGAGTTCTTCTTCCTGACGAATGACAGTGCGCAGCATTTCAGTCATTTCGCTGAAGTCCTGCATTTTGAGCATTTTTTCACGCACTGCGAAGAGGAAAAGGATGAGTGCGTCCATCTGTTTTTCGGATTTTTCGTGCCATTGCCGGGCTAAGTCTGTATTTCCGGTGTCAATTGCCTGACGCAGCTGGATGAGTGAGTGCTCCAGTTCCGGGATCCATTTGGTGTGGACTTCCAGAAGCGGCTGGCGGATCCCTGTCTCTAGGCGTTCATGCCAGGTCGGCGAGTCGATCCGATTGTGCTTCATTTGGAGGCAGACATTCTCTACCCCTTCCGCGATCCCGTGAAATTCATGGGAATTTTTACGGCCATTCTGAATGAGGCGTTCTGTTCTGTAGCTCAAAAGAGCCTGCATGGAGTCTTTTTCCTCTGTTTTGTCAACTGCCGTTTCGTTTTCGTTTCCTTCTGCTGTTTGGGGACCTTGGGGGGCGGCAGAAGCACTCGTGTCTTGGGGGGCGTCATGTGCGTTTGGGGTGTGCGCGGCCGGATCCTGGGCGTTTTGCGGTCCCGAAACCATTCCGTCGAATGTAAAGGTCGCAAGTGTTTCTTTCGAATCCCGGATCTCAGAAAAGACGGCGTCGAAAAGTTGACCGAGGACGACTTCACGTCCTTCGAGACGCCATCGGAGCTGCTCGGGCGAAACGACTTCAAGGGTGACGGTCTGGGAACGATTACGGCGTTTTTCCTGCGGTTCCAGGTCATTTCGGTCTTCTGCGATCATGCAAATGTGGAATTGATCGCCTGGCAGAAGTCCCATGCTTGCCGTGTCGAGTGCGTGTGCTTCCGTGCCGTCCGCCAAAAACTCCATGAGTGGGGTTTCCCGGTCATCAAATTGGAGGAGCCATTTTTCTCCAGAGGAAGGTTCTGAGGAGGTGGGGGCGGAGTCCTGCGGCGGAGGCGTTTTCGTTTCGTCGGGAATTCGTTCCGTTTGCCATACAAATCCGAGACGCTTCAGACCGTAGTCGTCGGTGATCTTGCCTTTCATCGGAATGAAGGCGTTCGGCGTAATGGCTTCCCCGATTCCCCACGGCGAAACGGCGAGTGCCGGGAGGGCGTCCTCTTCGACCGCAAGCTGAAGACGGACCGGTACCGGTGACGAGATCCCGTCCGTATCGTGAAGCGTGAATGAGAGTGTCGTGTCCTCATGAAAAATGCCGAATGGGAGTTCAAACTGACGTCCATCATTGGAAGATGGACGGAGCGTGAAGCTAGTTTCCTGCGTATCGGAGAACGAAACGGGAGTGTGATCGGAGGTCGGATCGGAGGTCGGATCGGAGGTTGGATCGGAGGTCGGATCGGAGGTTGGATCGGAGGTCGGATCGGAGGTCGGATCGGAGGTCGGATCGGAGGTCGGATCGGAGGTCGAAACCTGTGTTTGAGCAGTTTGTGCTGCGGGGGCGTAGGCGGAGTCCCTCCGGGAAATGTACGGAGAGGCTGGGAGCTCTGCGTTTTGTCCCGAAACGAGAAGATCCACCGATTTTAGCGGTTTGTTCGTGCTGCCTAAGATCAAGACTCGAGTACCTGCCGGGATCGCTTGAATGGAACCGGGTGAGACGGTTGCGGGAGTCAGTGCACTGTACGGAGGGAATTCAAGCCGAAGGGAAAGGGAGAGCGTGGGACTATCCACGACTTCAACGCGAAGTCCTTGTTTTGAGGCATCTCCGGCGATTACGTCGAAAGTGAAGGAACGGAGTACTCCGCGGTATGTGTACGTGAAGTCGGCCCATTCCTCATCCGCAGAGAACGTCTCGTTTTCACGTTCCATCGCGATCCTGTCGCGAATGCCGCCCTCGGTCTGGTAGGAAAATGTAACGGTACGCAGAGCTTCTGCCAGTTTTTTCCCCGGCTGCGAGACATCCGGTTCACGGACTCCTGCCCGTAAACGGATCTGGACGTCAGAACCGCGGGCGACTTTCAGAACACCGGATCGGAAGGCCGGATCCATTTCGAGCTGGACGACTCTTGGCCATGGCGCGGCAGAGAGTTCAAGGAAACGCGTTTTCCAAATCGAAAAAAGCTGAGGCTGCGTGTACGCAAATCCGGAAATCGATGTAGCAGTCAGAAGTGCACCGAGGAGCCCTAGGAGCAGCGGGCGAAATCGGAAAATAGGCCGAAGCCGGAAATTCTGAAGTTTCGGTGCGAGTTCTTTGCGGACCTGTGCAAGGAGCGCTTCACGATAAACTGCGTGAGAAGCATTTGTTTCGGAAGTGTCCGAGTCGCTCTCTTCCGGCTCCACCAGTGTCAGAAGCAGGTCGTTGAATTCTGGAAACTGTCTTTCCAGAAGAATCGCGAGTGCGTGGTCCGAGATCGGTTTGACCAATGGGGACAAAACGAAGATCAGCAAACTGGCAGCAGTCCAGATCCCGGTTAAAAAGAGGATGATCAGGCGTACGGACGGTGCTGGTTCTAAAAATCGGTCGAGCCCCAAAGAGATCCAAAAAAGGACACCCAGCTGAAACAGACAGATCCCAATACCTTCCACTGCAAGATAAATACGGACCTTTCGGCGTATTTTTTGAAAAAGCTGTCGAATTTCATCTGGTAAAGGTGACTTCATGAGATTTTATGGGGCGGTTAAAGGACTGGAACTTGAGGGGACGGCCAAGGAATTCTTTATTGTGCCCGACGTGGAAAAATTTTATTCCAGAATGTACGGACATGATCCAGAAGCCCTCCTTCAGATCTGCACGAGCTGGATTTTTGAGGGGCATGCGGGTCTGGCACTCTATTTGGATCTTTCTGCAAATTGGACGGAGAAGGAACGGCATTTGCCGACAGATCTTTCGAATTGTCAGTGTGTTCCGGCTGCGGCTGTTTGGAGCTTTGGGGCCATTCTGCATGCTCTGTACTTTCCGCGCACTCGGTGCATTCGGAAGCGTTCTCCTTGGTTTCGTCTTTGCATTCGGTGAGGCCTTCCTGTGGATCGTGCGCAGAACTTTCGTCTGAAAGCACATTTTTATCGAGGAGGACTTCTTCTCCGATAGCATATTCGGCCTCGTATCCCTCCGGCGCCGCAACTCCGCAGAACCAGCCGTCCTCCTGGAGCAGGGTCACACAGGAAGCGAAACATTCCGCCTCCGAGCCGTCTGGAAGACCTTCCGCAGTCCGTTTTGCTTCATCCGCATTAGCGTCCATGAGTTTTTTCAGGAGCTCTTTTTTAAATAGTCCTCCAAACTCCAAGTTCTCATCCAGTACGAAAGCTCCAAGATCTTCACTTTGCTCTAAGATATTGAGGGCTTCCATCCACTCAGTCTGAAAGTGAACACCGGCGGGCATGAGGTATATATGGTCCGCTTCTGCGTGAGCAAGCCCCATGCGGAATGATTCCCAGATAGAGCAGCGAGTCTCCTCTCTTTCGTTTTCGTTTTCCTTTTCTGTTCCTGTTCCTGTTCCACATTTAATTGTACATTTGATCTCACATGCGGTTCCGCTTGCCCCGTCTTTCTGCGGCAGGGTAATGAAGCGTACCTCTTCCTGATTCAGTTCGTAAGGATTTTCGTACGGTTTACTCAGGACGACGAGGATCTCGCAGGGATCCGGACGGTGTTCCAAAAGGGACAGGAGGGACTCTTCCAGTTTTTCAGGAAGTGTATGGTAGGAAATGATGATGGCTAAACGCTTCACGATGTCCTCTGTTTCATGAACAAGGTGCGGGTAAATGAAATCGGCCGACCCATCTTTCCACGTGAATTATCGGGAAAGCTCGACTTTTCCATGGATCTGTTGCGGAGAGACCGTTCCCCACTGCCGACTGTCTTCACTGACGAAAAAATTATCTCCCACTACATAGTACCCCGACTCACACGGAAAATCAAGTGAAATTTTCGAGTTTTGGGCAAAATAGTGAAAATTCGTTAAAAATTTTTCCCAATATTCACCGCGGAAAAGAGCCAAGTGTTCGATTTGGACCTTTTTCTTTCCCCATGCCCAGATCCGAGCGGTGGACGAGTAATGGAAATTCGGCGTGCCGAGAACGGGAGACGGCTCTGCTGTTTCCGCGAGTGCGTCTTCATTTTCACTCGCTGTTTGCCGGCTGGAGTGGTCTGGGAGCTCTTCCTCTGGGAGCTCAAAGGTGATACTCTCTTTCTGCAGTTCCCCGTCGATGCTCAAACGGGCAAGCCCATCCAGCGTTGAGACCGTTACGCGGAGCGGCTGATCGGCGAATCGGCTATTTTTTACATAGTTTGAATTTCTAGGAAGACAGTAGAGCGACACTCTCCTTTTTCCGCCTGCCAATGCGGGGAATGTGCCGTTTTGCGCCAAGTGCTCGATCTCGTCCCGGAGTACGTGAGTCGAAACTTCCCCAGACACCAAAATGAAAAAATGCTCTCCCTCCAGCGTTGGCAGAGAAACCGTCAGGTACTGCTCTGCGCAGAGGGGCATTTTCGCACTGAGGCACGTCTGCGTTGGGTGAAAGGTCTGTGTTGGGTGAAAGGTCTGCGTTGGGTGAAAGGTCTGCGTTGGGTGAAAGGTCTGTGTTGGGTGAGAGGTCTGTGTTGGGTGAGAGGTCTGCGGTTCTTGAAGTAGATGAAAGGTGCACTGGAGTTCGTCGATGGGGTAAATAGAATCGACTGGGCACTGCGTTCCATTTTCTGCCCGCATGTTCGTGATGGGCGCTGGTTCCATCCGACAGACCGGGACCCCAGTTTTTGAGGTGACGAAACGGCCGCTCTGATGTGCGTAAAGGATCCCGACCGGTACCTGAGAGGAGAAAAGCCACCCTTTTTCCGTTGGGGTGAGACGCGTTTCGGTTTTTCCGTCAACGCACTCTCCGCCGGGGTGTGGTCCTGCGCTAGGATACGGTTCCGCACCGGGGAGCGGTCCAGCGGAGATCGGGATCCATCGGGAAACGCCTTTGGGGCGGAAATCGTCAAGGTAGACCGGAATGCGCATCTGCTCCCAGCATTTGAGGGAACGGACCGCGCGGACCCCGTTTCGGTAGAGTGCGCCGTCCTGGATCTTCAGAACGTCTCCGGGAAGCCCAACGATCCGTTTGATGACTGGTCCTGTGGCATCGTTGGGAGTCAGGACGACGATGTCGTCGAGCTCGTATTTCGGCATCGGAGTCACTTTGAGGAGTTCACTGCAGCGGACTTCCTGCCGTGAGACTCTTCGCCAAGTTTCCGTTCTGCGTTCACGCTCATGAGTCAGCCAGCCGCAGTTGGGACAGATGGACGTTCCGGAGTTTGTCCTCGGTGCATGGAGGCCGCACTGTGAGCAGGTCTCGTAAATGGTTCCGCCGTCCAGCGTCGGCAGCATGGAGTTTCCGGAGACTTGAACTAGGATCGGTTTTCCGGCAGTTTTCCACTGGAGCATGAAGATGCAGAGTACGAGAGCGCAGACACCGGCGGCGAGCGCTCCGCCGATGAGCCGGAAAGACGGTACCGTGGACCTTTCCGCATCGCATTGGGATCTCGAAGATCTTTCGTTCGCGGGATTCATCTCTTTTCCTCTTTGGACTCTTTCGAGACTGCGTTCCCGGTTTTCTTTCGGGAAGAACGTTTTTTCTGCGGTTCCTGTGCCGTCGTATCCGCAGTCTCCGGCGCACTCATATCCGTATCGGAGTTTCGTTCTTGAATTTTAGCCGAAGACACCGTTTTTATCTCCTCTGCCGGCGTACTGCTTCGTGATCGCGGAGCCGTTGGCGGATCCGGTTCTGTGGAACGATTTCGGTGCCATGGATCTTCCCAGCGTCCCCAATTTTCAAGGTAATGCCGGTATGCTGTGCATATTTCCGCTCTGTCTTCCAGCCACTTTCGTGCGGAATCGACCCGTTTCTGCTCTTCCGCAAGTGAGAGGTAGCCCATCATGACGCGAGTCCGGAGAAAAACGAAGTAGGTGTCGAGCACATCACAACGGCAATAGTCTTCGATCTCCTGAAAACGACCTTCCCGCCTCATGGTATCTGCCATTTCTCCGAGAACGTCCATCTTTCCCGGTTTTCCGATGAGGTTTGCTGCCAGATCCAGACCGCCATTGAATCGCGTGGAACCAAAATTCGTGAAAAGCTCCAGAAGATCGATGTGCGCGGACTGATTGTACCTGCTTCGCGGCTGGTCGTAGTTCTTCGCAAGCGGCGAAAACCATCCGGGAATACTCAGACCAAAACGGAAAGCGGCGAGTTCCATAAGCGGAACGTCGAAAGTACGTCCGTTGAACGTCACGAACGTTGGGCGTCCGTAGCGTTCCCAGCCGCGCCAGAAACGTTCGGTGATCTCCGCGGGAGACAGACTGACTTCACTTAGTGCTGCAATGTCGAGCAGCTCAAAATTTTCAGAGACTTTCGCCAGAACCACTGCCGTTGGAAGGTGAAATGTGTAGGGAATGAAATCCTTTCCGGTCTGAGTGCGCAGTTCTTCTTTCCAGCGGACGACGGCCTCATCCGGATCTTGGAAGAGACTTTCATCTTTCGGAAAGTGCAGCCTCGCCGCAAGCGGAGCATCGACAAACGACTCTACGTCGAAAACCAGGTAGCGAATGACAGGATCCGACATGATCTCATCCTTGGTCAAATTGGAGAAACTTGAACTTAACTTGGGAAAGATCTCGCAATTCCCGGAGCTGGCAGGAGTCTCCGGGATGCGATCCATCGTGTTTTAAAAGGTCAGTTCAATTTTTTCAGGAAAACGTTTTTGAATTGAACTTTCATCGGCGGGCCGACGTGGAGCTGGAAACCGAGAAGCCCGCTGAAACGTGCAGCATCGTCTTCGTCGATGACTTCGGAGACTTTGAAACCGTTGATGTACTGCGTGCAGACATTCCCTTTTGCGACGATCCGGTAGGTATTCCAACCGTTCAGATCGATGTGGGTAAGGAGTTCTGCTTTGTCGCCGACTTTGCCTGTCACGTTCGGTTTCCCATTTTTGTCAAGGGTAGTCTGCTGACCGCGCTGGCAGAGAATGCCGCGGTAGTTTTCACCGTAGACGATCCCCATGTGCGGAACGCCAGCGATATCCCCTTGGTATCCGCCCATGCTCCACGGTTTTCCTGGATTCATGAACGCGCGATACTGAATGCCCGAGTTGCCGTTGAAGAGGCGGAAATCGACCTCAAGCTCAAAGTCTGCGATCTCGCCGTCTTTCCAGATCAGGAACGTGTTGTACTTGATGGGGTGCTCCGGAGTCGAAATACCGGTGAGGCATCCATCCTGCACGGACCAGTACGTCGGATCGCCGTCCCAGCCGTTGAGCGTTTTACCGTCAAAGAGGGAAACGAAACCTTCCGGAGCCGCTTTGTCCGCCGGCACTTTATCGCTGGCGAATGCGGAAGCGGAGAGGGTGAGGGCCGCGAGGCTCAGTAACAGAGTTAAGGTGGATTTCATGATTCATCCTTTCTATCGATTAATGGGGGAGTCGGGGGGAATGTGTGATTGGAAAACGGCTTGGATCGTCCGCGGAAGGGAAATCAGCGCCAAGTGCAGGAAAGTTGACCGAACCGCTGGGGGAACCGCACTCTTGTGCAGCCGCACTGTGGCACAGCTCGTGCATCTGTGGGGGGCCCCGTGGAAATTGGAGACCGAAATGCCGTTTCTTTTATTTTATCCGTATCTGCCATTTTTTCAAGGTATCCGAGGGGAATTTTTTCTTCCTTTTCGTTAAAAAGGAGGAAAAAACGGAAAATTTGGAAGATTTTATGAAAGATTCCCGTTTTTTTTGACCAAAACATTCGACAAAACAGAAAAAGTATGGTAAACTTTGAGTAAAGAGCAAACTTTGGCAGTCATGACATTCCGTTTTGACTGCGAAATTGAAAATGGATCAGGACCCGTGCGCGTCAGTTTTGTACAAAACGGCGAGCCTTCGGATTTAAGGGATTTTTCATGCACTCAGTGAAACAGTTTATTTTGGGACCGGAACGTGGATTTTTGGCAGTCAGCCGTGGGATCGAGAACGTGGATCTGACAGAAATCGTTCACTGGTCGGCTAGACGCGGCGATCTGCTTTCGTCTGGACCAATGGCGCATAGCTGGAATTTCCACCTCCTGCCTACCGGAATGTACTGTCTGAGCCGGACGAGTTCTCTTTCGCTTCTTTTTCGGCAAGAGGATCCGAAAGAGGTCTTCACGCATGGACTGCTGGTGCCTCCGGGACTTTTAAAGGACTACGCAAATAATCCAGTTTCCCTGATCCGGCATTTGGAAAAACTTGGGCTTTGGCGTGCCGGGATCGAGGTGACTCGGCTTCTTCTTGAGCAGAATGAGCAGGAGCCTGAACGTGCGGAGCAGAACGGTGAGCAGAACGGTGAGCAGAGCGGTGAGCAGAGCGGTGAGCTGAACGGTGAGCTGAACGGTGAGCTGAACGGTGAGCTGAACGGTGAGCTGAACGGTGAGCAGAACGGTGAGCTGAACGGTGAGCTGAACGGTGAGCTGAACGGTGAGCTGAACGGTGAGCTGAACGGTGAGCAGAACGGTGAGCAGAACGGTGAAGAGCCGGAGGCCGGTGTCGTTGGACTTTCCGGAAAAACTTGCCAGGGAGAAGCGGAAAGAAACTTTTTCGGGATCTGGAAAGACGCTGACGAATGCGTTGCAGAGAGCTTGGGTGCCGCAGAATGCTTGGGGCTTCCGGAGGGCGTAGAAGAGGAATGTTCGAGTATCGAACGCGGCGCAGGAATGGAGATGTTCTTGGCGATGGATCCGGAAGATGAAGAGGAAGAGTTCGTCCAGCTGCCCGAAGATATGCCGATCCTGCGAACTCTGACGATGGACGGCGGTGCGGAACCCGTTCGAATGGAGACGCTCAATGGGATCGCACGCACGACAGGGATCCGGCGTTTTAGTACGATCTTGGATCAGATCCTCGGAAACTTCACGACCATCCTGACGGGGCGTGCCGTGCCGGAAATGCTCCTGGAGGCACTTTTGGATGTTCTGCCGGTCGAATGCCGTCTGGAATTTTCTTTTTCCACAGGATTGAGATTTTCAGAAAATCGGCTTTTCCGTATCGTTTTTATAGGCGATTCGTCCGAGGAAGACGAGAGGATCCGGCACGAGTTCCGCCTTCCGATGATCTCTTCTTCCAGCGTTTCACTCATGCAGGATCTGCTATTGCCCGCTCTTCGGAATCGCTGGTCCATGTTCATCGCGACGCTTTTTGAGCAAAATATGGAGAATGTCTGGGTGGAGATTGCTATTCTGGATGAAACTTCCGACTTGTCAGAACTTTCTCGGCGTGCGCGATTTTGGTTTCGGAAACTTGGGCTGGAAGGCATCTACCAGAAAATTCGTGAGACTCGGCAAAATGCGTCTCGAGACAGTACGGGGATCTACGAGGTCCTTCAGAAGCGGGTCTCTTCGCCGGAAGCAGCGCGAAATATCGTTGCGTCGCTCTTGGGGGCGGCGGAACTGAAAAATGCGGAGCGGTTTGCAGGTGAGATCGCGGCGGAACCGTGTGCAGGGATGGAGCGAAGTACAGACTCCTGGCGTTCTCGGAATGGTGCTGCTGGGGCACCATGCGCAGAGAGCGATCCATCGGAAAGCCGGATACTGCGGAAGGAATTGGAAGTTCCTCAGAAGGCCGTCAATTACTATCTCGCGACTCTTTCGGAAGCGATGCATGGAAATCCGCTGGCGCAGAACCACATGAAACGCGTTTTTCGTGATATTACGGAGGCTTTTCCTGAAAAAATGCAGGAGGAAGCCTCTGAGATCCTGCTTCG
Organism: Planctomycetaceae bacterium; assembly: GCA_015062085.1. The sequence goes on from SUVI01000006.1 coordinate 40,891, forward strand.
AGAAGGAATGCGAAGCTGGAATGAAGAACATTACGCGACCCAGAATCGTTCTTGGCGTCAGGTCGAAGAAATGGTCGATACTCTCTCCGTGATGCTGAATCTCGTGGAGACGGGAAATTCGAAAAATGGCGAGGGAAATTGACGCAGACGGACGCAGACGGACGCAGACGGACGCAGACGGATGCGGAACGGATGCGGAACGGATGCGGAACGGATGCGGAACGGATGCGGAACGGATGCGGAACGGATGCGGAACGGATGCGGAACGGATACGGAACGGATACGGAACGGATGCGGAACGGATGCGGAACGGAAATTTTTGAAAACGGACTGATGTCCGGACTCGCGGTGTCCGATATGTGAACCAAAGAGCGGCGTTTTTGGGAAAAACCGAACTTTAGGAAACCTCGCGGAATTTCAGTCTAACGTTGATGGATGCCTGGTGCCGGAAGTAAGGTTGATGAAGAGGCTGGCGTGATTTGGCGGGAATGTTTTCACAACAGGCCGCCGCTGTGCCGATTTTTTTGTTTTTTTGAATAGGAGTTTTTCAGAATGAACCTGATTCAGCCCATCCTTTCTGTTTTGCGTGAGGCTGCCGATCTGACGAGCCGGATCCAGAACGATTTTATTACTCCCGCAACTTGGGAGAAAAAAGATAAATCACCGGTCACGGTCGGCGACTTGGCCGTTCAGGCACTCGTGGCTGCTCGTTTGGAGGAATCGTGCCCGGAGATCCCGCTCATTGCAGAAGAATCCGCGGATCTGCTTCTTTCTGAAGACGGGAAACGTTTTCTCGCGATCCTGCTTCAGTATCTTGAGAAGTATCTTCCAGGTGTCTCAGCGGAAAAGATCGTGGGCTGGATATCCCGTGGAAAAAATGATGATTCCCTCAAAGACGCACCGCGTTTCTGGACTCTGGATCCTATTGACGGCACGAAAGGCTTTCTCCGTAAAGAGCAGTATGCTACGGCTTTGGCTCTCGTCGAAAATGGTGAGGTCACGTTCGGATCCCTCGGACTGCCAAATCTGACCTGGCAGAAAGAAACGCACGATTTCTCGACGGAAAAGCCCGAAATCGGGAAACCTTTCGGCTCGCTTTTGTATGCAAAACGCGGAATGGGAACGTGGATCTCGACTCTTGATGGTTCCGATTTTGAACGTCTGCACGTCTCGGATCATGCCGATCCGAAAGACGCTTCTGTCCTCCGTTCCGTCGAATCAGGGCACACGAATCTGAGTCAAATGGATATTTTGTGTCAAAAGATCGGAGTGTCGGGCGTGGTCGCAATGGATTCGCAGGCAAAATACGCGGTGCTTGCTGCAGGGAAAAGCGACCTCCTCTTCCGACTCATTTCATCCAAAATGCCCGACTACAAAGAAAAAATCTGGGATCAGGCTGCCGGTTCGATCATTGTGGAAGAGGCGGGCGGAAGGATCACGGATCTGGATGGGAGGAATTTGGATTTCTCGTACGGTTCCATGCTGCTGGATAATCGCGGGATCTGTGCGTCAAATGGCGAGCTGCATGAACTCGCACTCGAAGCCATTCTCGATATTCATGCGTGATCCCGGACAAAGTTCAGATTTTTGATGAGAAAAGCCGCTCTTTTCGGAGCGGCTTTTTTTAGTGCGGCTTTGGGATGGTGTGAGCGGCGTTTTCTCGAGCCTTCTCGATCCTGCCATCCTGCGCAGAAACAGTCACGCAGTTTCTTCCGCGGCCGTTTCCAGTTTCGGAAGCTGGGGCGACGGGACCCCCTGCGGCTCCTGGAGCCAGACCGTTTCCAGCTCTACCGCATCAACGTCACGGCGGAGAAGAAGGTAAAGCCCCTGAAGTGCGGAGACTCCGTAAAGGAAAAGGTAGGCTGAGATGCTCCACGTAAAAGCGTAAAGCGTAGGTGAGGTATCGCGGAAAACTGCTCCAGTGAGTGTAAGGCAAAGATGCTCGATCAAAACGACGAAAAATACGAGCGCGCAAAGTCCCAATACTCCGAAAAGCAGAGCTGCGAACAGGTATAGGACCAGCTTCATCGGTTTCTGAAGCACGTAAGCAAAACTGCGGCTCAGTGCGTCAAATGTGTCGGAATTCTCCGTTGCGAAAACAGAGGGAATGAAAAGCGATCCCAAGCCTGTGCCAAGGAGAAAGAAAAAGTAAAAGACTGCGTAGATCAGCGCCGCCGGCATGAGCCAGACCGTAAGGTTTTCAGGAAAAAGTCGGCAGGCTAGAAGCGGTAGTGCCAAGAGGAACGCTCCCAGCACGATCCAGAAAAAAGCCGTCATGGTTTTGCCGATCTGCTTGAGTGAAAATTTTAGTTCACGTCGGAATGAACTCCGAAATTCGCGAGTCAGCCGCAGTGCCGTGAGACGTACCGTTACGAGCCAGAGAAGGAGTGTCGAAAAAATGGCGTATGCTGCTGCACATGCTCGATTTAGGAGTTCTCCGATCCCCAGCGGTCGATCTGTGTGGGTGGATCGGCTTGGATCCGTTTGTGGCGGAGTATTTTCCATCTGTGAAGTTTGTGTCGGAACCATTTCCTGCGATGAAGAAGTTGCTCCGCCTTCCGAAGTTTCGTTCATTCCCTGGAGTGCGAGCAGTTCCAATCGCAGATCGTCCCCTGTTTTAGGTTCGGGAACCGCATTTTCGTTCTGTTGAACGTTTGTTTCTTGTGCATTTCGTTGGTGTGCGGCAGTCTGGAGTTTCGCGGAAGGTGAGACCGCTGGCACATATGCCGTGATACACGAGTAGTCTTTCAAAAGATCCTCGATCGTTCGCGCAGACGAAAACCAGCCGAATGCCGCTGCCAGCCAGAGAGACACGATGAGTAAATGGAGTGTCGTGAGCAGTAGAAGCCGGAACGAAAAAGCCGACCGGAGACATTTGCGGAAAAGAAGCCATGGACAGACTTCTTCCCAATCGACAGCAGACAAAACCAGTGAATGAACTGTTGGATCCATGGGCGTCAGGCAATTCTGAAAAAAAGTTTAAAAAAACAGAAAGACGGAGTACCGAAATTGACGAACTCCGTCTTTTTTTCTTCTAATTCTACTCGACGGCAGCTTTTGCTTCCGTGACGGCTTCGTCAGCACTTTCACGTGTTGCGCTGTCTGCCTTTTTGGCGAATTCCTCCGCTTCTGCAACCAGCTCTTTTGCCTTTTCTTTGTCGCCGGCCTTCACATAATTGAGTGCGATGCTGCAGAGTGTGATGGCTTTCTGCCCGCGGTTTCCGATCTCGTGAGCCGTGTCTGAGGCTTTTGTCAGGATCGCGAGTCCCGTTTCTTTTGCATCTTTATGTTCCATCTCAAAAAAGATCCCAGCCAGCGTACTGAGTCGGCTGCTTTTCTGCTGAGCATCCGCCTGGACTTCTTCACTGCTGCCATCTTCCGGGACTTCAGAATCTGAAGAGCTTTCTGCATCCGCATCGGAATCGTCCGCAGCTGGAGCATATACTGCAGATCCTGGAACTTTTCCGTCCAAGTATGCCTGAACGTCTTCCGAAAGCGCAACGAGCTGCTCGTAAGCCTGCATTTTTCCAAGCGCCATCCCGATGTCGAGCATTTTGTCCACTTTGATGAGGAGGTCTGTAAATGCCTCGGTTTCTTTCAGTGCCAGCCCGAGCGTATTCTGTGCTTCCACGGGAGTGATCTGTGCTTGTGCTTTTGCGAGGTTCAAAAGCATCTCCATTTTTTCTTCCGCAAAACCTTCCAGTTCATTCTGCGTCGGCTCTTTCTTGCTCTTCGCACGCAGAGCCTGTTTTTCCTCTTCCCAGTTTCGATAGGCTTCCATTGCGTTGCTCAGCGCTTTTTTCGCCTCAACGATCGCATTTAGTTCCCAGTAGGAATCTGCGATTTGCGAGTACGCTTCGATCCGTGAACGGGAATCCTGAATGTCCGAGCAGAAACGAACAGCTTTTCCCATCGTTTCCATCGCACCTTTTCTATCCTTCAGGATCTGATTTTGCTCGATCGCCAGTTTTGCGAGTTCCAGAGAGTCGCCGCCGCTTTCTGCGCCCTGAAGACGATTCATGATGTCCAGGCCTTTGGACGGATCGTACTTTTGCGTCTGGTCACAGCCGGTCAGGACCGCCAGCGTCAACAGTGAGGCCATACCGAAGGAAAAGAGGTTTTTCATAAAAAAGCCCTTTCAATTTTTCCAGTTAAATCAAACTCCCCGTTGGCCGTGCAGCGAGGAGGGGAACTTCATTAAAATACGAAATGGAGATTTTCCAGTCTCTGCCGCGTTTCTTCCATGAGCTGGTCTTCCGCAGCTTCGTCTTCTGCAACGTACGTGACGCTGAAACGGAGGAAAGGGCCGGCATTGTCCCACGGGACGGTGCAGATGGAACACTGCGTGATGAGGAACTGGCTCACTGCTTCCGCATCGGCAAAGACGGTTCCGTCCGCCATTCCTTTAGGGGCTTTGGCGTATAGGAAGTACGTGCCTTCCGGAAGCTCACATTCAAAACCGACGCTTTTGAGCATCGCGACCAGTTTCTTCAAACGGCGCAGGTACTTTTTCTCGGTTGCCTGCGGGATGGAATCATCGTCGAGAGCCGCAGCGCTGGCGATTTGGATCGCTTTGAACTGACCCGAGTCGCTGTTGTCCTTGACGTCGCCATACGCACGTACGAGCGTCGCGTTTCCGCAGACCCAGCCAAGACGCCATCCGATCATGTTCCAGCCTTTCGACATGGAGTAGGTTTCGAGGCCAACGTCCATTGCGCCGGGGGTTTCCAAGAAGGAGCGCGGCCGATCTGCGTGGCTGAGCATGATGTGCGCGCAGTCGTTCACGACGACGATCTCGTTTTTCTTTGCGAACGCCACGACTTTTTCGAAGAATTCTGCCGTTCCGTATTTACCGGTCGGACTGTTCGGGTAATTGATGACCAGAAGTTTCGCACGCTTCAGGATGTCCTCCGGGATATTGTCGAGGTCCGGATAGAAATCGTTTTCAGGAAGGAGCGGGAGATTGAAGACTTCACCGCCGCAGTAGCGCGTGTGCGTCGCGGCGACCGGGTATCCCGGGACCGTCATGAGCGTGACGTCACCCGGGTTGATGAAACACTGGGGGATCATCGCCAGCGAGGGTTTGGAACCGATCCCGTGAATGATCTCCGTGGCGGGATCCAGATCCAGGCCGAAATGACGTTTCATAAAACGTGCGACTGCTTCTTGGAAGACGAGGATACCATTATCCGCATATCCGCGGTTCTCGGTCTTGCCGCATTCTTCCTGCAGAACTTTCACGACATTTTCAGACGCCGGGACGTCATTTTCTCCAATTCCGAAATCTAAAAGTTTCCGGTCCGGAAAATCTGCGAGCGCCTTGCGTTTGGCACGCTTGATCTTTTCAAATTTGTAGATCTCCGTGCTTTTGCCGTAATTAATACCGCCGATGCGTTCCGCAAACAGTTTCTGAAAAAAAGGTTCGGTCATTTTCTGGGTCCTGAAAGAAAAAACGAATGGGAAAATGCCGCATCGTCCGAAATTTGGATGATGTCAGCGTGCAGTTTCTCTCAAACTTGGGAAGGTCCGGAGAGAATTTCATTTATTTTACCGTTTTTTGAAAATTTTTTCAAGGCGTCCGACGCGATTCCTGGAAAAAAAGAGTAAAATTTTCTTTTTTTTGTCGTTTCTTTCCGGATGTTTCGCAGACTTTATGCCTTTTAGTGTCAAAGTGTGACAGTCAGATGGTCTGTGCCGCATTTTTCGGCGAGGGGATCTTTATGACCGTTTCGTTTTTTATCACTCTTCTGCAGCCGCAGCCGATCGGTAGGCGGACGCAAAGTAAAGACTGTCGGATCGCTGAAAATTCAGGCCAAAGTTTTTGGCGAGGAGGACGAGATCTTTGATCGAAACACAGCCGTCGCAGTCAAAATCTGCGGAGAGATCCGGGGAAACTGTGCCGTTCCGGTTCATTTCCGAGGAGAGATCGGCTGGTGTTCCTTCGGAATTTCCGTACTGTCGGGCGAGTTGAACGAGATCATGAATGTCGATCGTGCCGTCTGAATTCAGATCGTAGCAGACGGTCGTTACGGCGAGTTCCGAGGTTTTGCCATCGAGCTGGAATTGTGTTTTTTGGCTGACCGAGCCGGAAAATGCCTCAAATTTGGGCGTTAGAAACACGCAGCCGAGGCAGTGGAGGCCGTCGAGGAGCGAGGAGCCTGACGAAAGGGCGTTTCCGGTGAAATGGAGAAGAAGTCCATCGGGGTGTTCGGTGATCTCGAGGGCGAGACTGTCTGCCGAGGTGAAGCTGGCCGGGTCCCATGAGTATTTTTCGGTGTCGAAATTCAGAAGGAGAGTTTCGCTTTGCGTGCTCGAGGAAATTTCGGCGCCGTTCATCCAGATCTCCAGAGCTAGAGGCGTCCATGATGAAACTGTCGTCACAGAGATCGGCAGGCTGTCGACTGCGGACGTTTCCGATGGAGAGCTCATAGAGGAACTGGCGGTTTCGGAAGAGCCGTTGGTTTCAGGAATTCCGTTGGTTTCCTGAGCTGGGCGGATCGCCAGATAAAATTCCGATCTCGTAATGGGAAAGGAGGGGATCTCTTCTTCTGGAAAATTGGTTTCTGGCTCGTTTGGTCTCGTTTCGTCTTTTTCTTTACTGACGGGTTCCGCATACCCGGAGATGCAGTATCTTCCGATGGAACTGTAGTCGGAATAGTATTCAACCTCCTGTCCGTTTTCCAGAGTGCGTGTCCGGCCTGTTCCGTCGATCACGAGAAAGTATGTGCCAGCCTGAAGGGGCACAGAGAGGACTGCATCCATGGAATCCGGATCGTCGGCGAAAATTGGAAATGCGGAATCAGAGGCGGTGAGTACGCTTTCCGGATAGAGAGCGGCCCAAATGTCCAGATCTGCCCATTCTCCGGCTCCAGTGACTGTGAGTTCCAGTTGAGTCTCTTCTTCGAGAGTGAGACGGAAAACATCTGTATCGTCGCGGTGAGTGATGAAACCGCTGACGGTCTCGAAAAAGGAATCGTGGAAAAAATCTCCATCGGTGGAAAGGGTACCGGATGGGGAAATGAGGAGCTCGCCGATCGGGGCGAAACGCGAGTCCGGTTCACCGAAGGAAGTGAGGAAAGATGCGGAGTCCTGGGATTCGGCATTCTGCACGTTATCTGAGAAGCTCCAGTCGGCATAGTCGTCGTTCCGCAGGGGCAGGTACGTGTTCAACTTCTCTAGATCTCCCAACTGTGAGGTGCCGGAATTTTGTGCGTTGAAGTACGTTCCGTCACTCCAATGCGAGACCTTGGCATAGTAGCTGGCTCCCATGATGGGACTCCAATCGCAGATTACGGAGTTGGAGGAATCGAAGAGGACGTAGCCGTCATCGGAAACTGACGAGTTGGAGGTCGGAACGTAGATCTCGTCTGCGACTTTCACGCCGTATGAATACTCGCCGTTAGCTGCGGATCCGCCTCCGCGATGCTGAAGACCGAGCGTGTGACCGATCTCGTGCGATGCCGCGTTGCCGACTGTGCGTGCGTTCCGATCAAGAAAAACGAAGCAGGGAAGGTCGCTCGAGTACGTGAAGGAATTGCGCAGCGCGATCCCGCCGACATTGGAGTACCAGGTATTTTCGCTAAAGACGCAGCGGATACCGTATCGGGAATCGGACGTGCTGGATCTTTTCAGATGTTCCAGTCCCGGAAATTCTGTCGTGACGTCAACGGCAAACCCGGCGTAGTCTTCAGAGACGATCTTCCAGATCTCATAGATCATCCTGAGTTCTTCCGTGGAAAATGCGGAATCCTCATCAATGCTGAAGACGGGAGAGACGATCAGGTCCTGGCTCGTTTGCGTATTCCAAGCGGTCCCTCCCGTCAGATGTCCGGTGAAGTCGAGGTAGATCGTTAGGACCGTTTCCCCCTCTGACTGCGTGCGGGAATGCAGGGCGAAAACATCAGGGATCTCTGTGCCGTTTTCCAGCGTCAGGGTGGTATGCTGAGTGAGTGACGGAGTTTGGAAGGTGACTGCGGCGCTGAGTTCGGAATCTGTGAACGCGGTTTCTGTACTGACGGCTTGGATCTGGAGCTCTACTGTCGTGCCGGGAATGACTGCGTCAAGTTCTGCCGTCAGACGGCCCGTTGCTGTACGATCGAGGGACGCTGCCGCATAGATCTTCCGAAGCTGGATCGGTTCGCATTCCGGGTGCGTCAGTGTGTACGTGAGGCGGTACCGGGACGCATTCGGGACCGGGTCCCAGCTGACTTGGATCGCGGTTCCGGAAATATCGGAAGATGCAGATGCTGCCGCGGTCTGAAGTTCTGCGGGAACGGAAAGCTGGCTGGGCAATGCGCATTCCGGCTGGAGATGCTCCGACGCTTCCGGCTCGAGCAATGTCTGTGTTTGGGAGAAACCAGAAAACGTGCCGGATCCCTCAAACGATCCCGGTTCCTCACTAAAGAAAATGTCGGCGAGCTCTCCCGTGACGCCGGTGAGGGATGAACAAGATCCCGCGCTGGAAGCTGTGTCGTCAGTATCTGCAAGACCCGAAAAATGTTCGCACTTCACGGGAGTGAATCCTGCACGGATCTCCCATTTGCTTTCCACCGAAAACGGCACACTTTCTGCTATTGGCGAGACGGCAGAAAGGAGTTCCCGGGATTCCAGCGTTTCGAGTTGAAGGGAACGCTGAATGCGGAATTTCCGATGCGGAAATGAGGGGGCCTGCGGCATACGTGACGATTGGAAAATGGGAAATCGGAAATAAAAGGGAAGTACGAAATACAAAACGCGGAGCTGACGCAGTGAAAGACCCATCGGTCAGTTCATTTCAAATGCAGCCCTTTTAAATTATCGTCAAAACGGGAGTGTTTATTGAATGGAAAAACCGGAATGATCGAGAAACTCGGTGTATTTTACCAATGAAGAATGTGCAGAAAAGAAAAACCTCCGGAATTTCGTATTCCGGAGGCGCTTTTCTGAACTCTGAATGGAAAACGCAGGCATTGGGTACGCTTGGGTCTTCCGGTGCTTTCTGGGAGGCTGTTTATTCGATCGCGGCGACCTGTCCGTCTCTGCGATTTCCTAGACGTGCGTGAGTCTCTTTGTCGAGCGAGTAGGAGACTCGGTGGACGGAACCGTCTCCCATCGCCATGCCGAACGCTCCGGAGTGCGCGCTTCCAAATCCGAGTGAATTGGGGGAGGCATACCCTGACCGATCCTGGCTGAGGTGGAATTGCGTCGTGTCGCAAGTGCGCGAATTGTCGTCGTCCGTGCCGGAAAAGACCCCCATATCGTCACCGCCGCCGCTCACTTCGTAAATTTCCGGCTGTAGGTATTTTTCGCCGATGAGGTAGGTGTTTGAAGTTCCGTCGCGGATCTCACCGACCGTGATCTCGCTCATGCAAAACATGATCCCGGTCATGGTTCCGGAGAAGTCTTTGTGCTGGTATCCGCTTTTCGTAACGTTTGCGTAGCCGGGAGCCGTTCGAATGTCCTCAAGCTGACCGTAACCGTAGTCCCCCATGCAGGAAGCGTAGTCTCCCTTGGCTCTTTGTTCCGGAGTGTTGTAGTTTCCGGAATGTGATGATGTGCTTGCCGGGTAGGTTTTGGGAGTGCGGCGCGAAGGGCAGTGGAGGAAGGTCAAAGGGGTCTGAAGGAGCTGAGCACCCTGTGCTTTGTTCATCGTGGAAGGGACTCCATCCCCCATGATGGAGTAGAGTGCCTGCTGTTCCATGAACGGGAGGAGCTGGTACGCCCAGCTTCCCGGCTGTTTCCAGCCCATCCCGAGGTCTGAATCGCCGGTCCACTGATAGTTCCAGCCCGTATTCGGGAATTTTCGGGATGTTGATTCATGATTTAGACACGCGAGACCAAGCTGTTTCAGGTGGTTGGAGCACTGCATGGTCCTAGCGGCCTCACGGGCTTGTTGAACTGCCGGAAGCAGAAGTCCTACGAGCATCCCGATGATCGCAATGACGACCAAAAGTTCTACGAGTGTAAATCCTGAAATTTTTTGAGGAATGGGGGCGTTCTTCATGATAAAACTCCATGATTTGGGGCGTTGGGGAAGTTTGCAAATTTTGGTTTGCGGTGAAGGTCCGGAAGTATCTGGCTTACGGAAGCGCTGCGACTTCACCGTCCTTGCGGTTTCCAAGGTATGCGTGTGTTTCCTTGTCGACGGAGTAGGAGATCCTGTGCACGGAACCGTCTCCCATCACCATGCCGAACGCGCCTGCGTGTGCACTTCCAAATGCGTAGGAGGAGGGGGTTCCGTATCCCTGGCGATCTTGGGACAGATAGAAATGTGAAGAGCTGCACGTTCGGTTTCCGTCGTCATCCGCACCGATCCAGACTCCCATATCGTCACCGCTTCCGTTGATCTCATAATTCTCAGGCTGCATGTACTTTTCTCCGATGAGGTAAGTATTGGAAGTACCGTCGCGGACCTCGCCCATTTTTGTTTCGCTGCAGCTGTAGATAATGCCGGTGATTTTAGAGAGGTCTTTTTTAGTGTAAGTCCCGTTCGCGACCGCGGCGTATTGCGGTGTGGGATGATTTCGCGTATTGTTATCTTGTGCGTAGGAATAGTCGCCCATGTTTGCGGCGTAATCTCCTTTGGCGCGCTGTGTGGGGTCGGTGTAGTTAAATGCTCCGGATGTTGAGCCGCTGTAGAGTTTTGGTGCACGGCGCGAGGGACAGTTAAAGATGCCCAGCGGCGTCTGCATCAGTTCCGTAGCCTTTGCCTTGTTCATCGTTGTCATGTCTCCGTCACCCATGATAGAGTAGAGGGCCTGTTGTTCAAGAAATGGAAGGAGTTGGTACGCCCATCCTCCCGGCTGCTTCCAGCCCATCCCGAAATCGGAGTCGCCCGTCGAGTAGCAATCCCAGCCGCTTCCGGGATATGCTTGAGTCGTTGATTCATGATTCAGTGCGGCGAGACCGAATTGTTTCAGGTGGTTGGAGCACTGCATGGTCCTAGCGGCCTCACGTGCCTGCTGGACTGCCGGAAGCAGGAGGCCCACAAGCATGCCGATGATCGCAATGACGACCAGAAGCTCCACGAGTGTGAATCCGGAATGGTTTTTTGCTGAAGAATGAAACATAGTGACCTCCCTGATATTTGAGGACTTGCTGGATGGTTAAGGATGAATGGCTGGGGATTGTTTGGAGCGGAATGCCGCTGGATCTGCGAAGCTCATTTCTGTAATGCCGCCGGAGATCATAAGTTGCTCCGAACGTCTCTGCACGAAAGAGACGAAATGCGGGAATATGCGGTGTGATGACATGATCCTGATGATAAATTTCGCAAAATGGCGGGCGGAAGTCCATAAAACTCCGGTCCGGAAAAATGAAAGCACAGACTTTTAGTCTGTTTCTTCATTGTACTACAAGACGGTGGTATTTTCAAGTGCTTTTTTGAAATATTTTTTGAAATTTTCGTCTGATCGGAATTTTTTGTCGTGAGACGCTGCGGCTCTATCCGTTCGGCATGTTTGAAAAAAGAAAAAGGAGGGAGGATGATCTAAGTCTTCCTCCCTCTTTGGGGATATTGGGAATGCTGTTTCGTGTACCGATCTATGGCTTCTTTGTATCTGCAGCCTTGGATCGCGATTCCGATTGGGATTTCGAGACTGCAGCCGGTTCTGATTTGGGAGCAGGCTGTGTGGGAGTTGCCGGCTGATCGCTCGATTCCTCCGTGTATCCATTGTTGCGAAGGAAGGGTCCCACGAGCGGGTTCAGCTGCACGAGTTCCTCGGGTGTCAGGGCCGGGTCGTGGGCAAAAAGCTGATGGATCGGCGTCGGGATTGGGATGACTTTCACTTCCGCGTTGCACATTCCGCAGACGATCGCATCGTCCTGGAAGAGTTTCGGGGCAGCAAGGCTCTTTTTCGTTGGATCAAAAACAAAATCATCCGGTTTCGTCCATTCGATAGCCGCTTCATCACTCACTTCAATGACCGTCACTGTGTCGGCAAGACGGTCCGTAATGCGTGAGCTGGAGATAATGTCGCGCGATTCGGGGAACACCGAATCCGGGTGGCGAACTGTCATGTAGTTCGTCAGGCAATTCAGCGGCGATTCGCTCGTCGGAGTGTGTTTGCTCCTCGGCGCACGGTATTCTTGCGGCATCTGTTCGAGAAGACGGTAGTTGTGCTCGTGATTCCAAGGCAGCCCACGCTCAAACTTCTCGTAAAGTTCAAGATATTTTTGATTTTCAAAATACGGCAGGATCGCGACGCGCCAGCTGAGCGTCGGTTCTCCGATCTCGTTGCTTTCGTATGCCGGAGGATAAAATCCTTTGTCCAAACGATAGCGTTCCAGTGCGTCGGAGATCGCCTGCATATTGGAAATGGTCGTGTCGCGGGTCACAACGATCGTGTTTTGACGGTTTCTATATTCTGTGAAGAGAAATATGCCGCCGCTGAGTGCTGCAAGAGTAAAGAAGCACCAGAACCACCGCATCAAATGCAGACTGCGTTTGCGGTGATGCCGTTTATGGCCTTTGCGCTTTAAGACCAGAGTGCCCTGGGGCGGAGCTTTATGTTTCATCATTTTCTTATTGAAAGGACAAAAATACCCAAAAATAAAAAAGGTCAAGATGTATTGTGAAGCTGGATCCTCCAAGACTTCACATACTTTAATATCGTCCATCGAGTAAAATATCTTAAATTTTACTCAAAATCCACTCCCAAAAACGCAAAACTTTCCTAATCGGATGTTTTTTTATGGAAATTTTAAACTTTTTTTGTTTTTTTTGTCGAAAACAGTAGCATATTTTCGTAATCGGAGTATAATAGGGCTGTTGAAAGAAATTTTATCAATCAGTTCCACTCAAAGGAGTCATTAGGTAATGGATAAAATGAAAGAAACTGTGAAACCGAGTATGGACCGTACCCGTCGTCAGCTCATTATCGGCGCCGGCCTCACTCCATTGGTCGTGACTCTTCATTCCGCAAAAGTTTTCGGACAGGATCTCGCCGTCGGTTCTCCTTCCGGTGCTGCGCCGTTCTCTGGAGTGCTCGAAGGTTCCGTCGGTCCTAATGGGCAGCCCGGCAGCGCGAGTACTGAGGTGGAACTCTATAACCTGATCGCAAGTGGTAACTGCCCTGAGGAAGTATATAATTATTATGGTCTGAATGGTCATGTCGCCAGCGGCAGTTTCGACGCATATTCCGTTGTGTGGGGTTATGGTATCACCGGTACGCTCGGCTGGACTCCTGATTATGAAAAGGTCTTTGTTGAAAACTTCGAGGACTATCAGAAAGCCTGTAAGGACGTTTCTTACGCAATAGCTGTAATTAACGCTGCGTTAGATGCTGACGGACTGACTAACTTGACCGCTCCGAATGTGACAGGGGTCGCTCTCTTGCCGCTTCCGGATGGTGCCGGTGATCGTGGATGTTTTGAATTGTTCAGGATGGCAGAAGGAAAACTGGAGGCTTTGGTCGTTGAGTACAATACGGCCGCGAATAACTACAATTCCAAGATGCATACGGTCGATGGGTTTGTGGAAATTCCTCTTATCTCGATCTGACGTTGGGAATGAACTTTCAAAGGTCCTGGAAGCTCGGCTTTTGGGGCCTTTTTTTCTTTCAGCCGTTCTGTTGTGTCAGGTGCAGTTTTCGTGCGATCTCATCTATTTTTGCCCGAAAATCTTTTGGCGGGATCCCCATGATATGCAGCGTTTCGGAGTCCGCCTCCAGTTCCAGATGCACACCTGTTTCGTGGATCCGCGGTTTCCAATCCCGTTCGTATCGCGGGGTGAGGAACCAGACTTTCTGATTTCGTGATCCTCGCCAAAGCAGATTTTCATGTTCCGTTTCGCGGTATGGGCCATCGATCAAAATGTCAAGTCGGGCAAGCAGTGCGAGTTCCTCCCGTTTTTCCCGTGCGAGAAGTTCCTCAAGCGTCCAGCCTGTGAAGGCCATGACGGTGAGTTCTGGGCGGATCTTTCGGCAGGCGTCCGCAAGCGCACAGAGTCCCGCAGCCTGAAGAAATGGTTCGCCGCCGGAAAAGGTGAGACCCTCGATCTCCGGAAGCCGCGTCAGTTTTTCCGCAAGAGTTTCTACTGAAAACACCGTTCCGCCCTCTGGATCCCACGTTTCCGGCGCGACACAGCCCGGGCAGCGTCGTGCGCACCCCTGGACCCACACAACTGCGCGTTTTCCCGGTCCCAAAACGGAACAGGAAGTCGAAAAACGAGCGATTTTGAGCAGTTTCGGTTCATTCATTGCATCGAAAAAAAGAAAAAATGGAGAGACTGTAAGCCGGATTATGTGAACGGGTCGCCCCGAACGATAGTCATTTATCTAGGACGGTCATTACTGAACGCCTCAAGCTGCCTACCCGAAAATCACCGTGCCGGACCGACACGGGAAAACGAACGCAATGGCCCGTTCTACTCTTCTCTGTTTGGCATTGCACCCAGTGGGGTTTACCTTGCCGACGCAGTCGCCTGCCTCGCGGTGAGCTCTTACCTCGCCATTTCACCCTTACCGGCGGGTCCATAAAAAAACGCGGACTCCAACGGCGGTATCTTTTCTGCTGCACTTTCCCTGACCTTTCGGTCGGTGGACGTTATCCATCACTGTGTCCTGTGGTGTCCGGACTTTCCTCATCGGTGCGTCTAAAACAAAAAAACAGACTACACCTCCGCGACTATCCGTCTCTCCATCTCTTCATCATACACGAAATCCAAAAAAAGTCAAGGGGCACTCTGTTAAACTGCAAAAACTTCTCGATTTGTCCTATTTTTTCTTGTATCGTGATCCTATCCCCTTGAATCTTTTTGAAAATCTAGTAAAATCAAATGGTGATCATCTGTTTATTCCTGAATGAAACGAGATTTTTTTTAAGAGGAACGCAAAAATGGCTGGTACCCTAAAGTTGACCACTACGCAGAGTGAGCATGGTGAGAAAAACGTCGATGAGACGCAGTTTGAGAAACTGCAGCCTGGGTATCTGCTGGGAGAACATGAAGAGTTTCGCCTCGTGAAGATGCTCGGAAAAGGAGGGATGGGCGTTACGTGGCTCGCGGAGGAACTGGATTCATCCGGAAAGAAAAAGCAGGCCGTCGTGTGCAAGATTTTAAGCAAAGAGCTCATTAATGACGAAAATGCGATTGGAAATGTTTTGGAGGTTTTCGACCTCACGAAAGAACTGAATCACACGAACATCTGCCCGCTTCTGAACCGGTTTCAGGACCCCGTTTTCAAGGACTTTCTCGTCATGCGGTACGCAGAGGGAGAGACGCTTGAAGAGTGGTTCAAAAAGCAGTCGGGACACGAAAACGGACTCCCCGCGCAGACGGTTTTGCCCGTTCTTCAGCAGATCGCGGCGGCGCTGGATGCGATGCACTTGCGTAAGATCATCC
>SUVI01000158.1 GCA_015062085.1 Planctomycetaceae bacterium
TATTCGGTGAGGTACTTGCCTTTCGGGAACTGAATGAGCGTTTTGCCGTCGGCGGTGAACAGGATACCGTCCTCGCTCTTGAAATGCGTATTGCCCGCGGAGACACGGATCTCGGTCAGTTGATCGCACTCGGCAAATGGATCGCCGCCAATGCTCGTCACGCTGTCACCGATCGTCACCGACGTGAGGCTCCAGCAGTGGCTGAACGCGTCCTTTCCAATGCTCGTCACGCTGTCGGGGATCGTCACCGACGTGAGGCGCCAGCACCGGCTGAACGCTTTATTTCCAATGCTCGTCACGCCGTCGGGGATGGTGTATTCGGTGAGGCCCTTGCCTGCCGGGACCTGAATGAGCGTTTTGCCGTCGGCGGAGAACAGGATGCCGTCCACGCTCTTGAAATGCGTATTGCCCGCGGAGACTTGGATCTCGGTCAGTTTACCGCACCCGGCAAATGCACGGACGCCAATGCTCGTCACGCTGTTGGGGATCGTCACCGACGTGAGGCTATCGCAGCCGCCGAACGCTTCATTTCCAATGCTCGTCACGCCGTGGGGGATGGTGACGGAGGAGGCGTAGCCGGTGTATTGGGTGATGGTGACGGAACCGTCGGCGGTGAGCTCGTATACAAATTCTTCGTCAAGCTGTTTTTGCAGTTCTTCGTCGATCGTTGGACTTGGGGCGGATGCCGTTTCTTCCTGCTGCTGTATGGCGGCGGTTTCGGGCTTCGTTTCGGCCGCGGGTTTGCAGCCGCACAAAAAAAGTGCCGGAAGAAGGAACGCAAGAAGAAGGTGTTTGTGCTTTTTCATAAAAATGTCCTCAGGGGTAAAATGTTTGAAAGCAACTTCTAAAAATCTCATTCTCGAACAAAGCTGCCTTACGTGAAACTGTATTGTAACATAGAGAAAATGTGTTGTCAAGGGGAAATGCGGGGGTAGTTTCTTGGATTTTTTCTAAATTTTTTTCGTAAGATCCGGATTTTTTGGAAATTTACGGATTTTTTCGGATTTTTTCGGATTTTTTCGGATTTTTTCGGATTTTAGTTTCCGAGGCTGATTGCATTTTTGCGCGATAGCATGTACAATAAGGAGAAAAATCCGTCCTCCAGATCTGGGGGACGTGCCAGCCTTTTTTCCTGAAATTCCATGAAAGGATCCTTTTGTGAAAAAGATTTTGTCTTTTGCGGTTTTTGTGTGTGGTGTATTTTTGAGTTTCGCGGCTCTTTCAGCACAGGAGATCTACGAGCTTTGGCCGGGGACTGCTCCGGGTGAAACGGTACGTGAGGCGGAGGTCGGAAAAAGACATGCAGACGGTCTCTATCGAATCAGCCGAGTCACGGTGCCGACGCTTCGGCTTTACCGTCCCGCGGAAAAATCGACAGACGCGCTCATGCTCATTTTTCCGGGCGGCGGATACCATGGTCTGGCCGCGGAGCATGAAGGAACGCAGGTGGCGGAGTATCTGAACTCGAAAGGCGTGACGGCTGCCGTCGTGCATTACCGGGTGCCTCGGCGTCAGGGACATGAAAAGCACTGGGCGGCGTGGATGGACGCGCAGCGGGCGGTACGTCTTGCGCGCGCCAATGCGGAGAAATTCGGCATCGATCCGGAAAAGATCGGGTGCATGGGATTCTCTGCCGGCGGACATCTGACGCTCATGACGGCGGTGAACAGTCAGACTCGCGCTTACGAGCCGGTCGATGAACTGGACGAGGTGCCGTGCCGCGTGAATTTTGCCGTGCCGGTCTATCCTGCGTACGTTCTTGAAGACGGAAAAGACGGAGCGAATCGTCAGAAAGGTCACGATTCTCCGATAGTCGCGGACTTCGCCTTCGATTCCCAAACGCCGCCGATGTGCTTCATTCACGGCGACAGTGACGGCATCTCGGCCATGGGATCTGCCGCGGTCTATCACAAACTCCGCACGATGAATATTCCGGCAGAAATGCACATTTACGCGAAAGTCGGCCACGGTTTCGGCATGAAACCCTCCGGGGAGCACGTCGGGGCCTGGATGGACTGCGTTTACGAGTGGATGAAAGTCATGGGATTTTGACGAAACATCAGATTTTGACGAAATGCCCGAAATGTGAAAAGCTGCCAGAAATAGGAAACGGCTCGGAATGTGAAATGCGGACCTTGGCCGTTTCTCCTGCCTTAAGACCTGCCGAAGGAGTTTTCAATGAAAAAAGTTTTTCTTTTTGTTTGCGTGATCTTGCTTTCTGCCGGTGCGTATTCTGCCGATACGTGTTTTGCGGAAGGAAAGCGTCCGTACGAGATGGATTGGGCTGGACGGTTTGAAGATGACGTCCCGCCGCTTGCCGATTTTGAGTCTGAAACGTGGAAAGTCGAAACGTCGGGAACGATCGCGAGTTTTGAGATCACCGACGAGCAGAAAATTTGGGGAAGATCGGTCGGGAAACTGACGTACCGAATGGATCCCAGTGCAGAGGGGGCGGGAAAAGCGGATCCGTCACTCACGCTTCGTCCGCCGCAGCCATTGGCGCTTGACAGTGCGTTCGATGCGGTCTCTGTCTGGATCTACGGCAACAATTGGGCGTGGGAGAACGATCAGACGACTCCGCGTGTCAGTGTGCAGGCACTTTTTACGGACGCAAACGGTCAGGAACTCGGCGTTACGTTTGGGCAGGTCAACTGGCGGGAATGGTTTCTGATGTTTCGCCGTCTTTCGGAAAATGCGATGGAACGCCTTCACGCACCGGACGCACGGTTTACCGGTTTTCGGATCACAAACTGTCGGAATGTGGAAGACCGGGTCCTCTTTTTCGACAATTTTGCGATCCGAAAAGAAGTTTTTAAAGAGTTGACATTTAAAGCACGTCCCAAACGTGGTGTCGTGCTTCCGCAGCAAGATCCGGGACTCAATACCGGTGCGGGAATGCTTCCGTTCCCGAATCGTCCGGAAACGATCCTGCCGGAGAATAAAGCGAAGGATCACCGAAACACTCTCGTGAAATTTTCTGCCGGTGAAAACGAGCCGGAACAGTACGCTTTGACGTACACGGGCCCCGACGGACGGCTTGAGTACCGGATCCCGGTCGTGAAGTCAAGCGAAACGACGCCGTGGGACGGGATCTCCGTTTCGTGGAATGGCTCCATTTTTTTCCGTCCGCTCGCAAATGGCGGAGTAACGCATCTTGCCGACCCGCAGAAACCTCTTTCCAACGGCTGGAACGTGACCCGGCATGAACTCGTTTCTGTGCGTCTTTTAGGGAAGGGAACTCCGACGCCCAAACTGGAGACGGTCTGGAACGTGACGGCGAAAGATCCCCAAACGGCTGCGCGGCCCGATGCGGAGAGACCGGCAGTCTCGGCCAGCGTCAAGTACACGTTCTCGATCATGGGCAAAACGCTCATTCTTGAAACCGAAAGCGCGGATCTCACCGTTGCGAACGTAGCGTACGGCCATTTTTCGATGGACGGCATTCGGGATCCGAAAGTCTTTACGATCCCGTACTATTCCTACGCCTACTCCGGCCCGAATCGCCCGGCAGCGGTCTGTTTCCGTGCAGAGCAGAACGCCGTTTCAGAGCAGAACGCCGTTTCAGAGCAGAACGCAGCAGCGCAGAATGAAACGAACGCACTTTCCGTTCCGCTTTTCCTCATGGGGAACACGGATTGGTATCTGCACAATGGAAGCCAGATCTACGGCAGTTTCGGTCTCGAAAAAATGGGGACGGTGCCGAAACTTGCACGATTCAACGGCGGAGTACGCTACCGTCCGAAGACCGACGGAAAACGCAATCCGTGCTACGAGCGTTTCCTGCTGACGGTCAGTCCGGATTTCGAGGAGATCCTGCCGACACTTCCGAATCCGCAGTCTCCGTGGAAACACATTACGGGCAAACGGCATTGGTACGCGCATTTTGCGGGTGATCGTGACGCGGAACGTAAAAAGTGGTTCAACGTTCATCGGCACGGCATGACGGAAGTCGTGGTGAATGACCATGAAGTCTGCTTCCGCGACGGCGGCGAGAGTTTCACGTTCCGCACAAAAGCGGCTCCCGGAAAAGGGGGCGATGCCGGAATGCGCGAACGCTCCGACTTCATGAACGAAGAACTTGGTTTCGTCTATGGGCCATACAATAATTTCACGGATTTCGCGCCGGTGAACGAATTCTGGAGCACGGACATGCCGGCGCGGACTTCCGAGAATCAGTTTCAGGGGGCGTGGGCGCGCTGCTATGCGCCGAAACCTGCGTGGGCGGTGGAGTACTGCGAGAAACTCTCGCCGATCAATCAGGAAAAATTTCATTTCCGCACGGCATACTGCGACGTACACACTGCGGTCTCGTCGTCCGAGCGCGTTGATTACGATTACCGCGTCCCCGGTGCAGGCACGCAGGCCGCGACTTACTATGCGTTCGGAGAGATCATGCTCCTGCAGAAACGCGCGTGGAATGGTCCCGTCTATTCCGAAGGAAACTACCATTTCCCGTACTGCGGACTGACTGACGGCAACTACGCGCAGGATCAGGGGTACCGGCCGGCTGAAAATCCGTGGCTGGTAAATCTGGATCTGCGCAAGATGCACGACCTGTGCTGCAATTTCGGCATGGGAAATCCCGGAATGTTCTATCCGGGCAATTCCGCACCGAAAGGTGACTCGCCGGAGACGTGCGACATCGCGTCCGACCGGTTCATTTGTGCGACTGCCGCTTTTGGGCATCCGGGGTTCCTCTTGCTCGATCACGGGATCAGGATCGCGATGCGCGGCTACTTCACGACTCAGCAGCTTCAGAGCCGATACACTCAGGCCAGTGCGAAAGAGATCCTCTACTGCGGGCCTGACGGTCAGCTTGTCGAAGTCTCCGAAGCGATCGCATCCGGGATCCTGAAACGTTCCCAAGTCGTTGTGAAGTACTCTGATGGAACGGTCGTCTGCGCGAACGGGAGCATGAGCGAAACGATGGAAACGCGATTCGACGGACGCTCGGTCACGCTTCCGCCGAACGGATACACCGGATGGACCGCCGACGGGCAGATCTTCATGTTCTCCGGTCTGAAAGAGGGAAGACGGTGCGATTATGCCGAATCGCCGGCTTACATTTACCTCGACGGACGCGGTTCTCTCCAGCGTTTTGACCGTGCGTGCGGAAGCGGGTACGGCGTCTGCCGGAAAATGGACGACTCGCACTGGGAGATCATCATCCCGGAAAATGGAGACGTTGGTTTCCGGATCCCCGCAATTTCCGCGAAGGCTCTGGCTTACGATCGAAAAGAACTGGGACCGGCGGAACTCTTTACCTCCAATGGATTCACTTACGTGAAGCCGGTGGAAGGTGCGTTCTCCTACGTCGTGACGCTCGACGATCCATCCGACGCTTTGGAAAGTATGCCGAAACACCGTCAGGAAACGCTTCGCTCGGACCGTTGGGAGGTCTGTGCAGGTGAAACGGTTTCTGTCGAAACTCCGGATGGACCGCGGAATTTCACGATCCCCGCGGACGCGAGACCGCATGAACGCATCTGGTTCACGCACGGTCAGGAACGGCTCGATTTCTGTGTCCGTCCGCTCGTTTCCTTCCGGGCCTCCTGCACTCCGGGAGAACTGACGCTTGACGTTCATCCGACGCGGAAAGCTCACTCGAAAGTGACGGTCCAGCTTAAAACTGCCGAAAAGATCCTCGAAAAAATTCCTGAAAACGGCCGGGTGACCTTCCCGTTGGAATTACCAACTGGGAAAGCCTCGCCGGAGTCGCCGATCGTGCAGGAATTCACGGTGACGTTCACGGCAGACGGACTCTCGCAGACGGAAACGGTCCGGACGCAGTTCTTCTACGATCTCGAGGAATTCACGTTCCCCAACGATGACGGGACTCCCTGGCTTTTGATCCCAGGAAAAGACCAGCGACTCTTTGCCGGATCTTCTCTCGGAGCGAACTGGCACTGGGACAAAATGAACTCCTGCGGAGGCGTGAAGAAAGCGGGTTTCGCTGCTCATCCGCCGTATCTGGATGGTCAGGGAAGTCTCGTGACGGAATGGCATCTGGATCTCGCGAAGATCAGCTCCAAGCCGATCCGTCTGGAAGCCTTCGTCGGAAAGAGAGACGGGAGCCATCTGGGAGACGGAATTTTCTACCAGATCACCGCGTGCGATGCGTCCGGAAACGAGACCGTTTTGGGAGAAGTGCACGTTCAGAAACATGAATGGTTCCCCATTTCCGCGGACCTCGCTCCCTGGCAGGGGAAGAGCGTGATCCTGCGGCTGAAAACGCTCCCGAGTCCCGATGGAGGCCTCGACACGGCAGGCGACTGGGGAGTCTGGGCAGAGATGCGCTTCACCACCAAAGAGGAGGTTCCCGTCCGCGAAATTTTACCTTAACCGTTCTGTTGGTTCAAAATGGCCCGCTGGAAACCGCAGTAAAACGAACTCCCCTGCGGTTTCCGCCCCGAAGATCCACAAATCCACACCCATTTTCATTTTTTCAGGAGTCAAACATGAGGTCAACTTTTTTGAATAAAACGTTCCGCGCGTTTCTTCTTCTGCTGCTGGTTTCCGCGGGATCCGCACAGGCGGCGGACTTCGACTACTACGTGAACTTCCATCGCGGCGGCGGAGCGGAACGGCCCGAAAATACGCTGGAGACGTTTCTCTGGGCATGGAATATGGACGTGATCCCGGAAGGGGACGTCCAGTATACGAAAGACGGCGTCGCCGTCATGTTTCATGATGCGAACGTAAACCGGATGGTCTGGGATCTTCCGGAAGAACTGAAGGGGAAGCGGATCCGCGATCTGACGTGGGAGGAAGTCCGAAAATTTGACGTCGGCACGCACGCGGGGACGGAATTCGCGCTTCAGCGGATCCCGACGATGGAATCCGTTTTCTGCGCGATGGCGAATTTTCCGGAACGAATGTTCTACCTGGACGAAAAAGGGCTGACGGAGGAGAATCTGCGCCAGATCGCCGAGCGTGTCCAGCACTACGGGATCCAGAAGCAGATGTTCTTCACGTCCGGAAACTACGACAAAATGCTGAAATGGAACGAGATCTGCCCAAACGGCGTCGGGATGCTCTGGCTGGGATACGTCTGGACGAAAGACAAAACGGCAAACATGGAGGGCCTGAATGCCGTGCTGAAACGTCTGCGCGAAAACGATTTCCGCGGCGTTGACCATCTCGTGCTTCACATTCAGGCCGACCTGAGCAAAGAAGACCCGTTTGAGCCGAAAAGCGATTTCATCCGCGCATTTGCGAAAGAAATGAAGGACCGCGGCATCCCGATGGAGACCATCACGTGGTCCAACGGAAAAGATCCGGAAGTTTACCGCCGGCTGCTTGACCTTGGCGTGACGGGGATCGCGACGGACTTTCCGAGCGTCGTGATGCCGATCATCGAAGAAGCCCGACAGAAAAATGCCGTGAAAGAATGACGTTTCGGTGCGTTAAAGAAAAACACCGGAAACTCGGATCCCCGGCGTCCTGATTCAAAATCCTTCCCGCTCTCCATTCCTCCCGGAAAGCGGGAATTTTTATTTCCAGCTCCGTTCAGGCTCCGGTTCCAGCGAGTTCACGCCGCGTTTTCATGCGGGTTCACTCTGCACACTTCAGCTGAATGAAGACCGGCATCAGAGACGGAAGCTCCGCGCTGAGCACATTACCGCGGACGGAGACGCCGGCTTCTTTCAGTTCCTCAGGATTCAGGATCGAAAGCGTCTTTCCTTCCGAAGAACAGAATGTGCATTTCTGCGTCTCTTCCGTTGTGTTCACGAGCAAAAGCCACGTCTTTCCCTCGAAAGCATAGAGACGGTGCGCGATCGCTTTTGAGGAGTTTTCCTCCGGCATGATCTCCATCGGTTTTTCGATCGAAAGAAGGATCGGAACGCGGCGTTCTACTTCACGCATGACTTTCACGACTTCCGCCCAATGTTTTTCCCGTTCCGTTTTGTTTTCCTCCGCAGAACGCACGGGATACGGCGGATCCCGATGCACGATGTCGAAGAAACTGTAGCCGACGATGCCGTTTCCGCCCCCGGCGATGCACATCCAGACCATCGCGCGCATTTCATCAAAAGTCGGACGGCGGAACGTTTCCGGCGGAATGTCCAGTTTATTGTAGATGCCCCAGTTGAAAAGCTGCGGGACCTGCCAAAGTGCGCGAGTGCCCCAGACGGCCTCGTGCGTCGCTTTCGTCCATTCGTATGCCTGTCCCGGCTTAAGCGTCAGATCCCACGGGCGCGTGATCGGGTACGGGTCGGTCCCAATCACGTCGTAGCTCGGCAAAAGTCCCC
>SUVI01000159.1 GCA_015062085.1 Planctomycetaceae bacterium
CGGAGGAACGGGAAAATTCACGCTCGACGAAGAGGGGCCGGGAACGGTTGGCGGAGCGAAATTCACGCCAGATGCGCCCGGATCCTGAACCGGAGGAACGGGAAAATTCACGCTCGACGAAGAGGGGCCGGGAACGGTTGGCGAAGCGAAATTCACGCCAGATGCGCCCGGATCCTGAACCGGAGGAACGGGAAAATTCACGCTCGACGAAGAGGGGCCGGGAACGGTTGGCGGAGCGAAATTCACGCCAGATGCGCCCGGATCCTGAACCGGAGGAACGGGAAAATTCACGCTCGACGAAGAGGGGGCGAAAATCGAAGACGAAGAAGCATCTGATGCCGTTTCCGAAACTGCAGAAGTGCTTTTCGGAGCCTCATTCACTGAAATGGGAGTCACGTCCGGCGGCAGTGTATTGCTCCACTTGGCCTTCGGTTTTTGAGGCGCAAGCAGCGCATCAAAGGAAACTTCCGGAGCCGCATTTGCCCTCGCAGAGACTCGTTTTTTCAGTACGGAAGAATTCCCAGTCTTCTTTTTTTCGACCTGAAAATTCAAAAACTCACTGGATCCTCCCAGATCGATCGAGGAATCCGACTGATTTTCAGAAAATCCTGCAAATGGCTCCTCCAACGCGCTTGCGGAGAGGGTATCCCTATCCGAAGCAGGTAAAGTAAAGTCCGTTTCCGGTTTCCTTTCCGCATTTTTCCCGATTTTCGAAGCGCCGGCCTCTCGCGCAGTTCCAGCAGCCGAGAGATCCAGAAACGCAAGCGGATCTGTCCCTCCATTTTCCAGCCCCGCGTTTTCCCGGCCTGCGTTTTCCCGGCCTGCGTTTTCCCGCCCTGCGTTTTCCAGCCCCGCGTTTTGTGCAGAGATTCCGGAAATGCCTTCACTTTCCGCCCCGGAAACCGTCTGCGGTTCAGGAGCCAGAAGATCCAGTTCACGAATGAATGCCGAACAGGAAACGAACCGATCGTGCAATTCCTTTCCCATCGCCTTCTGCAAAGCGGCATTCACACGGTCGGAAAAGCCCTCGATCTTTTGCGGAGCATCCTGCAGCACGCAAAGTCGGAGCAGCTCCAGATTTCCAGACCGAAACGGCAGGCGTCCAGCAAGCATTTCGTATGCGATGACCCCCAGCGCGTACTGGTCCGTCAGAGCATTCTGTTTCCATCCCTTCCACTGCTCCGGGGCAAGATAGGCAAATTTGACTTCCGGCCGTGAAGACGTTTTTGCAAATCGGTCCATCAGCTCCAGAAATTCGGCAGCGAAACCGCAGTGCAGCAGGACGGCTTCTGACGGGACTCCGTCTTTCATGCGCAGAAAAATGCTGGCGGGAGTCAGATTTCGATGATTCAGATCCCATGCGTGTGCACGATCCAGCGCTTCGGCCGTACGGCGCAGAATGTCGAGGATCGCAGCCGGCTCCATCGGAGCATACGCCCTGGAACGCGCGATGAGCATTTCCTCCAGCGTCATTCCGTCCAGCCACTCCAAAACCAAAAAATGCCCGAGAGACTCCACCCACTCTAGCGCGTGGACCGGACAGATGAACGGATGGTCCAGCTTCTGAACTTTTGCGATCTCACGACGCATCGGCTCAAATGCCTCGCCCGGCAGCATCCGGATCTCATCCGGAAAGAAAAGCAGTGCACGCCAAGCATTCGCTTCAAGATCCATCGCCTTCCATACGAGCCCCATCTCACCGCGTCCTACGGCTCGCTCCAGCCGAAACTTTTCACGCAGGATCTGTCCCGAGACGAGCGTCTCGAGACGTAAAGACTCCGTATTCCCGAAAGAAGAAGGATTTTCCGCCGAATTCTGAATTCCGGAATTCAATGCGTCGTCCGACATAATCTTCATCCTTTCCTGGCAAGTAAAAGATGTGCGGAAAAACGGCACCCAAAAAACCGTTCTTCCCAAACGGATCCATTAGGGACCAAACCAACGAAGAGCGCATGCTTTAGATCCGAGATCCACATCCGCCCTTCGCCAGGCAGTCTTCAGCCTCAGGCATTTCCTGCTACTTCGCGACCTCAACACACCGAGTTTCGCGCGTGACGGTCACTTTGATCTCACCGGGATAGCTCAGCTGCTCTTCAAAAGCGCGCACGATGTCGCGGCAGATCTTGGCGGCCTGTTCGTCGGTCGTCTCGCGTGAGGAAACGATGACACGCAGTTCACGTCCGGCCTGGATCGCAAACGCCTGCTCGACACCTTTGAATTTGCACGCGATCGTCTCCAGCTCTTCCATGCGCCGAATGTACCTTTCGAGCGTTTCCCGACGCGCACCGGGACGCGACGCGCTTGCCGCATCCGCCGCAGCCACGATGGAAGTGTAGACGTGATCCGCACGGAAATCGTCATGATGTCCCAAAGCTGCAAGAACGACTTCCTTCGATTCCCCAAAACGTTTCAGAATATCCGCTCCGATCTTGGGATGCCCGCCCTCTGCTTCGTGGTCTGCCGCTTTTCCAATATCGTGCAGCAATCCGCAACGCCGGGCCAGACGCTCATCCAGTCCCATCTGCTCAGCGATCATGCCGGCAAGGAAGGCAACTTCCACGCTGTGCCGCAGGACATTCTGACTGTAGCTCGTTCGGTAATGCAGCCGCCCCAACAGATTGATGATGCGCTCGTGCATTCCGGGAAAACCGACTTCCAGAGCCGCAGACTCACCGATCTTCTGAATGTTTTTCTCAAGCTGAGCCTGCGTCTGATAGACGATCTCTTCGATGCGCGACGGATGGATGCGTCCGTCCAGGATCAGTTTCTGAAGCGACAGACGCGCAACTTCACGGCGGATCGTGTCGAAGGAACTCACGATCACGACACCCGGCGTATCATCGATGATGACGTCCACGCCCGTAATGCTTTCAAAGGTCCGGATGTTTCGGCCTTCGCGTCCGATGATGCGTCCCTTCATTTCGTCGCTCGGAATATCAACGGTACTGGTCGTCGCTTCGGCAGTATGGGCCGCCGAGTAACGCTGAAGCGCAGAAAGAAGGATCTCCCGCGACAGATCCTCACAGTTTTCCTTCATTTTTTTCTCGTGCCGAGCGATGATCGCTCCGGATTCCTGCTGAAGAGAATCTTCCAATTCAGACAGGATCCTCTGGGTGGCCTCTTCTTTGGAAAGGCCGCTGATCTGGTGGAGCGTCTGACGCTCGGACTGGATGAGCGCTTCCAGTTCATTCGTCCGACTGGTAACTTCCTGGAGTTTCTCGGAAAGTTTACGCTGCGTCGTTTCGTTGAGACGCTCCTGCTTTTTGAGCTGATCCTGCTGGATCGCGATCGCGTCGTCACGTTTATTCAGAGTGCGTTCTCTTTCGTGAAGTTCCTCGCGCAAGGCACGCAATTCCTGCTCGGCATTCTCTTTTGAAGCAAGTTCTTTCTGACGGATCTCGATCTCCGCATTCTGAAGTGCCAGCTTTGCTTCCTCTTCCGCTTTCTGCATGATGTCCTTCGTCTTCGTTTCCGCATCCGCTAAACGCATCCGATCGATCCATCGAACAACAAAAAAGGCCAAAACAGAACCGGCGAGGAAAAAAAGGAGTCCAAGTATCGCGACCTCCTCATGGCTGATCGCCGCAGGAAAAGAAAAGTTCCCCATGGCTCCTAATATGGAAACAGGCAAAAACATAAAAACCTCTTGATCAAAATTAATATATATTGTATCGCACGCGGTTCCTGCTTCCAGGGACCACATGCAGTTTCCGGCAGAAAACACTTCGACTTAACACGAAATACCGTGTCTCCCAAATCCAGCACTGTTTTTCAGGCTCGCACAGTTCACCGAAACGGGAATCAAAAGTATCTTCCCCTACGCAAAAAAATCGGGAAAAGAATTTACGGTGGTCTCCGCACGGTTCCCCTTTATGTGCGAAAACTCATCAGACGCGCTCGTGCACACCGCCAACGAAGGAACTTTTCTCAAAGCACACTCCGGACCGGACGCCGTGATCCCGGAACTATCCGGAAAAGGATCCGCAGCCGAACGCTGACCGTAAAAGGCAGAAATTCCAGAAAGAAATCGTTTTTACAGAAACAGGAAAAAAGAAAAACGCCGGTCTATCTCCAAACGGGATCCCGCAGTCCTCCTCAAGTGCATTTCGGCACAGGATCCGTCGGCACATTCCGGCAAATACGACGAAATTCCACGTCTGGATCAGACACAGGAATCGTCCGCATTCTGCCGAAATACGCACAGCAGACCGCCACACGCGTACCAAATTTTCCCACACGAGTTTACGCTCGGTACGGAAAATTCGGCTCACGCACAAAAGGCAGTACTGCACGAATCCGTAAATAAAGGACAAAAAAAACATTTCGTCAACTTTCTTTTTTCAAACTCAAAACCGGATTGAATTTACGCCGGCCGTCCGCGCTCCCCAAGATCCAGGGGCCGCACACCGGCATCGTCTGCACTCCTGAAAAAAACACACGTGAAAAAATGCACGCGTCCCAAAAGCGCATATCTTGAAATTCCATCAGGAAATTGGATTTCTTTCATTAAGGAACATCGTCCCACTACCATTCTACCAAACTTTTACGAAAATTCAACTCTTTTCGCTCTCCTTTTCCCAAAAAAGTTAAAATTTCTCCAAAAATTTCCCGCAAAACGATCTTGAACGCCAGTTTTGAAATTCGCTCGGCAGACGCCAGCCCATGCGCAAACAAAACGTCCGTACGCTCGCAGGATCCACTCCCATCCGTTCACCGCCCGCCGCCCGGAAATACAAACGGCCCAAAATCTCAAAAAAATCGTCCCTTTCTTCTCCATCTTCCGTAAAATTTCATTCCGGGGGCTTGAAAGTTTCTGGAATTTGGAGTAAAATGAAACGAAATATTGGTGGAAATGACCATTTCAAAATTTCGTTTTCGAGCCGTTTCGTTTTCGAGCCGTTTCGTTTTCGAGCCGTTTCCACGCAAGTTTCGTTTTCCGTCCCGCATTCCCTTTCCGGAAGCCCCGGTCCGCATTTCATCATGGATCCCCTTCAAACACTCGTTCAGGAAAAAATTCAAAATTCACAAAACTGGTTTTTCTCCCAGCAGAAACCGGACGGGCACTGGCGTGCTGAGCTGGAGGGCGATGCGCTGCTTCAAAGCGAACTGATCATCATCCTGACGTTTCTTGGACTCGAAGAGACCCCGCTGGCCAAACGGCTGGCGAATCAGCTTCTCAAAACACAGGCGGAAGACGGGGGCTGGGCGATGTTCACCGGCGGAAAAAGCACGGTCCCGAACACGGTGAAGGCTTACTTTGCTCTGAAACTCACCGGGCATCCGCTCTCGGCCGACTACATGCAGCGGGCAAGACAGTGCGTGATGCGAATGGGCGGCGCGGACAAAGTGAACAGTTTCACGCGGTTCTATCTCGCGCTTCTGGGCCAGGTCCCCTACTCCATCTGTCCTGCCGTTCCGCCGGAAATGATCCTCCTGCCGAAATGGTTTCCCGTAAATCTTTACGCCATCAGTTCCTGGACGCGCACCATCGTCGTTCCGCTCTCCATCGTCTCAGCATTGCGCCCGGTCCGCGAGATCCCGGTGGAGAAAGGGATCCGGGAACTTTTCATCAAAGATCCGAAAGACTGGGGACCTCTCCGTGCGCCCGGAAAGCCCGATGACCCCGGATTTTTCAGCTGGGACACATTCTTCCGCACGACGGATAAACTGCTCAAATGCTACCAGTCGCTTCCATGGAAACCAACGCGCCGTCTTGCACTGAAATGGTCCGAAAAATGGCTTTGGGAACACTGCCAAAACAGCGACGGCCCCGGCGCGATCCAGCCGCCCATCATGTGGGGACTCGTCGCAATGAAAGCTCTGGGACTCAGCGACGACCACGAAAAAACACGCTATTTCTACGATCAGCTCATGAATCTCGTCATTGACGAGCCGGAGAACGGTACGGCACGCTGCGAACCGTGCCTTTCGCCAGTCTGGGACACCATCATCACCATGCGCGCACTTGCGGCAGGCGGGATCCGTGCAGACCATCCGCAGATCAAAAAAGCCGTCGAGTGGGTCTTGGACCGCCAGATACACGTCCCCGGAGACTGGAGCAAGACCGTACGGTGCAAGCCCGCAATGTGGTGTTTCGAGTACCAAAACGACTTCTACCCAGACTGCGACGATACCGCCATGGCCATCATGGCTCTGAGGAACATGGTGCCGGATCGCGGAGTTGACCCGCGGATCGACGAAGCCGTTGACGGCGCTCTGAACTGGCTCCGCGCGATGCAGAATTCAGACGGCGGCTGGGGAGCGTTTGACCGCAATAACAACAAAGAGTTCCTCACGCAGGTCCCGTTTGCCGACCACAATGCGATGACCGACCCGAGCACGCCCGACCTGACGGCTCGGATCATGGAATGTTTCGGCACACTCGGTTTCCGCGTCGGACAGGGGGACCGAACGCTGGAACGGAGCATCCGTCATCTCCGCGAAACGCAGCGTCCCGACGGAAGCTGGTTTGGACGCTGGGGAACGAACTACATCTACGGAACAGGCGAAGTCCTCGCTGGAATGGCAGCGATCGGGATCCCGAAAGACGATCCGGCTGTCCGTGCCGGGATCAACTGGCTTTTAGCACATCAGCAGTCCTGCGGTGCATGGGGAGAAACTCCGGGATCCTACGAAGACATCTCCCTGCGCGGTACCGGTCCCGTCACGCCGAGTCAGACCGCCTGGGCGCTTCTGGGACTCCTTGGATTCCAAATGGCAGACCACCCCGCCGTACGCGCCGGGATCCGCTGGCTGGCAGAAAATCAAAATTCGGACGGAAGCTGGTCCCAGGACCTCTTCACAGGAACCGGTTTTCCTGCCGTTTTTTATCTCCGCTACCACTACTACCATCAGTACTTCCCGCTCATGGCGATCTCCAAGTGGCTGTGCCTGGTAAAAAACACTCCGAATGCAGAAATCATTTGATAGCCAATATCGACAGACAGGCTAGCGAATGCGCGTTTCCCAATGAACTGAAATTCGTTTTCGAGCGTAACAAAAACGGTGCTCTTTACGTCCAAAGGAGCAAAAAACTTTTAAAATTCCCCTGATTCTCCTCCTGCAATGCCCCCAAAAGGAGTAATTATGCGAAAAACAGGATTCACTCTCGTCGAGCTTCTGGTGGTCATCGCCATCATCGGAATGCTGGTCGGTCTGCTTCTTCCGGCAGTTCAGCAGGCTCGCGAAGCCGCACGCAGAATGCAGTGCAATAATAATTTGAAACAAATGGGCCTAGCCTCCCTGAATCACGAGAGCCAGACTCGCAAATTCCCCTCCGGCGGCTGGCACTGGAGCTGGACGGGAGATGCTGACGCAGGTTTTGGGAAAAATCAGATGGGCGGCTGGACCTACTCGCTCCTTCCGTTCATGGAACAAAACGCACTCTACCAGCTCGGTGCAGACGGCGACCCCGGTACAGAAAGCGCGACGCAGAAAACAAACGCACGCATTCGCGCGGAAACGCCCCTTTCCGTCTTCAGCTGTCCCTCACGCCGAATGGGCAAAACATACCCGGCCGGGACCAACGTAAAAAACTCCGAAACAGTCACCAACGGTGCCAAAATCGACTACGCAGCCAACTGTGCCGACACCTACAGTAACGTAGACCCCGGCTCCTACAGCGCGTCAAAGTCCTACAATTGGCCAAATCCAACTTCCAAAGGCATCATCTTCGGACGAAGCGAAGTCTCGATCGGCGAGATCCGCGACGGGACCTCCAATACACTGCTCGTCGGTGAAAAATACTTGGCTCCCGACTACTACGAAACGGGAACCTCCAACTCGGACAATGAGCCGATTTTCACCGGCGCAGACTGGGATTCCTACCGTCAGATGACCACTGGCGCGCTCCCCTATCAGGACCGGTCGGGATACTTGGTAGACAGCAACAACATGGGAAGCGTACACGCCGGAAGTTTCGGGGCCGTTCTGTGCGACGGTTCCGTCCACGCGATCTCCTACTCCATCGACCCGGAGACCTACGCAGACCTCGGAGCAAGAAACGACGGCGCCCCCGTTACGCTTGAGTGACCCGTACCGTTGCGCTCGAACAGTCCATTCCCTGCGCAGACGCAGACGGTTCCTGAGCTCCGTAAAATTTTAATGAGAAAGATACAAAACTCCACTTCATCTGCCTTCCCGCGCTTTCGGAAAGACAGAAAACCGATCCTCGCACAGGATCTTAACCTCAGGAAAGGAAAATCATGGAACTTTTTGAAGCCATTGAAAAGCGTTTCTCCTACCG
>SUVI01000160.1 GCA_015062085.1 Planctomycetaceae bacterium
GGGCAATACGCATTTCAAGAGCGAGGACGGTATCCTGTTCACCGCCGACGGCAAAACGCTCATTCAGGTCCCGCGCGGCAAGGGCCTCACCGAATACACCATCCCCGACAGCGTGACGAGCATTGGAGATGACGCGTTCGAAGACTGCGAG
Organism: Planctomycetaceae bacterium; assembly: GCA_015062085.1. The sequence continues at coordinate 152 of SUVI01000160.1, forward strand.
AGCCTCACGTCGGTGACGATCCCCAACAGCGTGACGAGCATTGGAGATGGCGCGTTCTTCGGGTGCGAGAGCCTCACGTCGGTGACGATCCCCGACAGCGTGACGAGCATTGGAGAGGATGTGTTCTGGGGCTGCTCCAGCCTCACGTCCGTGACGATCCCCGACAGCGTGACGAGCATTGGAAGTTCCGCGTTCTACGGCTGCCACAGCCTCACGTCGGTGACGATCCCCGACAGCGTGACGAGCATTGGAAATAACGCGTTCTGGTACTGCAAGAGCCTCACGTCGGTGACGATCCCCAACAGCGTGACGAGCATTGGAGATTACGCGTTCTGGAGGTGCGAGAGCCTCACGTCGGTGACGATCCCCAACAGCGTGACGAGCATTGGAAATTACGCGTTCTACTGGTGCAAGAGCCTCACGTCGGTGACGATCCCCGACAGCGTAACGAGCATTGGAGATGAAGCGTTCGGCGGCTGCGAGAGCCTCACGTCGGTGACGATCCCCGACAGCGTGACGAGCATTGGAGATTCCGCGTTCAGTGGCTCCAGCCTCACGACGGTGACGATCCCCGACAGCGTGACGAGCATTGGAGATTCCGCGTTCAGTGGCTCCAGCCTCACGTCGGTGACGATCCCCGACAGCGTGACGAGCATTGGAAATGAAGCGTTCAAATACTGCAAGAGCCTCACGTCGGTGACGATCCCCGACAGCGTGACGAGCATTGGAGATCGCGCGTTCTACGGCTGCGAGAGCCTCACGTCGGTGACGATCCCCAACAGCGTGACGAGCATTGGATGGGATGCGTTCTACGAGTGCAAGAACCTCACGTCGGTGACGATCCCAGAAAGCGTAACGAGCATTGGATGGGGCGCGTTCAGCGGCTGTCATGAAGACTTGGTGATCTACGGGAAGGTAGGGTCGGAGGCGGAGCGGTATGCGAAAGAAGGGGGGGGCAAATTCCAGTCCGCAGAGTAATTCTGAAAAGCAATACCGCGTTTGAAGCCGACGGGAATCAAGGCTGAAAATGCGTAAAGTTCAACAAAATGGGAGGCGGCACACAAGGCGTCGTCTCCCGTTTTTTTTATTCTGCAAGCCGAGTCAGCATTTCGGCCGTTTCTAGAAATTTCGGAAGAAGCGCGTCGTAGGCGTCCGGGTTTTCCGGTCTCGTGACGGCCTGCGTTTCGTGCACGGCGTCGATCCGGTCAAAATCCTCCCAGACGCCCGTTCCGACTGCCGCAAGAGCAGCAGCTCCAAGCGCAGCCGCTTCTTGATCGATGTTCGTCTTTTCTACCGTTTTGTTGAACGCATCCGCATAGATCTGCCGCCAGACCGGACTGATCGCGCCGCCGCCGACCAGCGTAATGGAATCTTCCAGACGGGTCAGCGTGCCGAGTGCGTCGAGAGCCTTCCGAAGATTCAGCGCGATCCCCTCGAGTGCCGCACGAATGACGTCCTCCCGAGTGTGCGAGAGATCCAGATTAAAGAGACCGCCGCGCATCTTGCTGGAGGGTTCAAGACAGGACCCGCCGGCAAACGTGGGATTCAAAAGAAGCCCGCGGGCACCGATCGGCGACCGAGAGGCAAGTTCCATCATGCGAGCGTAAACATTTTCGCCCGTCTGCGCACATTCTGCTTTCAGATCTCCGCAGCAAAGGTCACGGATCCACTTCAGCGTCGTCCCGGCTGAGAAAATGGCAGTCGCGCTGGCGAACTGGCCCGGAACTACGTGCGTGAAAACGTAGGGAAAGAATTTCGTGTCGAGAAGCGGTTTTTCGTCGCTGACCGCGATCCAGCTGGAAGAACCAAGCGATGCGTACGACCGCCCGTTTTTGAACGCCCGGGCACCGAGAGCCATGCACGAATTATCCACGCCGCCCGCCGCAACCTGAACACTCTGCGGAAGCCCAAGCTCTTCGGCTGCCTCCGGAGTCAGTGTGCCAAGGATCTCCGTGGAAGGGACGATCTCCGGAAAGATCTCTCGTGAAAGTCCGGCAGACGCGATGATCCCGTCATCGTAATCCCACGCCTCAAGCGCGTAGGCACCCGTTCCGGAAGCGTAGGAAAAATCCGTCGCGACCCGGCCCGTGAGCCAGTAGTTGATGAAATCCTTCGTCCCGACGAATTTTTTCATCTTCGCAAACATTTCAGGAAGATTCTCGCGATACCAGATCAGCTTGAAGACCGTGTAATGCGCGGGCGGGAAACCGGCTCCAGTCTTCCGGTACCATTCCGCATAGTCCGACGTTTCAAAAAACCGCGCAGCCTGCGTTTCCGCACGAGAATCCGACCAGATCGGCGTCGAATCAAGCAGCAGCTCTCCGTCTGCATCCAGCGGCACACATCCAAGCGAATGCCCAGAAAGCGCGATCGCCGTCACGTCCTGCGGCTCCAGTCCCGGCATTGCAAAGAGCTTCCGAGTCGATTCCACAACGGCGCGTTTCCAATCAAGCGGTTTCTGTTCATGAAAACCGCTCTTCGGATAGAACGTATCGTAGCCTTCAAAAACAGAGGCGATAAGTTTTCCATCCTCAGCATAAAGCGACGCTTTATTTCCTCCAGTCCCAAGATCGTAAGCTAGGATCGTCATAAAATTTCTCCTTTTTCGTCAAAATCAGCTCAGCGTAAGATCATTTTCTCCGTTCCGTTTCGAGATAGCGACAGGACGGCACCGTCGTACAGACCCACTGCCAGACCGTTCGACGACCTTCGCGCACCTCAACGAGCGACATCATTTTCCCGCACACAGGACAGTACTCGGCCCGAACGGGAAGATGCTCGCCGCGCTCCAATTTTTCGGCACAGGAAGCACAGTATTTCACGTTCGGAAAATACGCGATCCTTTCCGGAGGAATGACGGCCCGGCATCCCTGACAGCGCCGCGTTTCCGTGTCGGAAAAATCATCCCTAACGACTTGGTATCGAAGATTTTTCGCACTGCATTTCGGACAGGAAAATCGCTCCGTCATGGCATGAAAGAGCTCGTAGACGATCTCTTCATCTGCACCGCGATTCCGTTTCAGGATCCGATGTTTTACGAGCCACTCAAAGACTCCCTGAAAATCTAAAAGCGTCTTCCATCCGCACTGCGGGCACTCAATTTTTCGATACTGCGCTGATTCTTCATTCATTTTGTTTTTCAGGACATAAAAACAGCACCCCGATCAGGAAAAACGTCCAAAACGCACCTGTCGGGGGCCCAAACAGGCGGAGAGACCAAACGGCAGCTCTCCGCTTTTTTCTCAAACCCAAATACGCTCCGCTCTCAAGATCACTCCGGTTTGCTCACAAAATCCGAGTAGCCGTGAGCCTGTTTGCGAAGGACTTTCATCTCAATGATCTTGGTCGGGACCAGGCCAGGATAGGGACGTTCCGGATCGATGCGGACGATCTTAGCCAGCACATCCATTCCGTCGATCACGCGGCCGAAAACGGTGTACTGTCCATCGAGGAACTGCGTCGGCAGGAACGAGATATAGAACTGCGATCCGGCAGAATTCGGGTCCATGGAACGAGCCATCGCAAGCGAACCGCGGAAATGTTTACGGGCACCCGCTTTCGAGAATTCTTCCGGGATCGTGTACCCCGGTCCTCCGGTCCCGTCGCCTTTCGGGCAGCCGCCCTGCGCCATGAATCCCGGAAGAACACGATGGAACGGCAGATTCGTGTAGAAACCCTTTTCCACCAGCGACACAAAACTCTTCACCGTATTCGGCGCTTCATTCTCAAAAAGCTCGACCGTCATGTCACCGGCAGTCGTGCGGATCAAAACGCGCGGCAGATCATCAGCCTGCGCTTCAGCCTTGCGCAGCTGAAGTTCACGCGCCCATTCACTTTCATAGTACTCCATGGATTTGGAGTAAACACTCGCCTGCTGGGAAAGAGGAGTACCCGCTTTTTCGGCATACGTAAAACACTGCTTCGCGGCCGCAAAATTATTCGCGCCAAAAGCAGAAATGCCGGCCATTTCAAAAATTTCAGGGTGCTTCTTGTGCATTCCCTTGGAAAGGAACATCTTGAAAAGTGCGAACGCTTCATCGTATTCGTCGATCGTAAGAAGATAATTCGCATAAACGAGCATGAACTGGTTCAGCTTTTCGTGCGTGCCTTTGGAAGTTTTGTAAGCAGAAACAGCTGCCGGGATCAACGCTTTAAAAGTCTGTTCTGCTTTCTGGATCAAAGGAGCGGCCGAATTCTGGATCTCGGTCATCTTCGCATTGTCTTGGGCCTGATACGCTTTATCGAACTCCACTTTCAGAGTCTGGATCTCCGCCAAAACGGCCTCATACGCCTGAAATTTCTGATCAAATTCCGGAAATTGTTCCGAATCAGCAGCAGGAGCAACTGCCGCGGGAGCAGCAGGAGCAGCTGCTGCGGAAGCAGCCGGAGAAACAGCACTTCCAGTACCGCTCTGCGCAAAAAGCATGCCGACAGTCAAAAGTGCCGGAACGAACACAAAAAAACGAATCGCATATTTCATTTCAAAAAACCTTTCTTGGCTGAGGGTCTCTCACCATTTTTTTCATTCTCTAGTCCACTGGGAAATTTTATGGGGATTTTTATGGGGATTTTTATGGAAATCAAACGAAAATTCGAGTCAAGATCCGAAATCATGCCCCGGAACTCCACAGTCATGCACGACCGGTATACGCTCCAGCTCTAAAGTCAGTATCTTGAACGATTCAGGACTCTGGCGGAGAGTATCCTGTCTGCCTGCACTGCCGTGTGCGAGTCTTCCAGATTCCGGGAATCAACTCTCTGGAAAGAGGAGATCACCTCCATTCCTTTCGTCACCCGCCCAAAAACAGTGTACTTCCCATCAAGCTGCGGCGCAGGAGTGAACATCACAAAAAACTGTCCGTTCATCGGTCTGTTCATCTGCACTTGTCCATTTACCTGCCCGGCAGAGTCGGACTGTACCCAAACGACAGACCCGCGAAAATGTTTGCGAGCTTCAGCACCCGCAGCCTCTTTCACGAGTTCCGTATCTGCAGTGACGGGCTCTGTTCTGGCAAAAAGCCCCGAAACAACCGTCGAAAAACACTTTCCATCATACGCACCGTCCCGCACGAGCTGCAAAAACGCCGAGACAGTATTGGGAGCAGAATCCTCAAACAACTCAAGCTCCACAACGCCCTTCGTCGTTTCCAAAATAACGCGCGGAAGCTCTCCCTTCATCTGTTCCTGCTGCCGGATAGTCTGTTCCGTCTTCCAAGCCTGCACATAGTAGGGGATCAACTCCTGACAGACGGTTGACGCAGCAGTCTGAACGTTCCTTTTCTGCGCCTCTTCAAAACACAGTCGAGCCACATCAAACTTTCCGACCATGAATGCTGAAATACCCGCCATTTCATAAAGGTACGGATCCTTCTCACACACTTTCTGCGCCATGAGTTCCCGCGACAGCACATACGCCGACTCATACTGATCCGAATCGATCGCACTGCTGAGCAAAAACAACATGTAACGCAAAACTTCCGGCCGTTCCGGCTCCAGTGACCAAACGACACCGATCCACTCAAGCGTCCTATGGTACAGAAGGTGCACCCGCTGCGCACGATCCGCCATTTTCTGCCGAAACTGAGCGACCTCCGAACGAAGGACCTCCGCCTCCAAACTGTCAGATGCCAGCTCCAGAAGACGCACATCCCGCACACGGATCTCAGAAGAAAGATCCTCCATCTCCGCCAACATTTCATCGATCACACCGCATGCCTTGCAAAATGCGTCGACCAACTGCTTCGGCTGGATATTCGACGGGATCTTCGGAAGAGGATCTTTTGCGAAAACCTTTTCCATATTCGGGAAGACTGCGCAAGCCGGGCACTTTTCTCCGCCGGGGACCCCAAAACTAACGCCTTCCGGTAAAGTCTCCGTTTCTTGAACAACATACCGTCCTCCGTTTTCTTCGCCCGTACCGACACTCTGCGCCTGCACGACCGCATGACAGCCCATCAGTGCGCACAACACACAAACAGTCAGTCCTTGGAAAACGCCAAAACGGATCATTCAGTAAACTTTCGAAATTAGGAAACTTCACACAAAACGAATATCTTATCCTGTCAGTATAGCATAGATCCGCATTTTACGCAAGGGCACTTTGAGAAAAACTCTCATTCTTCCGCAAAATACCAGACACTCCCTGTCCGGATACGATCAACTGCCGGAGAAACGAAAAAGCCGATCCGAGGCTCGCAAACGCCCCAGATCGGCTGACTTTTCATAAAGGGTCCGACTCGTTTCTACTTTTTCTTCCGCCAGTAAAGCAACCCGAAACTACCGACCAAAAGCAGCATCCACGCGGACGGTTCCGGCACGGCATTGGCATCGATCGTCGCGTAGACCGTATTGCCCACAACGGCCAGATCCCAGGAATACGCACTCGTCGACGTCAGCAGTGAGGTCCAAAAATCTACATCCTGATCCGCGCCAAAATCTTCCGACGTGTTCTGAATGATCGGATACGTCTGATCCGGAAGAACAAGTCCAAGCTCCAGCTCAATGGATCCAAGCTCCACATCAAACGAATCGGCTTTCAGCAGGTCCATGCCGTTCGCGTCCTGCTCCAGCAAAAGAACAGCATCCTGATCGAGCTTGAACTCTCCGTCAACGACCGCTTCTCCAACAGAAATTCCCGGCGAGAAAACCGAGTTCGTACCCACAGCGACTCCGCCGGTCATACTGCCCTGCAGATCGAGCCTGCCAGCCGAAACGGTCAGTTCATCCACGTTCAGACTGTCTTGCGGGGCATTGATCTGCAACGTGCCGTCACCGGTTTTCGTGACATTTCCATTGCTCGTGCCGGAGATCCTTGAGGTGTCGGAAAGAGCCAACGATTTGGAGGCACCTTCGCGAACGTTCAGTTCCAGAGTTCCCGCGGAATCAGCCGTTCCGACGTTAAAGACGCCGCTGAAGGAATCGATCTCAGTCAGATCCGCCGTCAGCTTACCGCCGTTGGAGACCGTGACGCCGCGAAGCTGGTAAATGTTGGTGCTGTCGTTTTCTCTGCCGGCAATGGCGACCTGTGCCTGATCGATGACGACCTGTGCGCTCTCGCCGGCCAGAACGATCCCGCCGTCGAAGGAATACGCACCGGCATCCTGGAACGTCAAAACGGAAGAAGCGCCTGCCAGATACAGGTCGTTTCCATTTCCATTGCCGGCAGTATTGTCTGTGAAAGTTCCCACCGTATCATCGCCTGCAAAAGTCAGATTTCCTTCAGCGTAGACCGCACCGCCGAAATTGCTGGCAGTGTTCTTGCTGAACGTGAGCGTATCCGCCTGGATCACCCCATCGCCGCTCTTGATGGAAAGCGCGCCGCCGTAGTACCTGGATGTGTTGGAGTCGAAACTAATGACACTGGCATCCGCGGCAAGCGACGTGCAGCTGACCGCGCCGCCGTAGGACCATTGATCTGAACTTGTGGTATTGTAGTTGCCTGTGAAATTGAACGTACCGGTTTCGAGAGTCAGTGCACCTGCGTAGATCGCTCCACCGTAATACTTGGCATAGTTACCTCCGAACGTAAAGACGGACCCGCTGTCCAGACCGCGAAAGACAAGAGTCTGGGAGTGGAAGGCACCGCCGTCGTTATTTGCCGCGCAGTTCTGAGTAAACGAAATGTTCTTGCCCGTGATCGTCAGCGTACCGCCGCTCCGGATCGCGCCGCCGAAGTGAAGGGATTCGTTTTTGTTAAATAGGATCGTATCGGCTTTGATCGTTCCGCCGTTGGCAGCATAAAGCGCACCGCCGTAATACTTTGACGTATTGGAATCAAAATTGATGACCTTGGCATCTGTTTCTATGGATGTACAGGCAACCGCGCCACCGTAAGAATAATTAGCGGATTCGTCACGATTGTAGTTGCTCGTAAAATTAAATGTGCCGGTCCTGAGGGTCAGTGCGCCGACACTAAGCGCGCCGCCCATGTACCGGCTATTGTTTTGATTGAACGTCACGACGGAATCGGCACTCGTTCCCGACATCGAAAATGTTCCGGCAACCTGGATCGC
>SUVI01000161.1 GCA_015062085.1 Planctomycetaceae bacterium
AGACGCGACGCCTCCTAAAAGCGACGCGAGACGCGACGCCTCCCAAAAGCGACGCGAGACGCGACGCCTCCTAAAAGAGACGCGAGACGCGCCGCCTCCTAAAAGCGACGTGAGACGCGCCGCCTCCCAAAAGCAACGCGAGACGCGCCGCCTCCCAACTGATTGAAAAGCGACGCGAGACGCGCCGCCTCCCAAACTGGCTGCCCGTCATGTCGCCGCGCGTGGGCCCTTTAGCCAAATTTTAACCACGAAAAGCACGAAAAACACGAATTTCACGAAATGATTTTAAAAATTTTTTAAGATCCATTTCGTGTGCTTGCCGCATTTTTCGTGAAATTCGTGTCGGGAACGTTTTTTTGTATTTTTAGAGGTAGAAATTGCGGTACGAACGGGTACGCAGTTTCGAATGAACTAGAAGTAGAAAGGTAAAGGCGAGTTTTGATGAAACAGAAGATCGGGACAGAACTTCTGGAAGCACGTACGCTTCTCTCTGCACTCCCCCTTTTCGGAGTGTGCGAACCGGCGGTTTCAGATGTGTTTGCGGCTTCGGCAGCATTCACGGCACCTGAAATTCCGGGCAACTGGAGCTGGTGTGCCGACGCATTGCCGGAACTGACGGTGTGTGCGCTCTCTGCAGAAGGAACGAACTGTGCAGAGAGGCTGGAGACGGTCTCCGGAGCGGTTTTGGAAACGAAAGGCGTGTCGGTTTTGGAAACGCAGGACGAATCGTCTTTTTGCGTCACGCCGCTTGACGGCGGATCCTATTCGGTAGAGTTCCCGCTTCCGGGGAGCGCCGCGCAGTTCGTTTTTCTGACGGGACTGCAGGCGGAAGACGTCACGGCACTCAAGGAGCTGGTTTCTAAAGAGGAAACGGCATCTTTTTTGGACGGTTTTTCAGGAAATTTTCCGGATGCGGAGAAAGAACTCGGAGATCCCGATGATTCCGCGATGTGCTGGGCGGCTGCGAGTGCGAATCTTCTGGAGTTCACCGGTTGGGGGAGTTTTCCCATGGACTCGGAAACGGGGGAAAGGCTTTTTTCGGATGAAGACGCCATTTTTGACGTTTTCTGCGAGAATTTCGAAAATGCGGCCGGGCACATTTTCTACGGTCTGGACTGGTTTTTGACAGGTGAGTATCCCGTGCAGGGAAATGCGCTTTGGAGTCAGCTCGAGACTCTGGGATCCGGCGGATTCTGTGCGGACAGCGAGGCGCTCCAAAATGCCGTGGACCGTGGCGAGATCTTCTCGTACGATCTCCTGCGTTCCGTTGACGATCTGGAAGAGATGACGGATGCGCTTCGCGGCGGGTACGGGATCGGACTTTCGATGGGCTGGTACCTCACACAGAGCGGCTGCGTCCGCGACGACGGCCACTCGGTGACCTGCTGGGGGTTCGTTTACGATCCGACTTTTGAGACCGATTCTCTGGAATACTACGTCGGTCTCCTGATCTCGGATCCCGATGACTCCAAGGTGCAAAATGCCGAAGAAAGCCTCGATCTCCTTCATTTTGCAGGCTTGGCGTGGGACGAAAATCAGGCGGAGACCGTAAACGGAAACCCAGTCTATCTGACGAACTACCCCGCCTCGACGGTTCGCGTGCCGTTCATTGAAACGTACGTCAAACTGGCCCCGATGGCTGCGTTTTCTGACGGCGAAACTGACGGCGAAACTGACGGTGAAACTGACGGTGAAACTGACGGTGAAACTGACGGTGAAACTGACGGTGAAACTGACGGTGAAACTGACGGTGAGCTCGGCGAGAACGCAGAGACGGTCTGCCGGTTTGACTTGAACGGAGACGGAAAAACGGCGATCCGCGACCTGATCCTCTTTGCGCACCAGTACGGCAAAGAGACGGCCGGAAACGCACAGGCGCAGAGAGTCGATTTCAACGGCGACGCACACGTAAATATTCTGGATCTGATCGCATTTGCGAAGCACTACGGACGTGAATGCACAGGAAACGGATCCTGTGCCGTGCAGCTTACAGAAACGCACGCTGGAACGCACGCTGGAACGCACGCTGAAACGGAAGACGAAACGTTTTCCGTGACGTCTGCGTGTAACGAAGATCCAGAGTTTTGGGAAATATCTTTTGAAATTTTGGACCGAATTTTTTCGAAATGGGAGTGGGGGACTTGAAATTTTTTTCAGGATGAGTACAATGTATAGAGAAATAGTTTTTCATTTTCCTGTTCATTCTGGAGGAGCTCATGAATATTTTGCCTGAAGAACACCGAAACGAACCGCATCGCCGATTTGATCCGCTTCGCGGCGAATGGGTCTTGGTCTCTCCGCACCGCGGTAAGCGTCCGTGGCTCGGTCAGAAAGAAAGTCCAGCGCCCAATGACCGGCCGGAGTACGATCCGAAATGCTATCTCTGTCCGGGCAACACGCGCGCGGAGGGGGCAAAAAATCCGAAATACGATTCCACATTCGTGTTCCAGAACGATTTTTCCGCGCTTTTGAAAGAGACGGACGACACGGTGAAAAGCGCCTCCGACACGCCGCTGTTCCGCAGCGAGAGCGTTCGCGGTGAGTGCCGCGTCATTTGCTTCTCTCCGCGTCACGATCTGACGCTTCCGCAGATGGAAGTTTCAGAGATCCGGCACGTGGTCGATGTTTGGGCCGAGCAGACGCAGGAACTGCTTCAGAAGTACCGATGGGTCCAGGTCTTTGAGAACAAAGGCGCGACGATGGGGTGTTCGAATCCGCACCCGCACGGTCAGATCTGGGCATCATCGTCTCTTCCGAATGGACCGGCGGCGGAAGACCGCAATCAGAAGGCCTTTTTCGAGCAGTACGGACGGACGCTTTTGTCGGTCTATCTAGAAAAGGAGCTGGAGCTTCAGGAGCGCGTCGTGACGGAAAATGCGGACTGGGCCGTTCTGGTCCCATTCTGGGCGGTTTGGCCGTTTGAGACGCTTTTGCTCCCGAAATTCGACGCGCAGCGCATTCTGGACCTGACGGACGCGCAGAGAAATTCGCTTGCCGCGATCCTGAAAGAATTTCTTGGGATCTACGACCGGCTGTTTGAAACGTCATTCCCATACTCGATGGGCTGGCATGGTGCGCCGGGGCCGCTCGGCGAGGTACAGGATACGGCTCACTGGACGCTGCACGCGCATTTCTATCCGCCGCTTCTCCGAAGTGCCACCGTGAAAAAATTCATGGTCGGCTACGAAATGCTGGGTGAACCGCAGCGGGACATCACGGCGGAACAGGCTGCGGAACGTCTTCGGGCGCTCAAATAAAACGAGAATGAAAAAGCTGTCTCTGCGGCAGGGACAGCTTTGGGGGCTCCGATCTCACCACTGAGTGCACAGAAGAGGCGCAGACTCACACTGAAAGAAAAAGAAGAAAAAAGGGAGTGAACGTGCCCTGATACGAATTTCACGAAAAAACCGAAAAGACGCGAAAGATTTCAAATATTTTTGATCGCCTTTGGGTGGATTTCGCATTTTTTCGAGTTTTTCGTGTTTCCTTTCCGTGGTGAAACTCGTACGCAGTTCCCGGATGGACCGCTTTTTCTACGAGTTTTGAGAGGATTTTTTTATGGAGCTGCTGCTGACTGCGGGACCCGGGGAGGTGCCGACGCTTTCTGCAGGCGGGGCAGATTCGAATTCGATCTTCGGAAGCTGACGGAGCGTCTTGAGACCGAAAACTTCAAGAAACTTTTTCGTCGTGCGGTAGAGACGCGGACGCCCAAGTTCTGAACTGCGCCCGGCAATGCGGATCAGGTCTTTTCCAAGAAGCTGACGCAGGATCTCGATGCAGGACTGAACGCCGCGTATCGCCTCGATCTCCGCACGTGTCGCCGGTGTGTCGGCTGCGTCGCGGTACGCAATGATCGCGAGCGTTTCCATCGCCGGAGGAGAAAGACGGATCTCCGGGTTTTCCTGATTCTCGACTCCTCCCTGACGACAGAGAAGACGCAGCCAAGGCGTAAACTGCGGACGGGTGCGGAGCTGAAACCCTCGGGCAAACTCCAAGATCCGGAACGCACTGTGCCCGGCATCGTAAAGATGGTTCAGTGTGCGTATCGCGTCGTGGATCTCCGAAAGGTCTTCGATTTGAGCAAATTGCGCCAGCCGGCGGGAACTGAGCGGTTCGCGCGTGATGAAGAGGAGCGCTTCGAGCGTCTGCATCAGTTCGCTGCGTTCGGGAAGCGAGACCTCCGGAGGAAACGCGGACGGGGAAGAGAGACGAAACTCTTCGGGACGCCTAGGCAGAAAAGAGACGGTTTTCTGCGGCTGCGGATGTGGTGTGCGGGTACGGAAAGTACCTGTTTTGCGCCTCTCTGACGACATTCGGGCGATCCGTGCCGCGAAATGGCCTCGGGAAGACGCTCGGCAAGCAGAACGGCAGGCAGAACGGCAGGCAGAACGGCAGGCAGAACGGCAGGCAGAACGGCAAACCGAACAGCGGGAGGGAACTCCGAGCGTATTCGTCGGGAAACTTTTGCGGTTTGGGGACTGAAGTGTACGTTTTTTCCTCGGAAGCATGGGCAAGCCGCGAAACATAAAGGAACAAATGTGGTCCGTGACGTTCAAAACGCCGCGCACTTGGACGATCAAGACTCCATTTTAGCGTTTTTTTCTTCTTCTGGGAAGGTAGAAATCCGGAATTTTGTGTTTTTTTTTGGAAAAAAGGGAAGTTGTCTGACTCGAATTTCACGGAAAACACGAAAAAACACAAAATGGATCATAAAAAATTTAAAAAACATTCGTAAGATCTGATTTTTCGTGTATTTCGCGTTTCGATTTCAGTGTTCCACAGTAAACTTTCTGCGGCAGAACAGGTATGCCGTTAGCAGATGGATCGTTTTCAAGATTCTTTTTAAATAAAGGGCTGAATAAAACAAAGTTTTTTGAAGAAATGGTATCCGGACAAGATTCTCCCCCTTGAAAATTTCGCGGAATTGAGGTATAATAGAGAAAATTTCACGTGCTAAAAAAGAAGTGAGGAGTGAATATGAAAAATTTCCAGCCCCTAAATATTCCGCGTATTTTTTCCGTATTTTTTGCGGCAGTGTGTGCCGTGACGCTTTTTCAGTTTTCGCCGTCGGGAGTTTCGTCCGTCTCTGCACAAGAGGCTGAAGATGAAAAGTTCGATGCAAAGCCGGTCCAGCTTTCGGACAAAACGTTCCTCATCGCTCCGCATGGAGATTCCGTCGTGGTCGTGAGCCGACTCTGGCTGATCCTGAAAGGCGAGTGTCCGGAAGAGGTGCTCCACAATGGACAGCCGGTGCGTTGGGACTCGAATTTCGGCGGTGATGTGCACGTGAGCATCCTTCGGCTCGACATTGGAATGCAAAAGCTGAAGATCGGCGACCGGGAGCTTGAGTTCGTCCTTGGACGCAATGAAAAAGATCATGCCGGGCCGTCGGAGTGGATGGTCTACCGGCTTCATAATATGAAACCAGGCCGGAATCCGTGCATGCGGTGTCACGAAACGGAGAAGAACGCGGACGGCAAGATCGAAGTCGGTGCGCTCATGAGTGCACAGGATGCGTGCTTCAAGTGCCACATTCCGGAGAAGATCGACGTTCAGCACTCCAACACGGTCGTGAATGACGACTGGCGCACGAAGTGCAGCGATTGCCATTTCATCCATGCTTCGCCGTACAAGTACCTGCTCCGTCAGCCGCGCGGATCGTACCTGAAGGACCCCTCGATCCCTGAAGCTCCGGAGAAGTGATCCGCTCGTTTTTCCTCATCCTCGGGCGTTCCTGCCGTTCTCGAAACGTTCAGAAACACAAAGAAACGCGTTCCAGCAGCACACGCAGGAACGCGTTTTTTGTTTGGCAGCGGAGCGGGGGCTCAGCGGTTCTGTTCCGGAATCAGGATGCGGAACCCCAAATTGTTGAAGTAATAATTTTCCGGACAGTAATTTCGGAACGCGGAACCGCAGTCATTGGCGTCCGAGTTCCATCCTCCTCCGCGCCGGACACGGTATTTCCCGCAATTTGGGCCCTGCGGGTCAGAGACATCGTTTGGCAAATACGCACCGTACAGATCCCAGCACCATTCCCAAACGTTTCCGTGCATATCGTACAGACTCCAGGCGTTCGGTTCTTTTTGTTTGACAGGATGCGTACTTTTGCTGTTCGTGCCGTACCAGGCCATCTTGCCCAGCACGCCGGCATGATCGCCTTCCGTTCCCGCACGGCATGCGTACTCCCACTGCGCCTCCGTCGGAAGAAAGACTTTCAAGCCTAGTTTCGCGGATAGTTTTCGGCAAAATTCCAGACAGTCCGTCCATTTTACTCTTTCCACGGGATTCTGGCTTCCTGGGAAATAGCTCGGTTCATTTTTCATCACGTTTTTCCACATGGCCTGGGTGACCTGCGTCTCGAGCATCCAGAAACCATGCGTCAGCGTGACTTTGTGTGCATTCTCATCTTCGCCTCTCGTGAACGTGCCCGGGGGACACCATCGGAATGCGTACTTGATGTCCCCGACCTTCTGGACCATCAGCTCGCCGGCATGACGTTCAGACGCCCGGCCGGAAGTCGAGGCAAAGTAGGGCGAAATGCCTTGAAAAACGTCGCGGAGAGAAGTTTTGCCTCCAAGCGTCAGGGGGATCGGCGCGGCAGGTGCAGACGGCGGCGCAGCAGAAGCGGGGAGTGGCGAGGCGTTTTTCTGCGCTTCCTGCAGCGTTGCGAGGAACTCGGAGCAGGAGGAAAATCGAGCGTCCGATTGGAAAGAAAGTGCGCGATCCAGCACCGCCTTGGCAGAGTCGGAGAGATGCGGAGCGGTGGCTGAAAGGCTCATTTTGTTCACGGCGATCGCAATGACGTTTTCGTTTGAGAATGGAAGTTTCCCATGTGTCAGCTCGTAAAGGACCATCGCGAGCGCGTACTGGTCTGCGCGTCCGTTTTGCGGGTAATTCTGCATCTGCTCCGGCGCCATGTAGACCGGCGTTCCGGAAGAGGAATTCACGACAGTGTCCGTGGAACGGCTGAGATTCATCGTTTCCTGCGTCACGCACTCCTGACGAATACGGGCTGCGATGCCGAAATCGATCAGACAGGGAACGTTATGCCGTCCGATTTTCTGGAACATGATGTTTTGCGGCTTTACGTCCCGATGGAGGATGCCGAGTTCATGAATGAAATCGAGAGCCTTCGCGATCGGCGAGAGGATGGGGAGGAGTTTCTCAAGAGGCAGGCCGTTTTCGTATCCAGGCTGTGCTTTAAACCAGTCTTCAAGCGTCCCGTTCTCGATGTGTGCCATGATGAGAAACTTGCCGAAATTTTTGTCTGTCTCGATCCCCAACAGCGGGCAGATGTTTTGATGGAAGGCCTTCTTCGTGAGTTCAAAAACGCGCTGGACCTCTTTCATCGCATTCTCGTTTTTGCGGATCCTGTCGGAAAGGATCTTGCAGACGACCTGCTGGACCTCCTCGCCGCCGGAGATCTTCGTCGCCAGCCAAGTCTGACCCATTCCCCCCTCGCCGAGCTTCTTTTCAAGCCGGTAATTTTGGAACTCGCCAAAAAGAGAGCCAGGTTCCAGCGGGGCAAACTGCTCCGGATCGTAATTCACGTCCTCCGGCGTCAACAAGTCAAGCGTGCTCAAAGAGTTCGTCTGCATATCGGCGGACGGCATATTTTCAGGTTCGTTTTTCATGAAAAATTTTCTCAAAAATGGGGAAATGGGTAAAGATCCTTTCACTTTATTTTAACTTATTTTCAGAAAATTTCAAGAGGGAACGCACCGCAAAAGACAACTTTTTACGCATTTAAGGAATAGAAATGTGCGTACCGATCCAAGTTCCGATCTCACCGCTGAGTGTGCAGAAGAAACGCAGAAACACACTGAAAAAAGAAAAAGAAAAAGAAAAAGAAAAAAAGGGAGTGAACGTGTCCTGACACGAATTTCACGGAAAACACGAAAAGACACGAAAGATTGAAAATATTTTTAAGAGCCTTTTGGTGAATTTCGCATTTTTTCGAGCTTTTCGCGTTTCCTTTCTGTGTGTCTTTCTGTGAACTTTGCAGTGTCTTCCGTGGTAAAATTCCGTGGTGAAATTCCGTGGTAAAATTCCGTGGTGAAATTCCGTGGTGAAATTCCGTGGTGAAATTCCGTGGTGAAATTCCGTGGTGAAATTCCGTGGTGAAATTCCGTGGTGAAATTCCGT
>SUVI01000162.1 GCA_015062085.1 Planctomycetaceae bacterium
CGATCTTTTCCAGCGAGATCAGCTCTTCGCCGAAGACCATCTGATCTGCATCCTTCGCGCGGAGATTGAAGAATTTCTGCGCACGTGCGTGAATGCTCTCGTCCCAGCTGTCCGCGTTCGGGTCGCCGAGAACGAACGCTTTCTGCCCCTTCGCTTCCACCCAGCGTCCGCGGAGCTGGTCGTAGCGGTAACGGCGTTTCGATTCCGTGCAGTCCACCATGAAATCATGGAAAAGGTCGTAGTGTCCGGAGCACTTCCAGACCTGCGGGTGCATGATGATCGTGCAGTCCAGACCCGTCATTTCGTATTTGGAGGGAGCGCCTTCGTCGAGTTTCTGCTCGTTGTGCGTCGCGACCATGTCCTGCCACCAAGCGTTCTTGACGTTTTTCTTCAGCTCGACGCCCAGCGGACCATAGTCCCAGAAACCATTCAGACCACCGTAGATCTCGCTCGACTGAAACAGAAAACCGCGTTTTTTGCAAAGCGCGACCAAATCCTTCATTTCCATGACTTCACTCCCTGCGGATCCGGCTTGACCCGCTTTTTTTGGCTCAAAATTTCCGAGCTTCCGAAAAGCCGAGACGCATTGGAAAAGGAGATTTCCTCAGGATCCAGTCTTTCGGGAGACCGTACAAAAAAAATCCCGCCTCGTAAAACACGAGGCGGGACTTTCCAGTGGGCATTACTGAACTCGAATCAGTGACCTCCGCGGTGTGAGCACGGCGCTCTAACCAACTGAGCTAAATGCCCAAAAATCTTAAAATTTTTGCGATTTTGTAAAAATCACTCACACTCTCAATTTTTACAGAATAAAGTATACACGATTTTCAGATTTCCACAAGGGGGGGGAGTCCCTTTTTTCGCAAATTTTCCGATTTTTTCGTCTTTTTCCATTCCAGCCGGCAACTGCATACCAGTTTCATCACGAAATACACTGAAAAGTTCACTGAAAGACACTGAAAGGAAACACGAAAAACTCGAAAAAATGCGAAATTCACCAAAAGACTAAAAAAATTTTTAAATCTTTCGTATCTTTTCGTGTTTGCCGTGAAATTCGTGTCAGGACACGTTCACTGCCTTTTTTCTCTCTTTTTCTTTCCACCTCCGGGTAAATTCAGCGTAATCTTCCGGCGTGTCGATCCCAATTCCGGCCCGCGGGACCGTCCCCACCAGGATCGGGTAGCCGTTTTCCAGCACTCGCAGCTGCTCAAGCGACTCGAGTCGCTCCAGTTTCGTGCGGGGAAGCGAGCTGATCTTCAAAAGGAAATCGCGCCGGTATGCGTAAATGCCCAAATGCTGCCAGAAAAGCGGTTCCTCACGCAGAAGGTCCTCCTCTTTCACGCCGTCGCGCGGATACGGGATCAAACTCCGGCTGAAATAGAGCGCACGGCCTGCCGAGTCAAAAACCACCTTGACGCACGACGGATCGTTCGCCTTTTCCATCGTGCGGATCGGTGCGGCAAGCGTCGCCATCACGGCATTCGGTGCGTCCTGCATCAGCGCAGCCACAGCATCTACCGTGTCGCCGAGGATCTCCGGCTCGTCGCCCTGCACGTTCACGAAAACGTCCACATCCGGCATTTCCCGTGCCACCGCTGCGATCCGGTCCGTTCCGCAGGCGATCTCTTTTCCCGTGAGGACGCAGTGTCCGCCGAATCCCTCAACGGTCCGAACGATCTCTTCATCGTCCGCCGCGATCGTGACGCCGTCCGCAAGCCGGGACTGACGCGCCCCTTCCCAAACGTGCTGGATGAGCGGTTTTCCCGTTTCGCGGAGCAAGACCTTGCGCGGAAGCCGCGTCGACGCAAGCCGGGCCGGAATGACGATCTGGATCTTCATGAAAAAAGCCTCCCTGAACGAATGAGCGGAGCCCTGCAGGTCTCCAAAATCAAAAAACGAAACGCTCACAGTATAGAAAACTTCCCCAAACGAGTCAACCCCGATTTCCGCCCTTGAATGCGCTCTCTTTCGGCATACCGCCGCGCTCGCAAAACAGCGTCATGCCCGCAAAACAGCGTCATGCCCACAAAACAGCGTCACTCCTCCAGCGGCACGCACTCGTACCCCGCCTTCTCCGCGGCTTTCCATACTTTTGATCTCTTCGGCGTACGGATCTTGCAGTTCGGCAGTACGTAAGGGTAGCAGCTCGATTCCAAAAACTCGATCTCCGCATCCGGATTCCGTATCGTGAGCGTCTGCATCGCCGTGCAGCCGCTGAACGCATACTTGGCGACCCACGTGACCGATGCCGGAAGATCGATCGAACGCAGGGACGTGCAGTCCTTAAATGCCCCAGACCCCACGACACTCAAATTCTCGGAAAACGTCACGGATTCGAGTGCCGAGCATCCTCGGAATGTTCCCTCACGGATGATCGTGACCGATGCCGGAAGATCGACCGAACGCAGGGAGGAGCAGTTCTCAAATGCCAACCTGCCTACGCTTCTCAACTCATTAGGAAACGTTACGGATCCAAGTGCCGTACATCCTTGAAACGCGTAGTCGTCGATCACCTTCGTCCCCGCAGGCAGCTTCACCGATTTTAATGTCGTCCGGTCGGAAAATGCAAACGAGTCGATCCTCTGAATTCCTTCCGGGACCTCGTAGTGATCCGACCTGAAACGTTTCGGAGCAGAGTTCAGCACTTTCTCATTCGTAACCGATGAAATCAATGGCCGGGTTTCCGCCCAGCATCCAACGATATCAGGAATCAACGAAAAAAAGAAAGGACACAGAAACAGGAACAGGCATCCCCACACCGCCTTCTTTCCATCGTTCTTTCCATCGTTCTTTCCATCGTTCTTTCCATCGTTCTTTCCATCGTTCTTTCCATCGTTCATTTTCCCGGCATCCGCCCGCGATTTCGCATCGGCAGGCAAAGGAGTCCCCGGCATCGTTTCCGACGCAGATGAAATTTCCGTCTGCAAAATTCCCGACTGGGGTTCGGACGGCGGGAGGGGAGCGGCGGAAGGTCTCAGGAATCGCGGATGGTACGGAGACGTAAAATCCGTACCGGATGCACATTGAGCGGAACTTTTCGACGCATTTCCTGAAGGAATTCGCGACGTGCTTCTCATTGCGTTTTCCCACTCCTGAAACGCAGCTTCCAGTTCATCGAGAAACTCCGTGCAGGTCAAAAAACGCCGCGCAGGACTCGCTGAAAGCGCACGGCGAAAGACGGCATTGACTCCATGGGGAAATCGGGGATCTTTCGGAATGAAACGGAGTTTCTCGATCGCCAGCTTCACGACGTTCGTTTCAGAAAACGGCAGCGAGCCGCGCAGAAGCTCGTAGAGGACCAACGCCAGCGCGTACTGGTCCGTGCGTCCGTCCTGTTTCTCTCCTTTCATCTGTTCCGGCGCCATGTACCGCGGCGTCCCGGAAGAAGAACGGCCCATCAGATCCTGCCGACTGAACGTCTCGGACTTCTCCGGCACCATCACCGGTGAGATCCGTGCCGCGATGCCGAAGTCAATGAGAAGCGGCACGTTTCCGGATGCGTGCTTCATGAACACGATATTCTGCGGCTTCACGTCCCGATGAACGACTCCCATCCGATGCGCGTGATCCAGCGCCTCGGCGATCGGACGCAGAAGAGGAAGGACTCGTTTCCAGTAAAGTCCGTCTTCATGCCCGCGCTGTGCCAGAAACCACTCCCGAAGCGTCCCGCCGTCCGCGTACGCCATGACGAGAAAGTCGCCGAAATCAGGATCCCGAAACCTTCCGTAAAGCGGGCAGATGTGCGAGTGGCTAAGAGAAGCAGTCAGGTCAAAAACGCGGCGGACTTCGTTCAGAGCACCGGCGTTTCTCTGAAGTTCGCGCGAGAGGATCTTCAGAACGACGCAGCGGGTCACTTCACCGCCGGCCAGTTCCTCCGCGAGCCAAGTCTGACCCATCCCGCCTTCGCCGATCTTCCGGCAAAGACGAAAATTTCGGTACTCGCCAAAGAGGCTGCCCGTACGAAGTTCCGTAAACTGCTCCGGATCGTAGTTGACTTCCTCCGGACACAGTGTACACAGCGAATCCTCGACCGGCTGCGTTTCCAGAGCGCCGGCCGAATTTTTTCCATCCCGTTCTGACATGATCTCCTCATCCCCCGTCACAAGAAGAAAAACAGCAAAACCATTCCAAACCGCCGTTTTCTCATTCAGCTCCGCAGCAAAAGCACGGCCAGCACGCCGACCGCAGCAAAAATCAGTGCCGCGCCCGCCCAGACCCAGAGTTTCGGGAACCCCAGGATCTGGCCGTTCACGAAAGATTTCCCGGAAGATCCTCCAGTCCCTTCATCCGTCAGGTTTTTCTGCGAAACGTTTCGAGATCGGCCGGAATTTTTGCTTGGGCAGTTCGTTTTGCTTGCCTTGCGGACCCGGTTTCCCAGCGCGAGCGAAGAGGCATTTTCGTCCGGCGTGAATCCAAGATCCAGCACGGAATCACTTCCCGCGGCAGATGGCGGTATCGGAGGCGGAACTGGAATAGACGGTCTTGCGGGAGTCTGCACATAAACGGTGCTTCCGGACGCTTCAGACGCAGGAGGCGCGGCAGACGCAGGAGGCGCGGCAGACGCAGGAGGCGCGGCAGACGCAGGAGGTACGGCAGACGCAGGAGGCGCGGCAGACGCAGGAGGCGCGGCAGACGGCAGCACACTGGATGCGCCGGACGCACTCGATTTTTCCGGAACGGAATTCTGTCTCCCAGCCGCAGACGGCGGCATCGCCAAAGGAAGTCCTTCCGGCCCCAAAGGTCCCTGAGAGCGGGCGGCAGAGCGGATCGGCATGATCTCGACCGGTCCCTTTTCCGTACTTCCGCCGGCATTATCCTGCCCCGGGACCGCGACCCGCACAGTCCAGTTTCCCGCGGCTGCCGTTCTTCCGGAATCGGAAAGATGCTCCGGAGCCGCCGTTTTTCCGGAATCGGAAAGGTGTGCCGAAGCCGCAGAAGAAGGCGAGGCCGCTCCGTCGGCATGCATTGGCGGATCGGACACGCTCCCCGGCAGTGAAGAGGCGGCAGAAGAGTGTGATTTCGGGACCGGCGGAGCGCTGGGCGTCGGAACTTCTTTCAAAAGGACGACCCCCTGGTTTTTCAGACGCTGATCGTACTCCAGCTTGGTTTGCGGATTCAAAAGACACATCCGCGCCTCAAGGATCTCTGCCATGAGCTTCTGGGAATCTTCCGCGTGCTTTCCGTTCTGGTAGGTGTAGACGAAAGACATTTGGCGGTCCGCTGCGTTGGTGATGACCTCGCGGTTCGGCTCAAAATCCTGAAGACCGAGCAGCGTGTAATGCGTCAGCGGCAAAAACGGCGAGATGCCGAGCCACTCATAGTACGGGTCAAACCCGACCGGACGCAAACGCTTTTTCCCAGCCCGAGCGTCCTCAATGCTCTGGAATCCCGACTCCGTCACGGAATGGAGGAACGAAACGACGGTCTTCCCCTCCAAAGCGTCCACAAATTCACCGCAGGAATCAAATCGGTCCGCCCGTTTTTTCGCCGTCGCCTTTTTCAGTGCCAGATTCACCTGCTCGGACTGCGATCCGATCGGCTGAAGCTCTTTCGTGAGGATCTGATGGATCAGTATCGACGGCGTCGTAGAAGTAAACGGCAATTTCCCGCCAAGCATCTGGTACGCCAGCACTCCGAGCGAATACAGATCCGAACGTCCGTCCTGCACCGTTCCGTCGATCTGCTCCGGCGACATGTAGGGCAATGTTCCCGAAATGTGATTCGGGAGCGTCTGGTCAAACGAAACGGTAGAATGCCATTCGATCGCTAAGTCGAAATCGATCAGCTTCGCGTCCTCCCACAGCAGCTTCCCGGCATCCATCGGCACCATGATATTCTGCGGCTTCACGTCACGATGAAGGACCTTTTTCCGATGCGCATAGTCCAGCGCCTCCGCGATCGGACGCAGGACCTTTAGAGTCTCATCCAGCGAAAAAACCCGGTCCTCACGCTGATGCTGAAGTTCCGCAAGATCCTTTCCCGAAACGTAATCCAAGACGCAAAACGCACCATACGCACCGTCCATCAGAAACGTCAGCGCGGAGCAGATGTTGGGATGCCGGAGTTTTCGGACGAGGTTAAAAGAATTTTGCACCTTAAGGAGCTGTTCACGATCCCCCAGGAGTTCCGGCGGAACTCTTTTCAGGACGACCTCCTGAACCTTGAGATTTCCCTCCATCTCTTCCGCGAGCCACGCTTCCCCCATGCCGCCGCGTCCAAGCAGCTTTACGATCCGGTAGCGTGAAAAGAGAAGGATCCCCGGAATGATCTGGTTCATGGTCCTGTAGTCGTCAAAATCGGCAGTCGAATCAAAACTGTTCATCGCAATCAGTCAAAAATTTCAAAAATACCATAAATCCCCAACTTCTATTTTACCCCAAGCACCGTAATCCGTCAAGGGGGAGTTTCGATTTTTTTTGAAAAAGAGGAAGATCTTTCAACAATTTTGCTTTTTTTCGACTCCTCCCTTGCATTTTTTCCAAAAAATGTTAAGATAAAAAGAGTAGACTTCCTTACCCCTGCGTGTATCTCGGCGGACGGAGCGTTTTTTCGGGATGCGCACGGTTTCATTTTCAAAATTTTCATTTTCAATATTTCCGAAAGGCTGACTCATGTATGATAAATGGCTCGCGGACCGGACGCACTGGTTTGACGCATCCGGGATCCGTAAAGTTTTTGACCTTGCCTCCAAACTCGAAAACCCCGTAAATCTTTCTATCGGCCAACCGGACTTTGACGCGCCGGAAATCGCCCGCAATGCTGCGATCGAAGCCATTTCCTCCCGCAAAAACGGCTACACGCCGACTCAGGGAGCCGCTCCTCTGCGCACGCTGGTCCAGAAACAGGTCGATGAACAGTATGGGGAAGGCGTTCGAGAAGCGTTCATCACCAGCGGTACCAGCGGTGGTCTCCTTCTGACCCTCATGACGCTGGTAAACCCCGGCGATGAAGTCATCATTTTCGACCCATTCTTCGTCATGTATGACGCACTGATCCGAATGCTCGGCGCGAAGCCGGTCTACGTTTCGACGTATCCGGATTTCCACATCGACGTGAATAAAGTGGAAGCTGCCATCACCGAAAAAACCAAGCTCATCATCATGAACTCGCCGGCAAATCCGACCGGAACGATCGCCAGTGAAGCCGTCTGCCGCGACATTGCGGAACTCGCGGACCGGAAGCAGGTCGCACTGGTCAGCGACGAGATCTACAAATTCTTCTGCTACGACGGCGGATTCACGTCGCCTGCGAAATTCAGCAAAAACGTTATCGTCCTGGACGGCTACAGCAAGTGCTACGGCATGCCCGGATGGCGCCTCGGTTTCGCGCATGGACCGCATGAGATCATTCAGCAGATGCTCAAATTCCAGCAGTACACTTTCGTCTGTGCTCCAAGCGCCCTCCAGTTCGGAGCCATCGCGGCGCTCGATACCGACATGAAACCGTACCTGGACGCCTACCGCCGCAAACGCGACCTGGTCTACGACGGTCTGAAGGACTACTACGAGATCGTGAAGTCCGAAGGCGCCTTCTACTCCTTCCCGAAAGCGCCGACCGCCTCTGCAAGCGAGTTCGTCAACCGCGCGATCATTGAGCGTCAGCTCCTCATCATCCCGGGGAACGTCTTCAGTTCCTGCGACACGCACTTCCGCATCTCCTTCGCGGCAAGCGACGAAACTATCGCGAAAGGTGTGGAGATCCTCGTGGATATGGCGAAGAAAGGGGTCTAGCGCAGCTGTTAGCTGTTAGCTGTTAGCTGTTAGCTGTTAGCCGTTAGCTGTTAGCTGTTAGCTGTTAGCTGTTAGCTGTTAGCTGTTAGCTGTTAGCTGTTAGCTGTTAGCTGTTAGCCGTTAGCCGTTAGCTGTTAGCTGTTAGCCGTTAGCTATTAGCTGTTAGCTGTTAGCCGTTAGCTATTAGCTATTAGCTATTAGCTATTAGCTATTAGCTGTTAGCTGTTAGCCGTTAGCCGTTAGCTGTTAGCTGTTAGCTGTTAGCCGTTAGCCGTTAGCTGTTAGCTGTTAGCCGTTAGCCGTTAGCCGTTAGCCGTTAGCTGTTAGCTGTTAGCCGTTAGCTGTTAGCCGTTAGCTGTTAGCCGTTAGCTGTTAGCCGTT
>SUVI01000163.1 GCA_015062085.1 Planctomycetaceae bacterium
TTCAGATCTTCGCGGACAGCGGGACGAACGTGCTCGCGAACACGAACGACTATTCCGGCGGAACGATCATTGGCGGCGCGGCGTCGGGAACGACGAACAAACGGACATTCCTGCGTCTGGATGCTCCTAACGCGCTCGGCACGGGGCCGGTGAGTTTCGGTCAGAATGATGCGGAGCTGAACATCAACGGCAACGCGCAGACATTCGGCGGTCTCTCAAACGGCACGTTCACCGGGACGAAGATCCTGAACACCGGCGAAGCGGCGGCACTCACGTTCGCTCCGGCCTCCGGCGAGTACGTTTACTCCGGTGCGCTTCCCTCCAACCTCACCGACGTGACCAAGACCGGCGCGGGATCCCAGACGCTTACGAACCTGCACGCCTCCGGCACGACGACGGTCGAGCAGGGAACACTGACGCTGGCGGGAAACAGCATGCTGAATGACGTCGTGATGAAAGGCGGTACACTCGCGGAAGCCTCGGATTCCCAGATCGCGCTTGCTGACGGAAGCACGGTCTCGATCGTTCCGGCTGCGGAATTCGTTCAGCTTCCCGGGCTCGACTTCACAAATTCGACACTTCAGCTCACCATTACGAGCGACGCGCTCTACAGTCAGTTCAACATGACGGAGGTCCCGACTTTTGATGAAAACGCAGGATTCATCGACGTGGCGTTTGCCGAGGGAATGGAATTTTCCGATGCGGGATACCTTGTGGCGGAAATGATCGGAGACCTGAACGGATCGCAGGATTTCAATGACTGGCTTCTGGAAACGGAGCGCGAGGATTGGAATTTGGCGTGGGTCAGCGGAAAAGGTCTCATGCTGACGGCACTCGGTGCGGCGGGCGGAGGTGAAAGCGCGGCGGTTCCGGAGCCTGCGGCGTTCATGCTTTTGCTTCTCGGAATGGGGATTTTGGGTCTCCGTTCCATTCGATTCAAAAAATGAGAAAGAAAGTGAGGGAAAATGACCATGACGAGAAAATTGCCCCTTTCCCGAAATGGTTTTACACTCGTGGAACTTCTTGTCGTCATTGCGATCATCGGAATGCTGGTCGGTCTGCTTCTTCCGGCCGTTCAGCAGGCTCGTGAGGCAGCGAGACGGATGCAGTGCTCCAACGCGCTGAAACAGCTGGCGCTTGCGTCGCTGAATCACGAAAGTACGGTCAAGTACTTTCCCTCCGGCGGCTACGGCTGGAAATGGACCGGAGATCCTGACCGCGGGTTCGGTAAGAAACAGCCGGGCGGGTGGACGTACTCCGTCCTTCCGTTTCTGGAGCTGAACGCGCTTTACCAGATGGGAACCGACGGGAAACCAGACGAGATCACCGGAACTCAGCAGGACGCTGCCTACCAGCGCGACCAGACGCTCGTTTCCTTTTTCGTCTGTCCATCACGGCGTACGCAGAAGATCTGCCCGCGCCCGAAAAAGCAGGTCTACAATAACGGGCGCACTGTCGACCAGGCGGCACTTTTCGATTACGCGATGAACTGCGGCGACAAAACGCAGATCACGGACGGAGGTCCTTCAAACATGAACGTAACGGAGTCGAGTTTCTCCTCAACGCTTCTTTCGGGGAATCAGACGGGAATCTCCTGCGTTTACAGTCAGGTGACGATGGGAGAAGTCCGCGATGGGACCTCAAACACGTACATGATCGGCGAGAAGTACCTGAATCCGGACCATTACGAGACGGGGAACGACTCCGCTGATGACATGGGAATTTACGAAGGATGCAACATTGACACGTACCGCTGGACGAATTCAGACCAGACCTATCGTCCGATGCAGGATCGCGCGGGGTATGGTCCGACCGGAAACTTTGGCAGTCCGCACGCCGGGTCGTTTAACATGGCGTTCTGCGATGGAAGTACCCGTTCCATCAGCTACTCGATCGACGCGGAAACGCACCAGTATCTCGGCCACCGTTCCGACGGAAAGGTCGTTTCGATCTCGAACTGATCCGTAATTCGACGTTGGATCTTGATTTTTGTCCTTTCCGGCAAATGTGCACCAAACCGCCATTGGGAGGACGTTCGGAGGCGTTTGAGGTACGTTTCCGGCTTTTTTATAGGTGAGGATAATTGATGAATTCAGGGAATTTGAATATGGGCCGGAATTTTTGTTGGCTGATCTTATTTTTTCTTTTCCTGACAGCTTCAGCGGTTTACGCGCAGGAGATCACGGTTTTCGACGCTTCTACGCCGATGGAGAAGATCCGTTCGCTTGACGGGGCGGTCATTGAGCAGTCGGAAGATGGGCTTCTGATCCAGACGCAGGGATCGCAAAGTCAGGGAAAGACGGTCTATCCTGGATTCGCGGTACTTGGCGAGTGGGATTTGAAGGACTTTAATGCCGTCGAGATCGAACTGGTGCATCGGGATTCCCATTCAGTACGCCTGCCGGTCCGGGTGCGTCTTGCGGGGGGCGGAGAAGGGAATCTGGCAGGAGAGAAAGATGCGTTCATTTCCACAGCTGACGCGGAGAAAGGGGGGACGGCGGTTTGTCTTGTGCCGATCTTCCGGAAATTGTTCGACACGAAGGGGCTGCGCCGAACGCCGTGGGACGGTAATAGTTTGCGCGATACGCTCCAAAGTACGAAAATCACGTCTGTCGGCGTCTATATGCCGAAGCCGGTTTGGGACTGGAAATGGGGCGTGAAGCGGATCGTTCTCAAAAAAGCGGATCTGGGGAAAGCCGCGGCGCAGAAAACGGGGAAGCCGAAGCCGTTCACGCATCCGACACCGATGGATTACTATCGGTATTTTGACGCGGATCCGAAGTGGGCAGAGATGACGCCGGAGGAATTTTTCCCGTTCATCGACCGTTACGGACAGTTCAAGCACAAGGAGTGGCCGGGAAAGATCCACTCGGACGCGGAATTGCAAGCGGCTCGTGAGGCGGAAGAAAAGGACCTTGAGGCGCATCCTGGGCCCGAGGATCGTGATGAGTTCGGCGGTTGGACTGCAGGACCAAAATTGAAAGCGACGGGACGTTTTCGCGTGGAAAAAGTCGATGGGAAATGGTGGATGGTCGATCCGCTTGGTCATCTTTTCTGGTCGCATGGTCCGGTGCGGATCAACGCCTCGAGTGCCGTAACTCCGCTGGACGGACGGAAGCACTATTTCGAGGAACTTCCCGAAATGGATTCTCCTTTGGCTGAATTTTACTTCACGAACGATGCGGTTTTGAAGGACCTTTACGATGTGCGCGGGATCCGGGAAACGTTTGATTTCTCCAGCGCGAATGCTTGGCGAAAATACGGCGGCGAAGGCTGGCGGGAGAAGTACGCGGAGATGGCTCACCGGCGTTTAAGAAGCTGGGGAATGAATACGATCGCGAACAGTTCGGATGTCCGTATCGCGCTTCAGAATCGAACACCTTTCTGTGATCGGATCACGATGAAATCGCCGTTTCTTGAAGGAGCGGACGATGGCCTCTGGTGGAATTTCCGTGACCCATTTCACCCGGAATTCCGTAAAAATATCCGCGAACAGCTGATCGAGCATCGAGCCGAAACGCAGAGTCCGTACTGTTTTGGATTCTTCGTTGATAATGAGCTGAACTGGGGCGGCCGCACGTCGCTGGCGGAGTGGACGCTGAAATCATCCGCGTCGCAGCCGGCGAAACAGATTTTTATTGAGCGGCTTCGGAAAAAGTACGGTACGATCGAAAAACTGAATCAGGCGTGGGGCGGAAAGTACGCTTCGTGGGAGGAAATGCTCGAGCGGAAGGGAATGCCGCCGAAAGGTTCGTCGGAAGATTGCGCGGAGTTTTCTGCTGCGACGGTTCGTGAATACTTCGCGGTCATCAAGGAAGAATTCACGAAAAACGCTCCCGGTACGCTTTATCTTGGCTGCCGTTACTGCGGGACGCCGCGTGCGGATTTCCTGAAGATCGCCGCGGAATACTGCGACGTGCTGAGTTTCAATATTTACCGCTTCTCATTGAATGATTTCCGTCTTCCGGATGGTATCGACAAACCGCTCCTCGTCAGCGAGTTTCACTTTGGCGCACTCGACCGCGGAATGCTGCACTGGACGCTCATCGGCGTGGAAGATCAGGAAGAACGTGCTCAGGCCTACTTTAATTACGTCGATTCCGCATTGAGACACCCGAATTTCGTCGGCGTGCATTGGCATCAGTACTCCGAGCAGGCGACGACCGGCCGATTTGACGGCGAGAATTTCCAGAATGGCTTCGTTGACGTCTGCGACACGCCGTACCCGGAGACGATCGGAAAAATTCGCGAGATCGGTTACCCGATGTACCAAATACGCTATGGCAGAGAAAAATGATGGCCTATTTGAAAGTTTGGAGGAATCGTTATGCGAAAAGGGCCTTTTTTCATGAAATTTTTTGTGGGAGTACTTGCCGATTCCTCGATCATGGGGTAAAATGGAGGCTCATTGGGAATTCTGATGAAGATCCGAGCCATTTTCCATTCTGCCGGAGCGTATTCAGATCCCACTTTTTCACCCGCTTCGGTACGCACTTTCCGGGCGGAGCTTAAACTTTCCTTTTTTCTAAACATTGGAACTTGGGGCGTGTACTGTGTCCCAATGTTCCGGAGAATTGAACATGAAGAAATTCCGTTTCATTTTGTTTTTCCTGCCGCTCTTTTTCTGTGCGCTTTCATTTTCCGTAAACGCGCAGCACATCCTGAAGCCGGAGGCATTTCGTGGTTACGTTGAGGAGTTCAATGCGAACGACGAGGAATCCGTGCGTCAGACGTACCCGAACGAGAAAGCGTTCGAGTTCATGGCCGAAAACATTCCGATGCTCGATCATCCCGATGAGGCGCTCGTTCGGACATGGTATTTTCGCTGGTGGACGTTTCGGAAAGCGGTGAAGCTCACGGCAAACGACGGTTTTGTCGTGACGGAATTCCTGCCGAAAGTTCCATGGTCCGGCAAGGAAAACGCGATATCCTGCCCGGCTGGGCATCATTACCGAGAAGGACGCTGGCTCCAGAATCGTCAGATCCTTGACGACTACACGCGATTCTGGCTTTACCGCGGCGGCGCAGTCAGGGCGTACTCTTTCTGGATCGCCGATTCCGTCTGGCAGTACGCGCTGGTTTCGGGCGACACGAAACTGGCGGTCGAGGTCCTGGATGCGCTGGTGAAGAACTACGAGGCGTGGGAAAAATCTCACCGGGACCCGAACGGGCTTTTCTGGCAGAATGACGGCCATGATGGGATGGAGGTTTCGATCGGCGGTTCCGGATACCGTGCGACGATCAACACGTACATGTACATGGAAACGCTGGCGATCTCACGCATCGCGGCACTGGCGGGACGGACGGAACTTGCACAACAGTACGCGAAAAAGGCGGAAGAGATCCGAGCGCTCCTCAATTCCAAACTTTGGGATCCGGAAGCGAAATTCTTCAAGGTCGCGCCGCGGGTGAAAGACGCAAACGCTCCGCTCGTATTGCGTGATGTCCGCGAGCAGCATGGTTTCACGCCGTGGTATGCGGACGAAGGTTCCGTTCCGCCTCAGGAATATACGGCTGCGTGGGATCAGTTGATGGATCCGAAGGGATTCTGGGCACCGTTTGGTCCGACGACGGCTGAGCAGCGGCATCCGGGATTCCGGATCTCTTACGAGGGGCACGAGTGTCAGTGGAATGGTCCAAGCTGGCCGTACTCGACGTCGGTGACGCTCACTGCTCTTGCGAATCTGGTGAATCGTGAGGCGGCGGCAGGTCTCGATTTTGAGGCGCATCGCCGGGCGTTTTCCGAGACGCTGAACATTTACGTCCGAAGTCACCAGCGAACGCGCGAAGATGGAAAAGTCGTGCCGTGGATCGACGAAAATCTGAACCCATTCACTGGCGACTGGATCGCGCGGACACGTTTGAAGGCGTGGGGATGGCGTCCAGGAAAAGGAGGCTACGAGCGCGGGAAGGACTACAATCACTCGACATTTTGCGACTTAGTCGTGAACGGTCTGATCGGCGTGCGTCCGTCTTTGGAGAACGGCCTGACTCTTTTCCCGCTTACAGAACGTACGATCCCCTACTTTTGCCTTGACCGTCTTCCGTACCATGGAAAGAACCTGACGATCTTTTGGGACGCTGACGGCACACGTTACGGAAAAGGCGCAGGCTTGCACGTTTTAGCGGGCGGCAAAGTCCTCTACCATGCCGACACTCTCCCTGAAAAACCGGTCTGGATCCAGCTTCCGTAACGGGTCTGGCCGTGAGATTCACGGAAAGAGCAGAGCTGTGGTGTGCCTGTGCTGCGTGTGCCTGTGCTGCGTGTGCCTGTGCTGCGTGTGCCTGTGCTGCGTGTGCCTGTGCTGCTCTGCGTCTTTTCGGAAAATTTTTTGAATTTTCGTCCCTGCCCCTTGACTTTTTTGGGATACAGGGCTAAAATAATGTTTAGTATCGTCGTGTGTGTTTTCCCGAAAACGATACGCACCACTCACCAACCTTTTTTCGATCAGGAGTGACTATGAAACGAATTTTAGCCCTTTCCCTTTCCCTTTCCCTTTCCTTTTTTCTTTTGACCGCCGGCCTCACCATGACCGTTCCGGCTGCGGATGAGAACCATCTTGCTGTCCAGTCCGTCTCAGGAATGAACGAGACCGGCTGGCGTTCTTTCTGGAAACCGCGTTTTGAGCAGAAATTCAAGCAGGCGGAAGCCGAAGAGATCGACATCGTGCTGCTTGGCGACTCCATCACGAATTTCTGGGAAGGAAACGGTAAAGACGCCTACGCGAAATGGTTCGGGAACCGTAAAGTTCTGAATCTCGGTTTCAGCGGAGACCGAACGCAGCACACGATCTGGATCGTAAAGGATTCGGGGATCCTCGACAAGATCGATCCGAAACTTTTTGTTCTGATGATCGGTACGAACAATGTAGGGTGGAACGAAACGGATCCGGCACAGACGCAGGAAGGGATCCGCGAGATCCTTCGTCTCGTGCGCGAAAAGAAACCAAACGCGAAGATCGTCCTTTTCTCTGTCTTCCCGCGCGGCGCGAACAGCCAGGACAAAATGCGTCAGCTTGTGAATCAGATCAACGAAGGCGTCCCGGCCATGGCCGACGGCGAAAACATCTTCTACGTTGACATCAACCCGCAGCTTCTCGAAGCGGACGGCGACACGCTCTCTCGCGGCATGATGCCCGACCTTCTCCATCCCGGCGCGAAAGGATACGAGATCTGGGGCGCTGCGATCGATCCGTTCGTGAAGAAATACGTAGAAGGTAAATAGTCCGTCTTGCCGAACATACCTGTGCAGGAAAGTTTTGGCCATGAAATTGACGAAAAGACGCGGAGTTTTCGGGAAATTTTCAAATTACTTTGCGTCTTTTCGCGGAATTCCTGTCAGAAAGTTCCTTCATCATGTATTCGGTGTTTCCTTCCTCACCAGTACTGCTTTCGATCTGTTTCGCGTTTCTTTCGTTTTTTGCTCAGTGGGCCTGTTGTTCAAATTTTCTGAATTTTTTGCGGGAAATCTTGATTTTCCCGAAATTTCATGAGGATGGTTCTTGACTTTTTTCTGCACATTTTCTATAATTGATCCTTAGATGCTGCTTCGACATCCCAGATCCTGTTCGTCGGCCAACAGTGTTTGACGGCGGATCTGCTCACCTTAATTTCAGGAGATTTTTATGAGTACTCTAACGAAACGCTGGACCCGCCGCGATATGCTGAAAAGTACGCTGGCTCTGGCAGGATGCGGACTGGTGCCGGGTGCCGCACTTGGTCTTGACGGAACGACTGCGGCGAATGAGCGAGTTACTATGGCTCTGATCGGCTGCGGCGGTCAGGGACGCGGCGACATGAGCAACTTCCTCGGTTTCCCGGACTTTCAGGTCATTGCGTGCTGCGACGTGGTCCGCGACCATTTCCTTGCCGCGAAACGCCAGGTCGACGGACGCTATGGAAATTCCGATTGCGAAACGA
>SUVI01000164.1 GCA_015062085.1 Planctomycetaceae bacterium
CTCGCCGCATCGTGCGAAATCATGTCTGGGAATCATCAGACGGCGTAAATTTCGTTCCGCTCTTTTCATTCGAGGCGGAAACCTTTGCGCGTTCCTTTGCGCATCTGAACGGGTGGTTCTATTTCGGTCTGGGGACCAGCATTCCGCGAGATCCCGCTACGGGCAAGTGGACGGGAGGCGGTCTGCATGAAAAGTCGGGGATGATCCTCCGGATCCCGGCGTGCGTTTCGCCGTGAGGCAGCTCTCTCCAATGTGTTTGGGGGGATTTTCATGTATCCGGGGGGGATAGATCGCAAAAAAAGAAAAGAAAATTGAAAAAATTTGAAAAAAGACCTTCCTGCCTCCTTGCCCTTTCGCGTTAATATGCTAAAATGGGGATTGGAAATTTTCGTGCCGAAGCGGTTTGGGGATCTGTCAGTCCCTTTGCGGAAACGGCAGCGTTTCGGCCAAAACTCAATTTTGTCGTTCGTTTTTTCAGGAGTTCAGAATGCGTCAGATGTTCATGATGCGGCTTTTCATCGTTTACCTTGCGGCAAGTCTCCTTGCGTGGGGAGGGAGCGTGCTCCCGCAGGCTGATTTTGATCTTTCCGTGACTTCCTCCGTCATGGCTCAGGATGCGGAAGAGGATGCTGCGGAAGAAGACAGCGAAGAGTATGTGGAAGAAGACGGTGAGACTGAAGATGCCGAAGATGCAGAAGATGCAGAAGATGTCGAAGATGCAGAAGATGTCGAAGATGCAGAAGATGTTGAAGATGCAGAAGATGTCGAAGATGCCGAAGATGCAGAAGAAGAGGCTGACGGTGATGAGGACGCCGCTGCAGAAGATGAAGAGGCTGACGGAGAAGAAGACGCAGACAATGCGGAAGAGGAAGGAGTTTCTGACGGAAGCAGCGAAGATGCCGATGTGCCGTCCGCTGGAGTTCCTTCAGTCCCGACCGCGCCGACAGCGCCTCCGACGGATCTGAAATCGGTTTTCCGCACGATGGACTCCTTTGGCGGATACGCGGCACTCTGGAAGATCTTGGCTGCGGTCATCATTTACCTTGCGTGGGTCTTTTCGACGGACTGGATGAGTACGGACTGCATCCGTTACGGATTTAACGGGAAAAAATGGATCCCGACAGCGTACGGCGCGTTTTGGGGCGGCATGATCCTCTTCTGGGTCATTCCGTTCTTCTGGGTCAGTTACCTGTTCCTGATCGCCGGGTGGGCCGTTCCGCTCACGATGTTCGTCCGGATGCACAATCAGGACCTCTCCAGCGGCGAGCAGGTGCTCACGCCGGAACATCTCCGTTTCGTTTTTGCCCGAATGATGTCCTACGTCGGCGTCAAGGTCGATACGAAAGTCCGCGACCGTCATGAGGTCGGTTTCCCGGTCGTTCTGAATCCGCACGGCAAAAACAAAGTGGATACGGAACAGTGGCGCATCCAGGCCCGTGCTCACGCCGGGTTCCCGAATGCCCGCGAGATCCTTTCCAAATTGATGGTAGTCCATCCGGAAGGATTCATGCTCGACTACACGGCAAACGGAGTCTCTTCGCGTTACTTGCTGGACGGTGTGTGGAACTCCTCGGAAGGATTCACGCGTGAACTGGCAGATCCCGCGCTCCAAGCACTCAAGATCCTCGCCGGAATGAAGCCGGAAGATCGAAAAAACAAACAGGAAGGCGTTTTCAGGATCGATTTCGAGTACGAGTACACGTTCCCGGAAGACCGTCTCAAGGTGAAGCAGGCGGAAGACGCGCTGAAAGAGGTCATGGCAGAGGAAAACAAAGCGAAGATCCGTGAAATGGAACGCCATGTCGAAAAGGCGAAAGAGTCGGTCCGTGCTCCGGAAAAACGCAAACGGAGCGTTCTGGTCCACTTTACGACGCAGGGAGTTCAGGGCGGTGAACGCGCGGTCTTCCTTTTTGAGCAGGAGAAGATTCCGTTCAAGGCACTGGCGGATCTCGGAATGTCGGAGGAGATGGAGCAGAAGATCCGTACGCAGATGAAGGCGGAAAAGGGATTCATGGTCTTCTCCGCGCCGAATACTTCCGGCCTGCGCACGACGATGAAGCTCACCCTTTTGAAAACGGACCGATACACGCGCGAATTTTATGAGATCGAGGACGGAATTCACGAATACGATGAGGTGGAAAACGTCACGAAAGTCCCGATCCACTCGAAAGACATTGATTTCTGGCGCAGCGAAATGCGTTCCCTTTTCCTGAAAGATCCGAATGTGGTCATCGTCCGCGACATTCCGTCGCCGGAGATCACGAATGACATGCTGGACGAGATCGAGAACGAAGAGCGTTTCATGATCACGACGGTCCGTGCGAAAGATGCGGCCGAAGCGATCCTGCGCATCATGGCGACGAAATGTGATGCCGAAAAATGGGTCCGAAACCTCAACGCGGTCGTATGTCAGCGTTTGGTGCGCAAACTTTGCGAGCACTGTAAGGAATCCTACCTGCCGCCTGTCGAGACGCTTCGTCAGATCGGCGCGACGGAAAAGATCCACATTTTCAGGACTCCGACGCCTGTCCAGCCCAAACCGGGCGAGAAGCCGCAGGAACCGTGTCCGGAATGCCGCGGCCTCGGATATTCCGGCCGGACTGCGATGTTCGAGTTGGTCATCATTGGCGATGAAACGCGCAAAGTGCTCCTTCACTCGCCGAAACTGGAGCTGGTTCGTGCTGCCTTAAAAAAGGATGGAAACCGCTTCATGGCTGCCGAGGGAATGCGTTTGGTCCGGGAAGGGATCACGTCGCTTCAGGAACTCAAGCGCGCACTTTCCTGAAATTTGAGAGTCTCCTAACTTGGAGAAATCGCAGGACTGCCATTTGATTTTCGTCTCCCGGAGGGCAACTTTCGGGGGACAGACCGATCCACTTAAATTCAACCCGAAATATAGGATAAAATAGATCATGTTCATTGCTGTCGTTTTTTTCGTTTTTGCCGCCGTTTTGGGGTCTGCGCTGCGTGACGGACTCTGGTGCAATACGATCCGTTTCTTCAACATGGTGTTTGCGGGGCTCGTTGCGTCGTCGCTCGCACCGGGAATCGCTGCTGCGATCCGCTCATTTTCGAGTTCCCGGGCGTTTTTCTTTAATTTCGCGATGCTCTGGCTCGTGTTTTGGGTCGTCTGCGGACTGCTTCAGGTCACGACGAACAAACTGAGCAACGTGAAGGTGAAGTTTGACCCGAAAGTGAATCTTTACGGTGGGTATGTTATGGCGCTTCTGCTTGCATGTGCGTACACATCCTTCGCGATGTTCACGTTCCACCAGGCTCCCCTCGGAAAGAATTTCATGTTCGGTGGTTTTCAGTCGGACCAGCGTATGATGATGGGTACGGCTCCTGACCGTCAGTGGTACACGTTCTATTCGTATGTCGGCGGCGGCGCGATGGGGGGAAGCAATGAAGCGAAATCGTTCGACGAATACCGTGCCGGCTGCGACAAATTCCGTTCTGCGGTGGACGAGAACGTGGAGAAGACTGGCTCGACGGCCATCAATGTGAGCCTTAATTAAGCTGGACTAGTCAAGGAAAGACGGGGAACGGCAAGCGCTGTTTCCCGCTGCTTTGAGGGCAGGGATCAAAGGAGAGACGATGGAACATTTGGAAAATATCGCAGAAGAAACGCGTGATGTCAGCGTTACGGCAATTCTGGGAGGCGTTTTGTCTCTGACGTCGCCTCTGGTCCTTCTTTCAGACAAAATGCTCTTTTTGCCGATCATGGCACTTTTGCTCATTAGTGCGGCATTTGTATCCATGGCAGTCCGGCGTCAGGCGATGATCGGACGGAAAATCGCGATTTTTGGCCTTTACTTCAGTCTGTTTTTCATTGCTGCCGGCTGGGTTTCCGCAAAAACCTTCCGAAACTGTGAAGTCGAATCGGCAAAACACTTTGCTTCTCAATGGTTTCAGCTCATGACGACGGGGCGGCAGCTGGAAGCGCTTCAGTTGGAAAATCCGCGTACTCACCGGGCGAGAGGGGCTGGAGTCCTGCTTCGGTATACGACGGAAAAAAGTTACATCGAATCCTACGAGGCGTTCATGAAAAATGATGCTGTTCGGTGCATCCTTCGTGAATTTCAGGGCGGAGAGATCCATTTTGTGAAGCTGGAAAACATTACGTTCAGCCGCCGGCTCACGTCATATTTTGTTGTTTTTGAGTTGGCAAAAGGGGAAGGTGCCATGCGCAGATCGCGTCAGTTCAAGATCCAGATCGCGGCTGCGAAAGAGTATCCGAAAGAGGGGGAACGCGGCGAGAAACGCTACGAGTGGACGACGCGTCTTGTGGAAGTCCTTTGACCTGTGGGACGGCACCGCCGGGATCCGTGCTGATCATGGAGCTTCTGCTGATACCGCCGCGGAAAACACCGAAACTGAGAAATACTGATCTTAAACGCGGAAAGTGAACGCGGAAAGTTGAACGCGGAAAGTTGAACGCGGAAAGTTGAACGCGGAAAGTGAACGCGGAAAGTGAACGCGGAAAGTGAACGCGGAAAGTAAACGCGGAAAGTGAACGCGGAAAGTGAACGCGGAAAGTGAACGCGGAAAGTGAGACCCGCCCTCACCTTCCGCGTTCTCTGTGCGAAAAAACAAAATGTCAAACTGCGGCTCTGTCTCGAATTCGATCTCCTCTTCTTCCGCGTGCGATCCCGCCGCTAAAAAACTGAAACTCATAGGGAGATACTGATTTTGGTGCAAAAGAACGGCTTGATCCGTTGCGCACTTTCCGGGAGGAGCCATTTTTTTATGATCTTGCAGTACGAAAGAGCCGTCTCTTTGTGTGCGGCGAAGTTTTAGGAACGTCCGTGCAGGATCCGTCGAGATTTGGGGGAAGTTTTTGTATTTCGGAAGAACTTGAGGCCGAAATACGGTGTGCGGGCTTTTTCTTTTAAATTTTTTGGTTTCTCGACCTGAAAATCCGAAAAAAGTCTCTGGGGGTGAATTGAAATTTTTTCAATCTGTGGTAAAATGAAGAAAATTTTGGACGTTTCCGTTTCATTCACCTTTTTATTGCGAGATCAAAACCATGTTCATTTCACTTGACTGGCTGTCGGATTTTGTTGACCTGTCGGACATCACGCCGGAAAAAATTGCGAACCGCCTTACGCTCGGTACTGCCGAAGTGGAAGGGATCGAGACGGTCCATCGTTTTGTGAAGGGACTTTTTGTCGGAGAAGTGGTCCAGGCAGAAAAGATCTCCGTTCAGAAGGAAGACGGAACGGAAAAAACGCTGACGGTCTGCACTGTGGACTGTGGGGCAAAAGGGACTTTCCAGACGGTCTGTGGTGCGCCGAATTGTGCGCAGGGCGTGAAGGCTCCGTTTGCTCCCGCAGGTGTGAAGCTGGGTGAGGTCGAGATCACAGAGACCGAGTTGGCCGGACACAAATCGCAGGGAATGCTTTGCTCGGCAAAAGAGCTGAATCTCTCGCATTGGCACGAAGGTCTTTTCCGCATTCCGGCCGACATCGCGAACGGTACGCCGATGGAAGAGCTGATCCCGGAGACCGACACGCTCATCGAGTTCGACAATAAAAGTCTCACGCACCGTCCGGATCTGTGGGGACACTATGGTTTTGCGCGGGAATTTGCGGCACTTTTCCATCGGGAATTGAAACCGCTGCCGCAGATGGACCTGACGCAGTTTGAGAACCTCCCGAAGATTCCGATCCGCATCGACGACGAATTTGCGTGCCCGTGCTATGGCGCGGTCTCGATGGAAATGAGCCGGATCCCGGTTTCGCCGGTGAAGATGCAGTACCGTCTGCATTCGATCGGTCAGCGCACGTTCGATCTGATGGTCGACGTGACGAACTACTGCATGTTTGAGCTTGGTCAGCCGACCCACGCGTTTGACGGAGACCATGTGGACGAGATCCGCGTTGCGAAATTCTCGCAGATCATGCAGGAAAAGAACGCATTCCCGGAAGACGGAACGTTCACGACGCTGGACGGTCAGGCGCGGAAAATGCTGCCGGACGATCTGCTCATCACGAGTTTCGACGGGGAAACGATCACGCCGATCGCGTTGGCGGGCGTCATGGGCGGTTTGGAAAGTGAGATCACGGAAAACACGCAGCGTATCGTGCTGGAGTGCGCGAATTTCCATGCTGCGACGATCCGCCGGACTGCCGTGCGTCTCGATCTGCGCAGCGATGCTTCCCAGCGTTTCGAGAAGAGTCAGCCTCCGATGAACACACGGGTCGCGGCCGGACGCATCCTTCAGCTTCTGGAAGATTCCGGCGTTGATTTCCGCGTCACGAGTGCGTATTCCTATGCCGGCAACGAGATGACCGAGTTCCGCCCTCTGACGCTTGCGCCTGGAGTGCTGGACCGACTTTCCGGGATCCAGCTTCCGAAAGATCAGATCCTGGGGATCCTGACGTCTTTGGGATTCCGTGCGGAATTTGATGCCAACGACGCGCTTCAGGTCCAGATCCCGCCGTTCCGCAGCCGAAAAGACATTTCGATCCCGGAAGACATCGTGGAAGAAGTGCTTCGCGTTTTTGGATACGATGAGATCCCGCCGGTCATGCCGAAGATCGAGATCAGCCCGCTGCGCGTGAGTAAGGAAGTGCGTCTCGAGCACAAAGCGCGGCATCTGCTGACGCTGGCGCATAATTTCATCGAGCTGCACAATTACAGCTGGTTTGATGACAACTGGAACAAAACGCTTGGTTTCGAGCCGGTCGATACGATCGAGTTCGCCAATCCAACGACCTCCTTTAATCGTTTCCTCCGCACGACGCTCATGCCGGGCCTTCTGCGCCTGGTCGGTAAGAACCGCGGGTTTCGCGATCAGTTCCGTTTCATGGAATTCGGTCACGTTTACACTTTGCTGGACAAACCGGAATGCGAAGACCTGAATGCTGACCGGACGCTTCCGCACGGGATCTCGACGCGGACGAAAATGCCGATGGGACGCTGTCTGGAACGGACGCACCTGGCGGGGATCAGCTACGCAACGGCCGCCTACGGCACGCTGGAAGACCACTACCGCACGGTGAAGGGGGCGTTGGAAGACCTCGGAAAACTCCTCGGAACGACCTTCTCCTTCATCGCCGGAACGCCGGAAAAGGCCCTCGCGGGCGGTGCGTCTGCGCCATGGATGCAGGACGGATACTGGGTCGAGATCTTCCAGGGAGATGCCAAAGATGGAAAGAAAGTCGGTGCGCTCGGCGTGCTGGACGGGAAATTCCTCAACACGGTCGTCTCGGAAGGCGGGCAGGTCGTGTGGTTTGAGCTGGAGTACTTCAAGCTCGACACTCCGCTCTTCCCGGAACTGAAATTCAAAGGCATGCC
This sequence comes from Planctomycetaceae bacterium, assembly GCA_015062085.1. The sequence continues at coordinate 7,303 of SUVI01000164.1, forward strand.
GGTCTACCAGGGATCTTGGCAGGATTTCTCGCTCGTCTGGGACATCGAAAAGGGCTATGCGGCTCTCGATGAGAAACTTGGTGAATTCACACACCCGCTGCTCAAGGGACGCGATTTTGTCTACTTCTACAAAGGGAAGGGCCTTGAGAAAACGCAGGGAAGCTACACCTGGCGTCTCTGGCTCGGTTCGGACGAACGGACGCTCAGCGGCGAAGATATTGACGACTTCCGCACGAAGTGGCTCGAATTTCTCAACAAAGAGGGGATCGCGATCCGCGGCTAAATTTGGAAATTCCCTCTGAATTCAAGAAGGAAGCTCTTTCAGAGTCTCCTGAACATCTCGCCAGCTAAACCCCTTCCCTAAAAGGGAGGGGGTTGCGTATCTTTTCACGACAGTGACCAACGGGAACGGATTCATGCCCTTGCGCGGAAGCGCAGTCTGCCCGCCGCGGCTCGCGGCCTCCCTTAAAAGGGAGGGGGTTGCGTATCTTTTCACGACAGTGACCAACGGGAACGGGTTCATGCCCTTGCGCGGAAGCGCAGTCTGCCCGCCGCGGCTCGCGGCCTTCCCTAAAAGGGAGGG
>SUVI01000007.1 GCA_015062085.1 Planctomycetaceae bacterium
GTTTCCGGCTCACTCACGTTTCCGGCTCGCTCACGTTTCCAGCTCGCTCACGTTTCCGGCTCACTCACGTTTCCGGCTCGCTCACGTTTCCGGCACGCTCACGTTTCCGGCACGCTCACGTTTCCGGCTCGCTCGAGGTCCTTCACCGGAGCGGGAGCGTCGGCATTCCTAACCGCGAACGTCCACCTTGAAGAGCGGCTGACCGAATTCCACGGGGGCGCCGTCTTTCGCCAAAATCGCGACGATCTTGCCCGAAACGTCAGCCGGAAGCTGGTTCATGACCTTCATCGCCTCGATGATGCAGACCGTTTTGCCTTCCGCGATGACGTCGCCGACATTCACGAACGGTTTGGAATTCGGATTCGGTTTCGAGTAAAAAGTTCCAACGATCGGACTTTTGATGACCTGAATGTTCGCATCCTCTTCCGCTGCCGGAGCCGGAGCAGAAACCGCAGGTGCAGGGGCCGCCGGAACAGCCGCCGGGATGGAAGAGACCGCAGCGATCTCCTGCGCAGGCACGCAGACCGCGGCTCCGCCGCGAGACATTCGAATGTGCACTTCGCCATCCTGGATCTCAAGCTCTGCCAATCCGTAATCCTTCATGATCTGAGCGAAACGGCGCACTTTCTGCACTTCAAAAACGTCCCCGGCCGGGATCTCTTTCGTCTGTTGAGTCGATTTCATGTTCTTCTTTCCTAATCAGGTAAAATGGTCAAATTCTTTGTTTTGATTTTCCGTCGGCGTCAGCGTTTCATCGGCGTCAAACGTAAAACGCGGAACGGTCAGGACGCACAGTCTCCGAGCGTTCAGTCTCCGAGCGTTCAGTCTCCGAGCGTTCAGTCTCCGAGCGTTCAGTCCACGAACATTTCGTCAAATTCTTTTTCCACGTCGGTGAGGAGCTCGTACCCGGAGCGCGTCACGACGACGTCGTCCTCGATGCGCACACCGCCCCAGCCTTTTACGTAAATGCCGGGCTCGACCGTGAGGACCATTCCGGGTTTCAGGATCGTCTCGCTTGCGGGACTGAAAGAGGGTCCTTCATGGATCTCCAGCCCGATCCCGTGACCGAGGCCGTGGCCGAAACACTTTCCGTAACCGGCGTCGTCGATGTACTGACGTGCGACCGCATCGATCTCGGAACACGGAATTCCCGGACGGACGGCATCGATCGCTTTTTTCTGTGCGTCAAGCACGATCTGGTAAACTTTTCGGAATTCCGCGGAGACTTTTCCGGTAAACAGAACGCGCGTCAGATCGCTCGCGTACCCGCGGTACTTGGCTCCCCAGTCGATGAGGATGAAATTCGCGTCGCCGACCTTTCGGTCTCCCGGTACGCAGTGGGGAAGCGCAGCGTTGGAACCTACGGCCGCGATCGTCGGGAACGACGCGTCTTTCGCCCCGAGACGCCGCATCGCAAACTCCAGTTCGTCCGCGACCTGCTTCTCCGTCCAGTCCGGCCGAATGAGCGCACGGACGGCATGAAAGGCGTTACGCGCGATTTTGGCAGAATCGCGGATGATCTGGATCTCGTGCCGATCCTTCACCTCACGCAGCGACTCCGTCAGACCGCCCAGCGGGACGATGTTTTCCGTCACGTCCTTCCGGAGACGCTCCGCTTCCGCGTACGTGACCGAACGGCTCTCCAGTCCCAAGCGTGCCGAGAGGGAGAGTTTTTCCAGTTCCTCACGAATCAGGACCGGGAACGTCATTTTTCCTCCGCGAAGCCGAAACGCCAAACCGGGGCACTCCTGCTCGATCTGGATCGTGTAGCGCGAATCGCTCAAGAGGCATTCGCCGGACTGCGACAAAAATAGCCAGCTGTCATCCCCCGTAAATCCAGTCAGCCACGTGACGTTCGTGAAATTCGTGATGAGGATCGCGTCTGCATTCTGTTTTTTCAGCAGTTTCCGCAATTTCTCACGACGGGACGCAAAAATGTCGCTCATCCTTCAAACTCCAAGTTCTCGGTCCAATTCTGTCTTGGATCCAAGCGCAAAAACGGATGGATCGCGTTTCGATTTTAAAATTCCACTTCTTTATTTTACCCGACACGCGCAGATTTTCAAGGGGGGGGAAGTGAATTTTGCCCGGAAAAACCAAAATTGCCTCGAAAAGCGGAATGTTTGAGGCGTCAGAGCTGCGCAATGAGCTCGACCTCCACCAAAACGCCCTTCGGCAAAGCGGAAACTTCGACGCATGAGCGAGCCGGGAGACTCACGAAATATTCAGCGTAAACCGCATTGAAGGCCGCGAAATCGGAAAGGTCTTTCAAAAAGCAGGTCGTCTTCACCACGTTTTCAAAACCGATCCCGGCTTCTTCAAGGACTGCCGCGAGATTCTCCATGACCCGGCGCGTCTGCGTTTCGATGTCCGTCCCGGCGACGCTCCCCGTTTCCGGATCGAGCGGGATCTGTCCGGATGTGTAGAGAAAACCGTTTGCCGTCACTGCCTGCGAGTACGGTCCGATCGCTTTAGGAGCTTTTTCCGTCGCGATTTTTGGGATCTCAGCCATTTTTCACTCACTTTCTTTTAGGGGGCCATTTTTTCCGGTCCATCCGGAACTGCGTGCCAGTTTCACTACTGAAGACACCGAAGAGTTCACTGAAAGACACGGAAAGGAAACACGAAAAACTCGAAAAAATGCGAAATTCACCCAAAGGCGATCAAAAATATTTGAGATCTTTCGCGTCTTTTCGGATTTTTCGTGAAATTCGTGTCAGGACACGTCCACTCCCTTTTTTTCTCTTTCTTTTCAGTGTGTTTCTGCGCTTTTTCAGTGCTCTCAGTGGTAAGATCGGAATCTAGATCGGTACGCACTTTCCGGAATAGCTTTTTTTCCAAACCGTTATTTTCCGTTTAGTTTTCCGATCCTTCGGAGCAGGTACGGGATCGCCGCCTCGAAATTCACGCCGTAGTCGCAGCCCACCGGGTCGCGGAGAGTCTCGCGGATGCACTCCAGCGTGTAGTCCGCAGCCACAGTGAGCGACTCCTGGAGCGAAGATCCGTTCATGAGCGCTCCGACTGCGGTGCTCGCAAAAATGTCTCCAGTTCCGTGGAAGATGTTTGGGATCTTCTCGTTAAAGTAGGAGAAAAATTCCCCCGACTCTGCGTTCATTCCCATGAAACCGACTTTTTCCGGAGCGAACGAAACGCCGGTCAGGACCGCATTTTTGACGCCGAGTCCGCAGAGCCGGCGCAGGAGTTCCTGAACGTACGCTTCGTCGTACTCACCGTCTTTGACGTAGTCGTACTCCAGGAGGTAGGAGGCCTCGGTCATGTTCGGCACGATGATGTCTGCGAGAGCGCAAAAACGTCTCATTTCCCGCACGAACTCGGTCGTGAACCCCGAGTAAAGCCGGCCATGGTCTCCCATGACGGGATCGACGAAAACGCACGCGGGACGCATTTCTCCCGTAAGGGGATCGCGAGACGTTCGAAAAGTTCGGATGAATTCCGTGCAGAGTTCCAGCTGTTCAAACGAGCCGAGGTAGCCCGTGTATACTGCGTCGAACGTAAAACCGAGTTTTTGCCAGTGCTTCGAGATCGGCGGTATCTCCTGGGTCAGATCGTGAAAAGTGAACCCATCGATGGCCGTGTGCGTCGAGAGGACCGCGGTGGGGAGGACTCCAGCCTCAACTCCCATTGCGGAGATGATCGGAAGCGCAACGGTCAGCGAGCACTTTCCTACGCACGAAATATCTTGGATCGTGACGATTCGTTTCATTTTTCTTCCTTTCTTTTAGCGGTCTTCTCGCTTTCTTTCAGCTTTTTTTTCGCTGTCTTTCGCTTTCTTTTCGCTTTCTTTTCGCTTTCTTTTCGCTTTCTTTCAGCTTTCTTTCAGCTTTCTTTCAGCTTTCTTTCAGCTTTCTTTCAGCTTTCTTTCAGCTTTCTTTCAGCTTTCTTTCAGCTTTCTTTCAGCTTTCTTTCAGCTTTCTTTCAGCTTTCTTTTCGCTGTCTTACAGCCGGTCATCCGGTCATCCGGTCTCGCCAATGCCTCGGCTAGAGATTGAAAAGCCACGGATGCGTCCACGGATTCCAGATCGGGTAGGAGACCGAGAGCGCGGAAAATGCGAGACAGACGAGCGCCAGACGCCAAAGGAACGGGCGGTTTTCGAGCTTCTCGAGCGCCGGGAAGAGCGTGCAGAGCCAAAGCGGAATGAGCCAAAACGTCCAACGGAGCCCGCACGTGTTTCCGCCGTAGTTTCGGTCTCCGAGCGGACGCATGATGTAAAACGCAAGGATCAGCGCGGTCAGACCAAGGACCATCGTGCCGAAAAGCTGGAGCTTTCGGTCTGGTGCACGCAGCAGCATCACCGCGCCGATCATCGAAAAGATCCAGATCGGAGTGAGCGAAAAGACGCCGTGGTGTCCGAAAGTCAAATGAAACGCGTACTTCATCCGGTCCGGCTCGCCGACGTCGAGTCCTTTCGGTTCCTGCCAGTAACTCTTCACTTCGCGTCCGTTCGCGGTCTGGTAAGTGTACTCGTACCAATTGTCCCCTTCAGACCTGTGCATGTACGGCGGGCGGAACGAATCGTGCGCAATGTAGTTCGTCGCCAAGATCGGCGCAAGCGTCACACCAACGCCCATTCCCCAAAGCAAAACGTGCTGAACAGCCTGACGAAAGTCCGTTTTCCACGGCAGGTAAAGCACGAGCGCAATGAAAATGCACGCCAAAAGACTCAGCGAGGGCAGCTCGTTGATGACGAAAAACATACTAAGTATCCCGATGAGAAAAGAGTTTTCGTGTCGGAATTCCCCAGTCAAGATCATTTTCATCGCAAGATAGAGCGCCGCCGCAGCACACGCAGCCGCCGGAAGGTGATTGTTCAGCGTGACGCAAAACGTGGAAAGAAACGTCGCAAAACACGCAGCAGCGACCATGAAGATCTTCGTCCGGTCTGTTTTTCCGAAAAGTTCCGCAAGTTTGGTGCTCACCCACAGAAAAAGAGCCATGAACGGCAAGTTCACGCACGTGAGGATCAGAATGCAGACCAAGTAGAGATCTTCTGCAAACGTCAGCCCAAACCCATGGTAAAGTACCCAGTAAACGCCGGCCATCATCGTCGGAAGAAGCGGCGGTTTGCTCGAGTAATAGTGTCCGTCGTGCTTCACCATGTCGATCGTGTCCCAGCCGCGCAGGAGCCGCACTTTATCAATGGCGTACGGCGCCCCCTCCACACGCATCTCCGGCTCGACGAGCGCCCGGATCGTGCACCATCGGCTTCGGTCATTCGCACTAAAAAAGGGAGTGCAGAGGATCGCGCTTTCCTGAAGTTTCGCTTCCGTCTTTTTCATTTCCGCTGCGATTGCCTCCGGACTCTCGCCAAGCCCCTGAAGACGCGCTTCCTTTTCGGCAAGCTGTTTGGGGATCTGATTCAAGCGGTAGGTCTGCAGATCCCGTTTGCTCACCGTGTCTACGGCAAAGATCCTCCCAAGGATCAGACCGAGGGAAAGGATGATCAGGATCGCGTAAATGCTTTTTCGCAGCGAAAGGTCCATAAAAATCACTCCTGGGATCCAGAGAAACAGAAAAATGCCGGGAAGGCCGTTCCCGTTTCCCGGTTTTCTTTTTTCAGTCAAAATGCACGAAATGCCTCCAAACTCCACTCCGCACGTTCCGAGCAGAGCCGTGAGGCCGAAACCATTGCATTGCGTATTTTATCGAAAAAACGGGATCACTGCAAGGGCTTTCTGGAGAAATTTTCAGGAAAAAAACGAAAAAACAAAAAAAGGTTTAAAAAGATTAAAAAGGTTTAAAAAGATTAAAAAGGTTTAAAAAGATTAAAAAGGTTTAAAAAGATTAAAAAGGTTTAAAAAGGTTTAAAAAGTTCTTGAAGAGGGAGTCTGAGGGAGGAACAACTTTCAAGATGTTCCTTCCTCACGGCCGCGGTCTCTTCACGGGCAGCCAGATCTTTCCCGAAGGGTAAGATCGTGCGTGGGACCTTTAGCCAAATTTTAAACGCGAAAATCACGAAAAAACGCGGATCTCGCGAAATGTTTTAAAATTTTTTAAGATCCATTTCGTGTCTTTTTCGTGAAATTCGTGAAATTCGTGTCAGGGCACGTTCACTGCCTTTTTTTCCCATTCTTTTCAGTATGTTTCTGCGTCTTTCCAGTGCTCTCAGCGGTGAGATCGGAACCTGGATCGGTGCGCGCTTTCCGGAAGAGCTTTTTTCACCGTGCGTTCATTTTCGCTTTTCCATGTCGCAGATGAGAGCATCTTCCTGAATGAAGATCTCACGAACATGCTCGTGGCTGGTAAAGAAAAAGATCTGGGTCTCCTCTCCTGCGAATTTCGTGAGGAGTCGGGCTGCAGCAGTGGCTCTGCGCCGGTCAAAGTTGACGAGGACATCATCCAGAATGATCGGCAGGCGGACATTTCGCTGACGGTACTCCTCGATGAGTGCGAGCCGGATCGCGAGGTAAAGGAGTTCGCGAGTTCCCATGGAGAGCTGCTCGGTGGAAAAGACGGTCCCGTTTTTCTGCTGCACGAAAAGGAGGTCTTCATCGACGGGCGTCCAGACTCGCACGTACTTTCCTTCCGTCATCTCTTCCAGGTAGCCGGAAGCCAATTCGAGCGTCCTTGGCTGGCGTTTTTGCTGGTAGGTCTTCCGGATCGTTTCGAGAAGACGTTCGCTCATGGCGCAGACTCGCCAGGAGTTTACCGTGTGCGCGATCCGAGATTCTGTTTCCGCAAGCTCGAATCGGATCCGGGCTGGCGAATCGTCGGAGATCATGTTCTGCAGAAGAACGCGGCATTCTGCGGCTCTTTTCTGGGCGGACGCAAGCTGGAATTCCTCTTCGGAAAGTGCGTTTTCCAAAACGTTTTTCTTTTCCGTGAGCTGCTCTGCCGTGTGCGTTTCGTAGACTTCCCAAAGCATCGACTCGGTACACGTGAAACCGACGGCTGCGTCAATGGCTTTCTGACAGACACGGCGTCTGTTTCGCATTTCACGGAGGCGTTCAAGTTTTTCGAGCCGTTCGTCCAATCTCTTTTCGTCCGCCGCTCCGGCCTCTTCCAGGATCCTCGTTTTGGCACGGCTGCGTTTTTCGTATTCACGGCGTAAATTCCGGATCTGCGTCTGAAGTTCCGCGATCTCCGCATCCATTTCATGGACCCGGCGTTCCCGTTCCTGTTCATCGCGCAGTTTCATCTGCATTTCGCCAAAGACGTTCTCCGCAAATGGAAAACGTTCCTCACCGCCGCGCAGGGTTTTCGCAAAATCGTCGCCGAAGTACGGCAAAATCGTCTCAAGACGATTGACCAGAAGCTGAAGTTCCTGTGCGTAAAGCTGGAAATCTTCCTGATCCCGATTCCGGCGACGCCACATTTCCCGGATCCGGTCGGAAGCATCCACGAGCTGGCGTACGTTTTCGGAACGCCAGGTCTCCGGAAGTCCAAGCTCTTTAAGTCCTTCACGCCAGCGTGTCTTTACTTCGGTCAAGTCTCGATTCAGTTTTTTTAGCCGTGCCGAATATTGCCGCGCTTCCGCCAGCATTGCCGTTCGCTGCGCAAATGCCTTTGCTGCTTTTTCCGACTCGGCGAGTTCTTTTTCTAAAAAGGTACTGAGTTTCTCCAGTTCCTCGCGTTCCTGACGGCAGAGTTCGTCAAATTCCGTTTCCGAAAGTTCCGCGATCTCCGTTTCCCGATCCGCAAAACAGAGACGCAGGAAACGGTCTTTCTGCCGCTGTGCGTTTTCGATCTTTTTGCGGCCGGCCTCCAGCTCTTCCCCCAGTTTCCGCGTAAATGTGAATCTCCAGAGCAGTACGCCGAGAAACGCGGCCATTCCGAGGAGGAAAAAGAAGAAATGGACTCCGGATCCCTCACCGCCCCAAAATCCGAGCAGGAAGAAAAGCTCAAAAAGCGCCAGTCCAAGTCCCAGAGAGAAGAGACTGCCGAACAGTCCGAGTTCCTGCGGCGTCATGTACTGTTTCCGGAGCGTCTCATTCTGTGTATTCTGCGTTTCTTCCAGGGACTTGACCGCCTGCGTGAGCTGCTGGTGGTGGAGTTCCGTACGGCGCAGTGTTGCCAGAACTTCCCCAAGAAGGCGCGCGGCTGCATTGACGTCCATTAGACCTGCCGAATTTGCCGACGACGCCATTTCTGGTTCCAGCCCGAACGCTTCGCCGTCCTGATTTTGCGCATTTTCTTGGGAGGCAGCCTCGATCTTTTGCGGAACGCTGTTCGCGGACTTGAGATCCAAGATCTCCTCCGGTATCTCGCTGACGACTCTTGAGTTCAGCTCTCTGGCATTCATGGCACCTGCGTTCATGGCACCTGCGTTCATGGCACCTGCATTCATGGCTCGCAAAGCGCGTACGGTCTCGCCGACGGCAGACGCACGCAAGATTTCCTCATGCGCCATTTCCGTCAGGAGGAAATTCTTCGGAAACGCACTCATTCCGGGCAGCTGGCGAACTTTTGGGAGCCGTTCCGTTCTTTCTTCGCACAGGCGTGCGTATTCGCGGACTTTCTCGGAGAAGTTTTCCGCCTGTCCAAGGAGTTCCGCACGCAATTTTCGAATTTCTCGGATCTTTTTTCGGAGACTGTGCATTTCCCGCAGCGGTCCGCGCAAAGGACGCAAAGCCCGAGCATCGTACGGAAACGCCTCTTCCACAGAGCAGCAGGAATCGAAGTTCGGCAGCTGGATTCCGAGCCTCCGATAGTCGATCGCCAGCTGCGCTTCCGAATCCATCTGCTGACGGTAAAGATCCGCCAAACGCCCGCGCAGCGTCTCGATCCATTCCTGCTGCTGGAAAAAGGTTTCCAGAACGGAGGCTTTTTGGATCAGTTCCGGATCGAAAGAGATCTGGCATTTTCTGTCCTGGATCTCCTGGATCTGCGCGTTGAGTCCGTCGCGTTCTTTACGGAGGTCAGCCATTTCCTGCCGGATCTTCTTCAATTTCGTTCGTCCCTCGCCGAGCTGTTCGATCCCAGAGTCAGAGAATTCGCCAAGTTCCGGATCTTCTGCGTTGAACTCCACGATCTCGGCATCGATCTGCGTTCGGGTCTCCCACTCTTCCTGGATCTCCTGGGCGGTTTCGAGGATCCGGAGCCGGTGTTTTTTCTGACGGATCGTTTCCTGAAGTTCACTCTCTTTGGTCTCGAGTGCCATGAGTTCCGCGTGGATCTTTCCGTACTGACGGTTTTGCGTCTGGAGATTTTCCTGCTGACGGAGGAGGATCTGCCGATAGTTCCAGAGGCTTAGGAGCTCGGTAGGCTGTTTGCGTCCGGAATTGCTTTGCGCACGGAAAAATGGGGACGCAAAGAATTCATCGCACCGTTGGAGTTCCTCTGGACGGAGGCGTTCCGGAATGCCGTTCGGCGCAAGGAGCATTTGGCGGGTCGCGGACAGTTTCGCTAAAATATTCACCAGCGAGTACCGTGCCATTCCCGTACTCAAGTCGTAGAGTCGGCGAGCAGCTTCCGTGGAATCGAGGACCGCCAACTGCTGGAGTTCCTGCAGGCCAAGGGCAAAAATACTGTTGAAGAGTTTTTCGTCAAGTTCCAGTCGGGCACCATTTTCTCCGTCTCGCGGATCTGCGGAGAGTTCCAGAAGATTTCGCCAATGGAAGGAATCCTGATGCACGCCGTCTGCGTCCGTGATGCTCAATCCATCCGTAATATTGCGCGTCAGATACAGTCTCTGAAAGCCGTCTTGGGCAAAAAAAGGAAGTTCAGACCCTTGGAAGGCTGCCGTTCGTTCCATTTCGGAAAGAGACTCGGCGCGAGACGCGAGATCTGCGCCTGCCCCGTTTGCGCGTGCCCCGTTTGCGCGTGCCCCGTTTGTGCGTGCCCCGTTTGCGCGTGCTGTCTCTGCTTCCTGACGCAGTTCCTCTGGCACAGAGCGGCCCCCAAACTCTCCCAGTGTACCGGAAACGGAGTCAGAAAAGCTGTGCGGAACAAGAAGCCTGCGAACATTCAGTTCACCCATCGGAGTCTGTACGCAAAGGCTTCCGCCTGTTTTTTCAGGAGCCTCACGGAACGCGTACGCCAAACGCTCTGCGGGAAAACCGTAAAAGACCGAGCGGATGAACTGCATCAGCGTCGTTTTACCCGTTTCGTTTGGACCATAGAAAAGATTGACGCCGGCTTCCAGATTTTGGAGCCGCAGACCGTTCCATTTACCAAATTTTTCAATGTGAAGTGCGCGAATGATCATCGGTTGCGTTCCTCCTGTGCCTGAGCCAGCGCACTTGCGCCGAGAATGGAGGCTGCCTCAAGGATCCGGATCTCGTCTTCTGGAGGCACTTGGACCATTTCCCGGAGAAGAGTCGCTCGCTGTTCTTCCGCAAGGAGCTCAAAAAGATCCAGGGAATGGGACGCAAAATCCGGATGCCGCGTCTGCCCCGTCGGATTCATCAGATGAAATTGAGCCAAACGCAGAAGGTCGCCGAGCATCGTTTCTGCCTGACTCCACGAAAACGGGATCAGACCCGTACGAACCGGGGTGATGCTGACTGTCCAAGGGGAACCGGGAAGCGTTTCACCGGCCGGCCGCAATTCTGAAAACAAAAAATCGCTGAGGCTCGCATTTTCGCGCTGTGCCGCATCCGAGCCTGCACCGGAAACTGCACCGGAAACTGCACCGGAAACTGCATCGGAAACTGCATCGTGTTCTACGCTTTCTTCGAGCAGGAGGCGGAGCATTTCGCCATGCGCCGGTTTTCCGGAAGCCAATTTCCAAAAAACGAAGACACGCTCGCATTCTGTACTTCGCGCCGTGCCGCTGCCGTCCGCAGAAACCGCGTTTGCAGAAGTCTGATCTTCGGCGGAACTCTCGGGCCGGGCCGGCTCTGTTTTGCGTGAAAATTCCTTTCGGAGCGTCTCTTTCATCCAACGGGCAAGCGACTCTCTGTTGGTGACCTCGCCAGGGATCCGTTTTTCCAAAATTCGCCATCCGATCGTTTCTGTCGGGAAAAATTGGAGAGAGACCGGAACGTCTCCGTCAAGATCCATCTGAACGACGGTGACTCCCGCAGGTGAAGGCTCTTTCCCATCCTTCCCGGTCGGCAGCTCGTGGTACTGGATCGGTCCCGGAGAATGCAGAAAAACGCGTTTGCCCGACTCATAGGAGTACTGCACGGTGAAACGTTCTTGCGTTCCCGTCAACGCAGCATACGGCACCTCACAGACGGATGCGGAGAAAACAGTACGCGGCTCGGAAACTTGCAGACCAGAAATGCTTTGCTGCCCAGAAACGCTCTGCTGCCCAGAAACGCTCTGCTGCCCAGAAACGCTCTGCTGCCCAGAAACGCTCTGCTGCCCAGAAACGCTCTGCTGCCCAGAAACGTTTCCGGTCCCATCGGAAATTTCACTCGAAACAGAAGGTCCGCCTTCCACGAAGACGGAACGTTCCGCAGAAAACGCGTCTTTACCGCAAAAAGTCCGTTCGTCCGGACAGATCGCGATCGTCTGAAATGGAGGCAGTTTTCCATCCGGAAGCCGCGAAAAATCGTAATGTGAAAAATCGGGCCGTTCACTTTGCCAGCTCGCGATGAAAATATTTTTCGGCGAGTCGGGAAGGCGGAATTTTTTGATGTGCGCCTGATTCGACGGGAAAAGAAAAACGTTTTCCGGAAACCGAAAATCCGGCAGGATCCACTCTTCGAGAGAACGTTCCAGCTTCCAGTACACGGGGATCCCGCGCTCCTGAAGACGGCGAAACTGCCCGGCAAGAAACGCGATCCCGCGCGCTCCGCAGAGATCCGGCTGCAAAATATTGCCGGTCAGAAGGACAAAATCCACGTTCTGCGCGATAGCCAGTTCAAAGACCCGTGCCGCACTCGTCCAGACCGCCTGAAGGCATTCTTCTCGAATGGATGCTGAAAGCTCCGGAAACACGCCGCCGAAAAGAGGGCTTGCCGTCGACTCAAACATGAGGCCGTCTTCAAAAGCATCTTTACCTGCTCCTGAAGTATCGGGTTCAGAGGCGCTGGTTCCTAGATCCGCGAGGTCGGACGTACTGGAGACCGGATCGAAGCCCTGCGAGTCGGAAACCGTGTCGGAAAAACTGGATGAAACCGAGTCGCCCTTCCCGCCGGACAGACCCTCCCCTGCACATTGCCCCGAAACTGAAAATGCGCGAGTCCGGCTCGGCTGCATCCAGCAGGTGACGGGAGTGTGAAGCTGAAAATTCGATGCGTGGAGGAATTTAATGATTTTCACGTATGGCTCATTTCATCCTGAAATAGCACAAAGACCTTTTGGGGTCTCTGGCTATTGTTTGTTTGTAGTCTTTGCCTAATTTCCCTAAATTATACCACAAACCGCGAAAAATTACCAGACCGCCCGACGCAAATTTTCCATTTTTTCCGCAAAAAAAGCAAAATTTTTCCTTCTCCATCCCGTCCGTTTACGGCAAGTGCGTACCGGTCAGGTGCCGATCTCACCACTGAGAGCACTGAAGAGACGCAGAAACACTCTGAAAAGAAAGAGGAAAAAGGGAGTGAACGTGCCCTAACACGAATTTCACGGAAAACACGAAAAGACGCGAAAAATTTAAAATATTTTTGATCGCCTTTTGGTGAATTTCGCATCTTTTCGAGTTTTTCGTGTTTCCTTTCCGTGTCTTTCGGTGAACTCCTCAGCGGCTTCAGTGGTGAAACTGGTGCGCAGTTCCCGGATGCTCACTTTTCAAGACAGTAATATTACGGAAATATTGCGGAAATATTGCGGAAAACTCTTCCCAGATTCACTTTTTTTGGAAAAAATCCTGCACTGGTAGTGGTCCCCCACTGGACAAAATCACAAAATGTGGTAAAATAAAAATCTAAAATCGACACGGACCTGGTCCAGCGTATGTGTCGAATGCAGAACCCCCAAAAAACTCAAAGGAGAATTTCATGGAACGCGTTTTCAATTTTTCGGCCGGTCCAGCCGTTTTACCGCTTCAGGTCCTTGAAGAAGCTCAGCGCGATTTGCTCGCCATGCCGGGCGCCGGAATGTCCATTCTCGAAATGAGTCACCGTTCGAAGCCGTTCCAGGCGATCATTGATGCGACGGAAGCGAATATCCGCAAAGTCATGAACGTCCCGGACAATTACAAAGTGCTCTTCCTGCAGGGCGGTGCCTACCTGCAGTTCGGTATGGTCCCGATGAACCTTTTGAAAGGCGGTTCTGCTGACTACATCTGCACGGGAACTTGGAGCAAAAAAGCACTTGCCGAAGGAAAGACCCAAGGTACGGTCCGCTGCGCGTGGGACGGTTCTGCCGACAACTTCAACCACACTCCGGATGATTCCGAACTCGATCTCGATCCGAATGCTGCGTACGTCTACTACACGTCGAACGAAACGATCCAGGGCGTTCAGTTCAAAACGGAACCGAACGTCGGTAACGTTCCGCTCATCTGCGACGCCTCGAGTGAATTTATGTACAAACCGCTCGACATCAGCAAGTACGGCTGCATTTACGCTTGCGCCCAGAAAAACTGCGGTCCGGCCGGCGTCACGATCGTGATCATCCGCGAAGACCTCGTCGAAAACAGCGCTGACGGTCTGCTCGGCGTCCTTTCTTACAAAAAAATGGCCGAAAACGGCTCCATGCTGAACACTCCGCCCTGCTTCTCGATCTACATCGTGAAACTCGTCACGGAATGGATCATGAACACCATCGGCGGCGTTGACAAACTCTACGAGATCAACAAAATGAAGGCGCAGCTCCTTTACGACGTGATCGACAGCTCCAACGGCTTCTACCTCGGACACGCTAAACCGGAATGCCGTTCGCTGATGAACGTTCCGTTCAAAATGGCCACCGACGAGCTCAATGACAAATTCCTCGCCGAAGCGAAAGCTCTTGGGCTGGAATCTCTCAAAGGTCACCGCAGTGTCGGTGGTTTCCGCGCCTCGATCTACAATGCGATGCCTGTCGAAGGCGTTCAGAAGCTGGCTGAGTTCATGAAAGATTTCATGCAGAAAAACGGCTGATCTTTCATGAATGGAATGGAGTTCCGTCGACCGTTTTTGTGACGATCTCCAGAAAAAAACGGAAACAGAGTGTCTTCGGGCACTCTGTTTTTTAGGATTTTCCAAACTTTCCTTACGCTCAACCACTTACCCCCCAGTACCGACACGGAGGTCCCATGGCCAAATTCAACTCATCACGCAGCAAAACTGCCCGCAATCCCGGACCGGTCGGACGGGTCAAGATGTTCGATCAGTCGAGATCTCGTTCTGGAGGCCGAAGTCGTTCCGCCTCGTCTCGCCAGGGAGATCCCGGCAGTTCCCCGCGTTCTGGCGGACCGCGCCGTCGTGCGTCTTCCAATTCCATGAATTTTACGGAGGCGGATGACTATGTGCGCATGGAGGCTCCCGCCCGCAAGGGTAAAGAGAATGTTTCGAAGCACTTCAACCCTCTGAATTTCCTGCGTGCAGACGAAGAAGACGGCGTCGTGAACCTTCCTTCGATGGATTATGTCGAGATGAACGACCGCGACTTTGCACGTCTGCGTGACCGCGGCGGAAAAAAAGCTGGACGCAATACTTCTTCCCGTTTCGACGGCACAGTTGGTCCAAGATCGAAAGGGCGGGATGAGGATCTTGGTGCCATTGAGCGCGGCAGAGCAGCCTCCGGGAAATTCATGAAAGATTTCCGGGATGCGAAGTCGGCTCGCAAACCCGCCAAAGGCAAACGGGCAGGTCTTCAGACCTCCAATTCTCGAAATGACCGAGGCCGTACGCTGACGGATTCCGCGTTCGCCGCGATCCAGAAGCAGAAAGCCGGCCTGAAGAAACCGACGCAGCGTAAAAATGCGGTCACGGAGGGGGAACGGCTTCAGAAAGTTCTGGCGGCTGCAGGTTTTGGAAGTCGGCGCGATTGCGAGGAATTCATCGTGACTGGCCGAGTCATGGTCGATCGTGAAGTCGTGACGGAACTTGGAACGCGCGTGCTTCCGCATCAGACGATCCACTTGGACGGTCAGCTGGTCCGCCGGCCGAAAAAATTCGTTTACTACGCGCTCAACAAACCGGGAAACGTCATTTGCTCGAACGACGATCCGGACGGCCGTCGGCGTGCGCTGGACTTCATTCACGAAAATGTTCCGGGACTTTTTGCGGTTGGACGGCTGGACCTTCACAGTGAAGGGCTTCTGCTGATCACCAACGACGGCGAGCTGGCCAATCGCCTGACGCACCCCAGTTACGCAGTACCGAAGGTCTACCGGGTCCGCGTTTCTGGCACTCCGACTCGTGCGGAGATCGCGCAGATCTGCCGCGGCGTTTACCTTGCGGAAGGGTTGGCAAAAGCAGAAGAAGTGCGGCTGCGTCACTCCTACTATGACGGGACGTCTGTTTTGGAACTGACCCTGCGGGAAGGCCGAAACCGCGAAGTTCGCCGAATTTTGGCCAAGATCGGGCACAATGTACTGGATCTTGTTCGTGTTTCGATCGGCGACGTGAAGCTCGGAAAACTTCCGCTTGGTGCGTACCGTCCGTTGACGTCACAGGAAGTACGCAGTTTGAAAAAATTGGTCGGACTGAATGAAAATCGGGCGTCCATTTCTGCTTCATCGGAAACGGGAACGCAGAAAGTGAAAGACGCGAAAGACGCGAAAGAGGAAAAAGCTCCCAAAACGCAGAAAGTCCAGAAGAAATCCAAAAAAGCCAAGATCTCCAAAGATGAACTGACAGAAAACACGGTTTCGGCTGGGATGGAAGACGCCGGTTCGGGGACGGACGCTCTACAGGCAACCCCCGCTTCGGCAGATGCTCTCTACGAGGCGTGGAAAGCGGAGATGAACGTTTCCGAGTCGGAGAAGTAGTTTTCAAGTTGGAGAAGTAGTTTTCAAGTTGGAGAAGTAGTTTTCAAGTTGGAGAAGTAGTTTTCAAGTTGGAGAAGTAGTTTTCAAGTTGGAGAAGTAGTTTTCAAGTTGGAGAAGTAGTTTTCAAGTTGGAAACGCAATTTTCGTCGAACTTCTCATTCAGACCTTGCACGTCAGAGACCGCTGAACGCTCTGAAATCGGCAGCGGTGCGGTCTTTTTCTCCGAAACAGATACTAATTTCAGAAAATGCCCTTGACTTTTAGGCAAATTTCGTTAAAATATAATGGTTGGATGGTTTGGTTGGATTTTTTTAGAAAAATTCCCCAAAATCGTCAAAAGAGAGACAAAATTTGAAACCCGACTCCCGTGTTGTGCATAAAATTCAGTGAGGGGATCCATGAGGAGATCTGATCCTATGAAAAAATCGTACTGGCAGCAAAAAGTCGTGCTGGTGACTGGCGGTTCCAGTGGACTTGGCTTGGAGATCGCATCCGCTTTTGCGGAAAATGGCGCACGAGTCATCCTCGTTGGGCTTGAAAAGGAGGCGGTGGAAGAAACTGTCCGAACTTTTCGGGAAAAGGAACTGGATGTGACTGGATTTCAGGCAAATATCTGTCTTGACGAAGACGTTGAGCGTCTGAGATCTGAGATCACGGCACGTTTCGGACGGCTGGATGTCCTTGCGAACGTTGCGGGACGGACTGACCGCGGAAAGATGCTTCAGTGCGATGCCGGCCATTTTGCCAAAACGATGGAGCTGAATTTCATCGCTCTGGTACGTGTTACACATACATTTTTACCGATGCTTCTTGAATCTCGCGGGCACATCATCAACATTGGGTCGCTCGCTTCCAAATCCGCGTCACGGTGGACGGGGGCATACCCGGCCAGCAAGCACGCAGTGGCGGCGTACTCGCAGCAGTTGAGGCTTGAGCACAAACAGGACGGTCTGAAAGTCCTTTTGGTTTGTCCCGGTCCGATCCAGCGCGAAACGGAACGTCTCTATCCGCTTGAAGGTCTGGAAGATCTTCCGGAGAGCGCCAGGCGGCCCGGAGCTGGAGTGAAGGTGAGCCGGATCTCGCCGCAGATGCTGGTCTCCGCGATCCTCAATGCCTCGGAAAAAGGGAAAGTCGAGCTGGTCCTTCCCAAAAAAGCTCGTCTTCTCTTCATCATCAGTCAGATCTGTCCGAAATTGGGGGACTGGCTGGTACTGAAAAATACTTGAGAGCCGCGTTGGTCCAAACTGCGGACGGTACGCTCCTCTCGTTCATGAAAAATAAAAAATTTCGTTTGAGTATTCATTTTGAAGGAGGATTCTGATGAAAAAAATGATTTTTGGTTTGGTTTTCACTTCCGGTGTTCTTGCGGGAACGGCTGGAATAATACAAAGTTTTGCCCGGGACGCATCCGGAGAAATTGAGATCCTGGATCCGCAGGCCATCCGTTTGGCTGATGGGGCGTCGGATCAGGACGCGCAGGATCAGGATGCGCAGGATCAGGACGCGCAGGATCAGGATGCGCAGGATCAGGACGCGCAGGATCAGGATGCGCAGGATCAGGACGCGGGCGTAAATGGGAAAGAAAAGGACTACTGGGTCGGTGCCCTGATCGGCCCGGTTCCGGAACCGATCCTCGTTCACATTTCTGAGGACCTGCTCGCAGAGGGTAAAGGGGTCTTCCTGAACGAGATCGTCGAAGGTTCACCGGCAGAAAAAGCGGGTTTGAAGCAGTTTGACATCGTGGCGAAAGTCGGCGGCGAGACCGTCGATCCGGAATCTTTCATCCAAAAAGTCCGTGAAAGCAAAGGTGAAAAGCTCGTCTGTGAAGTCCTGCGTTCCGGAAAAGTTCAAACGCTGGAGCTGACTCCGGAAGTTCGTCCGGACCATCCGAATGCCGTTCGTCCTCAGCCGCACATCTTCCGTATGCCGGGCGGACGTCTGGTCGTGCCGAACTTCGAAATGCCGGAAGATATGAAAGAGATGGTGCCCGAATCGCTGGAAGAAATGCCGGAAATGTTTGACGGCGAGATGTTTCCGGAAGATTTTCCGATCCCGGAAGAAGTGCGCGAAATGCTTCGCAAGCAGCGCGGTATGTTTCGTCAGCCCAACCAGCGCGCGGTACCGAACTTCCAGTTCCACGGCGGACAGAAATCGCACATGCAGATCGAAGTCACGCCGAACGGAACGCGTGTGACCCGCAAAATGGAGACGGAAGTCGATGGTGAGCCGTTGACCATTCTGTCCAAAAAGGAAGGGGAAGAGCCGGCGGAACTCCTCATTGAGTGGGGGGAGGAATCCTACGAAATTACGGAAGAAGAGCTGGATTCGCTTCCGGAAGAGATCCGCGGACACGTAAAGTCTTTCTTGGGATCGGATTCCATCCAGATCCATACGGACGGGCTTTCTACGCAGCCATTGCCGTTGCCGGAAGGCGTGGCTGAAGAGGCAGCGAAAGACGCTTCTAAAGACGCTTCTAAAGACGGAGAAGCTGCAAAAGACGGAGGAGCTGCAAAAGACGCAGGAGCTGCAAAAGACGCGGAAGCTGTCGGGGATGCGGAGACTGCTAAAGACGCAGGAGCTGCAAAAGACGCAAGCGGTGCCGGTAACGCTGTGAAAGATGGTGTAAAAGCCAACAAAAAAGGGAAGGCCGAAAATAAAAAAGGGAAGAAAAAGGCTGCAGCCAAAAAATCGAGCAGCATCACGGCTGAGGATGACGCTGAAAACGGTGGTTCAGACGAAATTCCGCTTGATTCCAAAAAAATCATTGACCTGAGATGAGACGTTGCGGTAACGGCTGGAAAGGGCGATCCTCTGGAGGGCCGCGTCGCTGAAAGAAAAAGGAAGCGCATTGAGATCTGTGCGCTTCCTTTTTTTTCTCGTGAGTGCTTTTCTTTTTCAGTCTTGCTCTGCTCTTCCTTTCCGGAAATCAGAAAACGGGACGCAAACTAACGTTCAAAGTACCGGTATAGGAACCGTCCATCTGGTGCGGCATCGCCATTTCGATAGAAGTTCAGGATCTCACCATCCGTTCCGTCACCGGCAGAATTGTCTGCCCATTTGAAACGCAAGTCGATCTTTCTTTCGGCCATTCCTAGCATGCGGCGCGGGATCTGCACTTCAAGCGTCTTTCCGTCCACCTTCATGGGGACGCGTCCAACTTCCTGCCAATTCCATCCGTTTTCAGTGCAGACTTCCAGAATGGCAGACTTTCCATCGGGCGCGATCCGATTTACGACGTACTGAAAGTGGTTCCAGTGCGGCCTCTCCCCGGAGAGTGAGACTGAAAGGAAGAGACGCATCCAGCCGGGGTCGGTGAACGGCGTCAGCGGGTCGGCACACAAAACGCGAAAGGTGAGGGTCTCGGAATCATGCGAGACGAAACACTCCGCAATATCGTTCCGTCCCGTCTCATTTTTCAGCCGAAGCGAACCGTACCCTTCGGCATCACGCGGCAGCGTGTCACGGAGGGCGTCACGATAGACGGGGTCCTCGTCGGCAGCACGTTGGGGACGGACTCCGCGAAAACGCCGGACTCCCTGAACGAGCTGATGGTAAAAGTGATCCTGCAGGATCCCGGAGGACGGTTCCAGATCACGGCTGAATTCAGGCGAGTACTGGTCCGGGAAGGCTCTTTCCTTTCCCATCCACTTGGCAAAAAAGCCGGCAGTCCATTCATTCCACCCTGTGATGAAGAGGTAATCAGGGTCGAGTTCCTGCGCACGATCTAGCTGCTGCGCAAAATTCTCCCCCCAGAGAAAACGGTCCGGCTCGTCTTTTCGCGGATTTCGGTCCGGCGCAAAATGCAAATGTTCTCCGGGCTGCAGTTCATCTTCGGAAGGTCCAACGTAAGCGCGTCCGAAAACGTTTCGGTCATTCATTGCCGCGAGGCCGACGTGTCCGTCACCGGCACTCCAGGAATGATTCTGCGCGACGCCTGCTGCGCACATTTCGAAAGTTCCGTCACTCCGTTTTCCGTAACCATGCTGCGGAAAGACCTCCAGCCAGCACCATTGATCTGGCATCTTCGGTCCAAGTGCGTACGCGGCTTGAAGCGGTCGGAAGGTAAAGAAACGGAGGATCTCCTCCCAATCTTTTCGGTCTTCCGGCGAGGCCGTTTCGTCGTGAAGAGCCTGTTCGATGACCCACGGATCTGCATGGACCAGCGGCCGGCCGTTCCAGTAAAACCAGAGATCACGGAATTTTCCGGGCCGGTAAATGTCGCGGTAGAGCTGAAGCAAACTGTCTCGCAGATGTGTTTGACGCCAGAATGGAAGCATGAAGGCACATTTTGGCGTACGGAAACCGTCGCGGCGCATGGAGGCCCACGTTTCCAGGAGCGTCCAGGTCGAGTCCATCCACGTGAGCGTTCCGTTTGTTGCGTCGAAGATCACTGCATCAACTCCGGCCGCGCTGAGCATTTGAGCGTGCCTGCGCGAGACCCACGCATCGGTCGTCCGGTAAAATCCGAAAAGCGGCTCATCCCAATGGTGCCGCGGACCGCATTCACCCCAGGCAGGATCAAACGGACGCTCCGCGATCCCTGGATTTTTGGCCAAAATCTCCGCATTGCTGCTTGGTACGATGTCCGCGACGCCCCGACCTTCATGCCAGGTCCAATAGAAGATCCCGACCTGCTTTTTGCGCGGAAGTCCAAGCGTCTCCGAATCCCCCAAGACCCGCCCCAGCCCGTCGATCGCATCCCAAGTGTCGGCAAAGAGATCCCGCTCGGAAAAACGCGACTCGGAAAGCGTTCCGTTTTCTGCCGAGACCCTGTCTGTTTCAGGCGGAGAAAGAGGCGGAGCGGTCAGTTTTGAGTAAAGAGTCCTCGAGCCGGAAAATGGGATCGGGAAACCTTCGGATCCTGCGCTCATTTCGTAAGCGCCGGGCTTTTCCGTACCATTCAGGAAGGAAACGACTCCCTCGTGAGACGTTGGGACCATCCAGACGCCGACATTTTCCGCAGCTCCGTCAAGTTCCCAATAGAATTCTCCGCCAGAAAGAGGTTCAAATTCAAGCGGAAGCATCGCATTGTCCGGAAAGTCTGTGAACGTTTTTCGTGCCGTCGGTTTCTGTGCCCGTGACGCCTCAACAGACCCCATCCATCGATAGAGAGAAAGCGTCAGACTGCCGACGGAATTCCCGTAGCTCGGACAGCAGACCGAAATATTGCAAAACTCTCGGTCCATCCGAAATCGCGCACCCACAAAGCCGCCTTTTTCGATAAGGACAGGAAAATGCGGCTCGCTGCGTTCAAAAAGATCCAGGCGCCCAAAATATCGGCCTGAAAACTCTGCGTCCTTCTGCTCTGCTCCAGCCTCCCCGAAACGTGACTCCGCCTCTGATCCACTTGCGCCCAACGCAGTTTCAGCGGCAGTTTCAGCGGCAGTTTCAGCGGCAGTTTCAGCGGCAGTTTCAGCGGCAGTTTCAGCGGCAGTTTCAGCGGCAGTTTCAGCGGCAGTTTCAACGGCAGTTTCAGCGGCAGTTTCAACGGCAGTTTCAACGGCAGTTTCAACGGCAGTTTCAGCGGGAAAAGACGGCTCGGAGGCCAGTAGAAGCCCCGCTCCCAACGTACTCACTGAAAAAAACAGAGTTTGCTTCGTACGGATAGGAAGTCGCAAAAAACTCTGAAAAAATCTCATTATGAAAAACTCCTTCATTCTTGACAGGATCCGAACATCGCATCTCAAATTTGAAGATCACGAAGATCGGATCCATTCATTACAGGAGATCCTCGGAGGAGATCCTCGTTGGAGATCCTCGTTGGACCACAGGAAACTCAACGGAGGGGATCTCCGCCTTAAAACCGTTTCATCGCCGATGCCGGGAACGGTACGCCGTCAGAAAACGCCGTTCCTGAGAGAGACGAAGCTGCGCGCGATTCTCCAAAAGGAAATGCTGAAGTTCCTCTCGTAAAAGCGCTGTGCTCTCGGGATCTTCCCCAAACTTCCAGAGCGGACCGGCTTCCATTTGCCAGCCAGGCTCGGAAAGCGCAGAGGGGACCCGCTTTGGAAGTACAGACGTACCGTTTTTGGATCCCTTTGCACGATCCAGCCAATGCGATACCCTACTAAAAACCTCGCCGACCCAGCGTCTCGTCTGACGTTCGGCAAGAATGTGTCCATTTCTTTTCCTGACAGGCAGCTGCGCTCTCTCATTTTCAGGCGAAGCATTTTCTTCTGACGGTGCGTGAACCGGCGAACGAGACGCAGACGGAATGCGATCCTGCGAGGGGGCCGCATTTTCCGGCTCCTCCCCGTCATGCAAAATGCGGACGAGGAGCGGTTTCGCTTCCAGCTCTTCCCAAAACTCCCGGAGCTCCGTGAGGCTTTTCTCTTCCGCGGCCTTTTCTTCCGGAGTCACCCGGCTGCGGGAAAGGAGAACGAGAACGTCCGCGTGAGCCGGTTCTGTTCCGCACTCCGTTTCACGGAAAAATCTCCGAAACGGCACGAAATTCGTCCAGGTGGTCTTCGCGACGGCAAACGATTCCACGCTCCAGCCGTCTCCGTCGGTTTCCGGAATGAAATCTGAAAACAGTACCGTTTCAGCTGCAGAAAGTGCCCGCGTTTCCTGCTCTGCTTCGCCGATTTTCCTGACGTGATGCTTTCGCAGACTCTCGGGAGTCAGTTCGCGCACTCCGATCCGGATCGGCCCCGCCTCTTCCTCCTTCCAAAACAGGAGACCGGAGTAGAGCTCCACCGCGTAGAATCCCGCAAGTTCCAGCACACAGAGAGCGGAACCGACACCAAACTGGCGCGAGTAGAATTTCAGGATCTTTTGATTGATGCTCCGCCGAAGCTCCAGCACGCCGGCCGAGACAGGATCAAACCAGAGGACTCTGCGATAGATCCCGAACGTCCAGACGTAGGCTCCGTAGAGCTTCAGGCCGAAACGCAGATCCCGAAGCCGCAGATAGTCCATTCCGGGAAATTCGCGTGCGAGCATTTTTTGAAGCCGTCCCACGAGGATCCTCTGTGCCTGAAGCAGTTCCGCCAACGAGATCGAGTACGCCGGCTTGGATCTTCCGGAGTACTCCCGATCCACCTGCTCAATGATGTGCCGAACGGAGCGAAGAAGTGCCGGGATCCCTTCCAGCTCCTGCACTTTCAGCGAATCGATCGTTTTCTGGACGTTCTCAAAAGCCTCACGTTCCTTTTTCAGCCAGCGCGGATCCGGGGCGATCGTCAAGAGCGGAAAACTCGTGCGGTTTTTCAGCCAGAAAAAAATGAATCCGAGTGCCGCACCGCCCGCAAGGATCACGAGCCCATGCTTTTGCACGATCTGCACCATCCATTCCCGCGTGAAGGGCGCGGGTTTCTGGGGGCCATTTTCGGAAAGCTCCTGCGTTCCCGCCGGCTCCGGATCTGCGGAATGAATTCGTTCGGACGCCAATTCCTGGGACGCTGAAGTCAGGGATTCTGAACTCAGGGATTCTGAACTCAGGGATTCTGGAACTGTACGGTACGCCTTCTCGAGCGGAAAAAGAACGCCGCCGACGCACAGACAGGCAAAAAGGGAACCGGCATAGAGAAACGCCATCCACTGCGGAGTCGCTATACGCGAGTGAAAAAAAACGTTCACCGAAGAAAAACGTCGCGGCGTCTCCGCTTTCGTTTCCGCAGCGGACCGTTCTGAATGGGCGGCGGGAGGAGCTTGAGAGTCTTGGGATCTCTGCGAGTCTTGAATGTCTAACTGGAATCTTCCGCCGTAAAGAAGGACGGAGTAGTCGCCAACGATTTGGAAAAGGATCGGAAAAACTTTTCGTACCGCGTAACGCATTCCCTGTATGCGAATTCCTCCTTTCGCACGCACTTCCCCTTCCGCAGTTTCAGTATCTGCAGACTGTCGGGAAGTGGATGCAGAGGCGGAATTTCTTCCCAACGCCATCCAACCGCCGGATCTTTTCTTTCCTGTTCGCGTTTTGGAGGAGGACGGCAGGAACCAGAGAAGATGCGAGAGCTTCACCCAATCCAAGAGCGGCTGGTCTCCCCAATGCACGCCGGTCAGTTTCTGCGTCAGGTCGCCCGTGCGGAAACCGGCAAGTTTGCGCGTCAGGTCCGCCGAGATCCGGTCGACCAGCAAAAGTGCGTAGCTCAGAGGAATGTCCAGCTCCGGATTTTTACTGCGGATGCCATAGACCCGGGCAACTCGCGCATTTAGGTCTAAGATCGCATTTAAAATATTACCCTGATCGGTGAAAGTCAACTTCTCGTAGGGAAAATCGCGCACAAAATCCTCGACCACCTTCCGCGCAGCCGCCTCTCGTTCCGGAGTCGACCGACGGGGTAGACGCCATTGACGAACTGCCAGACAGAACAGCAAAACCGCAAGAAATGCAATCGCCGAGCAGAGCCAGAATCGATCCCAAAACCAAAGAAAACGTTCATGGTCGGAAAAAAGTCCCCAAACTCCAAGCCCCGCCATGAAAAGGATCGGAGACATCATAGCCGTCAGTATGGGGATCAGCCAGAGGAGCTGGTTCCAAAGCAGGGTGCGGATGAAACTGGGAGGACGGTGCATGATCTTGCGATTCCTTCAAAATGAGGCGGAAAGTCAAGGAAAAATACAGAAAGTCAGGCCGCCGCGAAATCGTCCTGACTTTCACTAAAATTCAAAATAGACCTCCAGTATTCTGAGCAGCCGACTCACTCGTCACCATTTTCGGCTTCACCATCTTCGGCTTCACTCTCATCCTCCTCGTCATCAGAAGAGGTCTCATGGTGCTCGATGTACGGATAGTAACGCTCAAAATTGAAATTTGGACTGTTATCCAAGTCGTGGCACTGGATGCAGATCGCTTTGGATTCCCGCGCTTCCAGATGCAATGCTTTCCGATAGCGCGCCTGAAGTTTCGAATTGCTTCCGATCTCTGCATGCATGTGGAGCGAACCTGGCCCGTGGCACGACTCACAGCCAACGTCTTTCAGCTGCGGCGTCTCTTTCATGCCAAGGAATCCGGACTGGAACGGAAGGCGATGCTCGGCACTCCATCCAACGACGTGGCACGCAATGCACTCGGGGTCGAACGTGCGGGGCGGAGTCGATTCTTCAAGAGACTTCCACGCCATCGCATGACGCGACTTTTTCCAGACCTCGTACGACTCTTTGTGGCACGATTCGCAGCGTTTGGAACCGACGTAGATCCCATTCGTCTTCATGAACGGATTTCGCGCCGGGCGAACGCCAAGCCCGTCAAGCCCCTGGAGTTTCAACTGTTCTTGGTAGAGCGCCATGAGATCCAGGATCTTTTTCGAAGAGGGAAACCGGGAATCCATCGGGACTCGCTGGTAAAGAAGCGGCTGCCGGTCATCGTCGTAGAGGCCAAGCACGATGACGTTCATTCCCTTTTCACCGATCGAAATCACATACTGTCCCGTCTCGGGAAGCACTTCCGGAACCGACGGCGAAACCGGCGGACCGTCCGGCGTCACGATGATGTCGAGATCCGGGAATTCCCGCGCGAGCGCCTTCGATTCCTCCATCGAGGCGTGCGAAAGCAAAACGATGAATTGACACTGTGCCTTAAGCTGCGGCACAAGTTTCGAAAGTGCCAGACGCGGAGCCCGGTAAACGATCTCATCGTTCTGGACCTGCTCGCGTTCCTTCTCGCCTAAAATGCCGATGATGCCGATCTTGTATCCGTTTCGGCTCACGATCTTGGCGGGCGGAAGCAGTTTATTGTCGAATTCAAAAAGCCCAACGCACGCACTGGTAAAGAGCTGGCCAGCATAGCCGGGATTCGCCACTTCCGCAAGCACATCCGCACACGGGAAAGTCAAGTCGATCGTGCCGAGCGTGATGGCATCGTATTCCATTTCGCGCAGCATATTTACCGTCGTGAGAAATTTGATCTGTGCCTGCTTCGTCACGCCGGGACTCAATCCGCCAACATCAAGGACCAGCGGATTCCATCCGTCTTCTTTCAGCTGCTGAATGAAAGACGACTGACGCGAAAGCCCGCCCGTCATCCGCTCCAGACCCGCGCAGCCGCACGGTTCCATGTACCCGTTCAGACGCCCCGTCAAAACTAAAGTCACTTCCGGTTTTTTCCAGCCCGTGAAGATCTCGCCGTTTTCTTTGACTGGATCAAAGGGTTTTGTCGGATCGATCCCAAAGCGTGAGGGACGGTCCAAACCGGGAATTTTCGCAGTGCCGAGAACGCCGAGGACCGGGACAGTTTCGCCAGAAAGCGGGACAGTTTCGCCAGAAAGCGAGGCTGCCGCAGACTGTGGATCGGCAGGCGTTCCAGCCAACGGTTCCGTTCCCGATGCAGGACGCACTCCCGAGGCGCCTGAAACCGGTTCCAGGCCCACAGCCAACTGCACTCCTGAAGACTCAGCCGGCTGAAATTCGTTTTCGGAAGACAGTTTCGGAACAGGAAGCAGAGCGTCTTCTCCGCCTGCTTCTGCCAGAGTTCCCGTGCCGTTTTCGGCTGCGTCACCTCGGGACTCTGCGTCACCTCGGGATCCTGCGTCACCTCGAGATCCTGCGTCACCTCGAGATCCTGCGTCACCTCGAGATCCTGCGTCACCTCGAGATCCTGCGTCCGCGAACGCCGCCGGTTTCATCGAGACGTGCTGAATGGCAGAGACGGAAGGGGTCCCAAACGGACTCTGTGATTCCCTGATCTCCAATCGCGGCGCACCGCCCTGTGCTACAGAACGGCCAACGGTCGCAGACGGTTCCGAAAACGGAACGGACGGTATGGATCCATCCGTGAAAACTCCGTCGATGAAAACTCCATCCGAAAAAACTCCGCCGCTATGCGGAAACTCCGAAGGTTGAAAAAACGCCGTGTCTGCGTTTGGGGCCGGAACGGAAAAAAATACGCTCCAAACTCCGCCTGCGAACACCAGCAAGCAAAGGAATATGCCAAAAAAGGAAAGTGTCGTTGAATTTTTCATGGGATTTCCTGTCGCCCCAAAAAGGCTGAATCCTTCAGCCGGAAAATTTTAATTCGCGAAATTCACGAAATTTAAGGCTTTCACGAATTTCATGGATCTCACGGATTTCACGAATTCACTAAAAATCACGAAAGAGAACTTCCCAAAAGTACGGAACACTGCCGTTTCGTTCGTCTTTTGGTCAAACATGAAGTTCCTCTCAACTCTATGCCGCACGGCAATTCCTCGCGCGGAGCTGCGCAGGTGGAGTACATTTCCGTTTGCCCGAGTTTCCCCAACGGCTCACTCGACCGGTTCCGGCTCCAACTGCGGTTCCGGTTCCAACTGCGGTTCCGGTTCCAACTGAATGGATCCCGGCACCGTTTCATTCCCAGCTGGAGCTGCATCCGCATCGGCATCAGGTCCGGTTTGCGGCAGAAGCGGCACAAAGCCCAAGCCAGGAGTTTCGAGCATCATGTCGGTTTTCGGCATTTTAAAATCGATGGCGAAACGGATCGTCGGCATTTCCGGCTGATTCGTCTTTCCCTCTACGTTCACCGTAAATATTTTGTTCGGCAATCCAGGCCGAATGGTGATCAGCACGATCTGGCCGGAGACCGGGGCAGGTTCTACTTCCGTAAAATCGTAGGAGTACATTTCCGTTTGCTCAAACTGAAAAAACGGCGCGTACTCTTCATTCGTGACCCGAAGCTCTGAGAGTTGCAGCGGCTCACCTTCCACGATGGAGTAGACTGGATTGCTGACACGAAAATCATGTACAGTCGGAACTCCCGCCACTTCCAACGCGGTTTGCTTCACCCATACAGCAGGGTAAAGCGACCCGCTTAGGAAAAGCTCCAATTCAGGTTCCGTCGGAGCGTTCGTCGGGATGGTGACCGCGTATCCAAAATCGATCTCTCCCTTTTCCGGAGTACACGACATGGTGATCCAGATAGTTTCATCGGGAGCTGCTTCCGTTTTCGAGAGCACGCACGTCACGCCCTCCTGCTCCGTGACCGGGGTTCCGAACCGGAGCGTACCGCGTCCGGTATTCGTCACGGAAAACTCATGAGTCAGAATTTCCGGATCGCCCGTCAGGATCCCGAAATCAAACTTTCCATCGTATTTCACGAGCGGAACGTTCGCCAGTACTTTCAGGTCCGCCTCGGACTGCTCCATTTCGGCGTAATTCTGCGTCCATTGGGCATACTGTCCTTTACCAAGCAGCCAACCGAGGCAGACTCCCAGCAAAATTACGAAAACGAGGCACGTTAAATGCGATCCAAACGCTCTCATCCAGCTTCCTTTCACGTCCTGAAGCGGACTTTTGCCCGCTGGACTTTTACTTTTACTCCGGGAAGAGTCAGTCTCTCCGGTAATTCATTGACTCGACGACCTCGTGGAGAACGTCAAGAAACTCTCTGCGCGTCGTCTCTTCAAAGACCTTCCCGCGGCGTTCCAGATTCTCGTTCACCTTGCAGACTGTTTCCTGCATGACCTCGTGCGTTTCCTGACTTCCGCCGACGAGCGCAAAATTCCGTCCGCGCGTCAAACGCACTTCCTCATCTCCATTCGGAGCATCCAGGCCGATCCCCAGCAGGGAAGTCATTTTTTCTTCATTTTCGTCGGAATTCATGCCAGCCTCCTAAATTTCCCGTACGCACACTCACGCACGCCTGCACTCACGCACGCCTGCACTCACGCACGCCTGCACTTAACGCACGCCTGCACTTAACGCGCCTGACGGAGCATTGCTTTGATCGCGTCTCCGGCAGCATTTCGCGTCGATTCCTGCATTTTCTTTTCTTTCGCCAGAGCATCCTCTTCGGCACTGGCCTGCGCGGTCTCCTCGGTCGTTTCTCGATGTTTGCGCGTGATGAAGGAAGGCAGATCCTCCTCGGTCGGCGCCTCTTCGCCAAAAATTGCGAAAAGATCCAGGTCATCGTCATCATTTCCGCCGGCGGCTTTGGCTTTGTTTTCCCGGATCTGGCGTTTCTCCACGACACGGGCAGCCGCTTCGGTCACGGACTGGACTTTGGACATTTTTTGACCGCTGACGCCCACCGTGAGTTGGACTTCCAGTTCCAGTCCTCCAACTTTCAGGAGGTCACCGTTTCGGAGCTTCTGCGGTTTCTCGATCCGCTTTCCGTTGATGAAAGTCGGCTCGACGGCATCGATCGGCTTGATTGCCGCGTAGCCCTCTTTACGAAAAATGGCACAATGGTGGCGCGCCACACCTTCCCCTCCCGGAGAAAGCTGGCATCGGGGCGACTTTCCGATCTCAAAAATGTCGCGCGCGATCTTGATCTCTTTCCCTTTGTGCGAGCCGTTGGCTACGATCAGTTTGACTTCCATCATACTCAGGCCCCTCCTCTACGGTGAATGGCGGTAAATTTGAAAATTCCCCAAATACTTTTCTTCTATCTTAGCCTAAATTTGTGACAATGTCAACTCTCCTTTTCCCAAAATGACACAAATTTTCCCAAATTTACTGTATTTTGTGCCATTTTTTCCGAAAAGTCACTGCATCGAGTACAAAATGACGTTGATTCCGATCTTTGCAGCATCTTCAGGATGGTATCCGACACAGCCTGCAGAAGGATGCCCTTCCAGTGCGCAGCTCAGATCCAGCGGCGAGTAGATCACCGCCCAGCGTCCGTTTTTTCGGATCCCTAAAAGCTGGAGCGGGACCGGTTCCGCATTCTTTTCCGCACGGGAACGGATCTCCGAAAGCGCAAACCCGCCGAGCCGGTCCGTACACAGAGGGTCGGAAAGCGGGATCTCTTCCAGTTCTCCAACTCTATTCAACTCGCCAACTCCCTGCTCTCCGACTCTGCCCTGCTCTCCGACTCTGCCCTGCACTTCGGCATTTCCCGGAGTTCCCGTTCCCGCGGTCCCAGTGCTCCGGAGGACCTCGCGCATCTCGGAACGAAACGCTGCGTCAAAAGCTTCGGCACCGCAAATGGAATTCACCAACAGTATCCCGCCCCGGTCGAGATACTCGGCCAGCATCTTCCGCTCCGCCGGCGTGAACCGGAACGCATAGCGCCCCTGCATGAAGAGGACCGGGTACTCAAAGATCCTCGGCGACGAAAGCGGGAGCGTTTCCTCTAGGATCCCCGATGTGTTTCCGAGCGCGGTCTGCGCCTGCCGCAAAAGATTCCGCAGTGCCTCCGGAGCCGCCTCGCACCCGCCGCCGTGACGCAGATTTGCCATGCGCAGTTTTCCGCGCGTCTGCATTTCCTCCGGTTCTTGGAGCTTTTTGTCTGCTTCTTTGGTAAAACTCGCAAAACTTTCCTCTTTTCCGCGCAGTTTCCGCTCCGTTACGTACGCCAGAATGTTCAGCCCAAGATTCATCCCGGCGAGGATCTCACGCTTCACGTTCGCAGAGTGGAGCGCTCCCGGACGCATTTCAGGAGCCAGTTCCCAAAGACACGACAGCGAGGGACGCGGATTCTTTTCCGCCGGCAAAAAGAGCAGGCACGTTCGGCATCCGTAGTCCAGACAGTAGATCGGACGCACATACTGCGGGGGTACGGCAGCCTCGGCACTCCAGATCGGATGTTCGGGCGGCATGGGGTAAAGATGCTCTTCTTCCTCCGGAAAAATCTCCCTGAGAAGCTGGCGCATCCCGTCATCGAAAGTCCCTCCCGGACAGACGCCCTCCGCGACGATGAATCCGCCTCGATCCACGTAGTCCCGCAGCTTCCGGCCATATTCCGCACGCAGTACCGGATCCTTCGGGCACGGCGAGTCCTTCCCCGAAATGAAAAGGACGGGCGAGAGAAGAAGATCTTCGACCGACGCGGCTTCCAGATCCACGCTCTGGGTCGTGAGGTGCTTTTTCCACTTCCGTTCCACAAAACGCGCCAGGTGACTGATGTCGTGCCGATGCTGATTCCAATCCTCCGTCTCTTTCGTAAACTGCACTTTCGTCATGAGGACCGGGTAACGTCCCTTCGAGAGGAAAAGAAGGGCCAGAGAGGTTGCGATCGGTTTGATCTTTTCGCTGGAAGTGGCGCCTTCCCAGTAAACGAGCAGTTTGTCCTCCCGGTCCACCATCTTCGAAAGACGCAGAAGGTGTGCCGTCCCTTCTCTGTACCAGTCGTGCCCGCCGATGAAGCGCTGCTCCGTCATGCGCCCCATGCGCTCCAGACCGTAAAGATAGTACAGGAGCCAGTCTTTGTTTCCCGGATTTCGCGCGACGCTGAAGTGCTTTTCCATCCAGCTGCGCGCATGGCTTAGACGTTTTGTGAGGCGGTTTTCCTGACGCTGGCACGGAATGAACTCCTCACCCTCGATCCGCGCGTCTGCCAACTGCGACTTTTCCGCTGCGATCAGGAGCGAAACGATCCCCGCACACGTCATGGATCCCGTTCCTGCCGTCTGCCGTTCCAGTTCAGGGGGGAAATAGTAGTAGGACCAGGAGCCGTCCATATTTTGGATCTTTTCCCAGTATTTCTGCGCATTTTCCCAGACTTCCGGCGGAATATTCAGCCCAAGCTGCGAGGCTTCGTAGAGCGCGAGGAGCGTGAACTGCGAATTGGACGGGTCGCCGTCGCCGTACGGATAGCCCCACGAACCAGGTTTCAGACCTTTCTCTTTCTGCGTCTGGATGAACCAAAGCACGTTCCGCCGGATCAGACCCGCATCACGTTTGGGATCAGCCATGCAGAAGACCATCGTTTGGAGTGCCGCGACGTAGTTGCTCTGCAGTGTTCCGGAAGTGGGATCGATGCTCCGAAGGTGATCCAGCGCACGTACCATTTTCGGGTCATCGATCGGCACGCCCGCATTTAGAAGCGCAAGCGTACAGAGTGCTGAGATCCCGCCGATGTGGATGTCTTGCTCCTCCCAGCTGCCGTTTCGATTTTGCGTCGCCTTCAGATACTCGACTCCGCCCGAGATCGCGTTCTGGACCATCTGCGGAGTCACGCCCATGACTTCGGCTTCCATTTGACGCAGTGAAGAAGATGGGGCCGACGGAGCTTTCCCCGTCAGGCGGTCCGTCCGTGATTCCGAACGGCACACGTCTGCCGCTGGAAACACTGTGCTCCAGAGAACAGTCAGCAAAATGAAAAAAGTGTGAAATTTCAGTCTTTTGGTATTCATCATTTGGGAAATTCTTCTCTTTTCCATTTTCCATTTAGCGACTGGTACGCTAAAAATTTCAAGCCCTTTGGGAGTGCAGTGATACTGGCCGTCAGACCATTTGCCGAGATGGAACGCAGGGACTTTTTAAGGGGGCCTTTTTCTGAAACCCACACCAACACCCGGTGAAAGCGCGGATGCGCATTCTAAAAACGAAGCGGCCAACGAGCCGCGGTTTCTACGTCATCGCGCGGAAACGCTATTGCCCGCCGCGGCTCGCGGTAAAAGCGGCAAATGTCACTGCGTGACTGTATTGCCGCAGTCCATACCATTGGTGCGGACTGCGTACGCTCTGCTTACTGGTCCGACTCTTCCAAAACTACGCGGAGGCCAAGACCGACAGACTGAAAGTCCGGTTCATAGTAGTTCCGGTACGCGGAACGACAGCCCCCCGCACTGCCGTTCCAGCTTCCCCCGCGGTTGACTTGGCCCGGGCCGTTTTCAGGGCCTGTCGGGTCGCTCACTGGCGACTTGGCGTAAGGACCGTAACAGTCCGAACACCACTCGCGCACATTTCCGTGCATGTCGTAAAGTCCCCAGCCGTTCGGGGCGTAACTCTTCACCGGAGCCGTTTTTTCCAAATACGGACCTTTCGCCGCGGTGCCGTAAGGTTGGTATCCGTTGCAGTTTGCGTCTGTACCGTTCAGACTGTTGCCGAACGAATACGCAGTCGTCGTTCCCGCGCGGCAGGCGTACTCCCACTGCGCCTCTGTTGGAAGACTTACGCTGCCGGAAAGTTTGGATGAAAGTTTACGGCAAAACTCCTGACAGTCGTTCCAGCTCACGCACTCCACCGGATTCTGGGGCCCCTTGAATTCGCTTGGATCCGTGCCTGCCACGCTCTGCCACATTGCCTGCGTTACGGGAGTCTCAAGCATCCAGAACCCCCGCGTCAGCGTCACTTTATGCGGGGTCTCATCACCAAATCGGTGGGGCTCGTCTTTGGGACTCCCCATCGTGAACGTTCCCGGAGGACACCAGCGGAAAGTGTACTCGATCCCGTCAACGGTCTTCACCATGCGCTCGCCTGCTTGGCGGGTCGGCGGGGTGGGATCGAGTTGGAGGGAATCGAGTTGGAGGGAATCGAGTTGGAGGGAATCGAGTTGGAGGGAATCGAACTGGATCTGGATGAAGTCGCGGAATTGGAGGTAGTGCGGATTTTCCGGATCGAGCGCGAGAAGTTCGTCGATACACATTTTCGCAAGCGGGAGATCTTCGTCCGCGTACGCTTTTTTTGCGGAATCTTCCAGTTGCTTTTTCTTCTTCGAAAGTTCCTTTTCTGCTCGTTTTCGCTCTTCTTCGCGCTTTTGTTCTGCCGTTTTGAAGATGTCCGCAAACGGATTTGAGGTCTCAGGAGCCGGTTTAGGCCGTACTGTTTGCGAGGTCAGCGCGTCGGCGAACTCCGTGCAGGTCGAAAATCGGTCTTTTCGCGTTTTCGCGAGGGCGCGCAGAAGGGCGGAGTTGACCGTTTGAGGCTGATCGTCGAGCGGAAGAGGCGGAATGCTGGAAATGCAGTTCATCAAGATCATCGGGTCGTCCGCACAGAAGGGGAGATGTCCGGAAAGCATTTCGTACGTCATCACGGCGAGAGAGTACTGGTCGGAATACGCATCTTGGTACTCGCCGCGGAATTGTTCGGGACTCATGTACGGCATCGTGCCGCTGGTGCCCATCCGGACCTGCGAAACGCGCGTCAAACTTTGCCGGAACTCCGACGCAAGCCCGAAATCGATGAGCTGAACGTCGCGGAGTTTCTCAAGATCCCACGTTCCGTCGGCATTTTTCTCAAAAACGAGCATGGTATTTCCCGGCTTGATGTCCCGGTGGATGACCTTTTTCGAATGTGCGTGATCGAGTGCCGCGGCAAGCGGACGGAGGATCTCGAGCGTGCGGGAAAGGGTGAGTTTCTTTTCGTGCCGTAGGTAGAGAGAGAGCGAAATGCCGTCGATGAAGTCCATCATGAGATACGCGCCGAAATCATCATGCCGGCGCAGTGCGTGCATCGGGCAAATGTGCTGATGATGGAGCTGATGGACCGTTTGAAACGTCTCGTTGACGCGCTGCATTTCGTCCTCGTGATTCTGAATGTCGCGCGGAACGAACTTGAGCGCCACGTCGCGGTTCCCCTCCAGATCGCGAGCTTTCCAGACCTCACCCAACCCGCCGCGTCCGACCTTTCCAAGGAGCCGAAAGCCGTCAAATTCCGTTCCTGGTCCCCATGCGAGCTGTTTGGCATCGCGGAAAGAGCGGAAGGTCGGTTTACTTTCCTGAGAATCATTGAAAATGGCATCGTTCATGAAAAATCTCCTGGGGTTTGAAATTTGGATGAAATCTTAAAAAATCTGGGACTCATTTAAATACAAAAAATCTGTGAAACGCAAAAATTCCGTGAAACACAAAAAATCCGTGAAGCGCAAAAATTCCGTGAAACACAAAAAATCCGTGAAACACAAAAATTCCGTGAAACACAAAAATTCCGTGAAACGCAAAAAATCCGTGAAACACAAAAAATCCGTGAAACACAAAAAATCCGTGAAACGCAAAAAATCCGTGAAACGCAAAAAATCTGCGTCGTTCCGGTTCTGGAGGCAGCCTGAAAGGAAACCGAACGGCTCACTGATGATGCTATTATAGCAGACTCTGCTCAAAATGCAAGAGGGTCCTGAATGGGGACGGAGGGGGAATTTGACGGTCGGTGGGTCGGCTGATCGGAAATTTTTTCTCAAAATTGCAGGATGAGGGATTGACGCGGAACAAAAATCTGGGTAAAATCGAAAGAGTAGAGAGTCGCTCTGCGTTCCTTCCCACCATTCAGCCGGATCGCCCGATCCAGGAGCCATTTATGAAATTCACCGACCATGCGCGTTTCGTATCTGCGGCCGCGTTCGTTTTGACGGCCGTCTTCATGCTGTTTTGCACTTCCGGTTTCCTGGCTGCCGCCGACGGAGCAGAGAAATTCTACGCCAGTTTCTTGAAATATCGTGCCGGTTACGTTGAAAAACTGGAGGCGCTTGCCGAATGGTGCGACGAAAATGGCCTTGAGGAGCAGGCGGCCGAGACGCGCAGATGGGCGGAACCGGAAGAAGAGTGGGATGAGATCCGGGTCAGTCCTCTTCCGAATGAATTCTGGATGAGTCCTCCGGATGCTGTCCGTGCGAAAAGCGCAAAAGGTATAAAAGGTACGGAAGGTGCGAAGAGTGCGAAAAGCGGAAGCGGCGTGAAAAGCGGAAGCGGCGTGAAAAGCGGAAGCGGCGTGAAAAGCGGAAGCGGCGTGAAAAGCGGAAGCGGCGTGAAAAGCGGAAGTGCTGCCCGCGGAAAGAAAAGCGCCAAGGGGAACGGGACCGCGCAAAGATCGAGAGACTCTCAAAGTTCTAAAAGATCCGAGGCGTCCTCGAAAGCCAAACGTTCCTCGAAAGCGGAGTCAGGCAGAACGGAGTCGGGCAGAACGGAGTCAGGCAGAACGGAGTCGGGCAGTGCTGGAACTTTGGAAGAGCTTGAGTCGGAGTGGAGATCCCGTTTCCGTCAGCTTCGGATGACCGCCTCCAATGACTACCTGAAATTTGCGCGGCGTACAGTTTCAGCGGGGCACGTTTCGTTCGGTTTTGCGCTTCTGATGCAGTCTCTTCATGAGAATCCGGACAATGAGGGTGCCCGTAGGATCCTTGGTTACCTCAAAGCGAAAGACGGGTGGCAGACTCCGTTTGAGGCCATGATGCGCAAGTCGGGGAATGTCTGGCATGAAAAGTACGGCTGGATCCCCAAAAAGTACCTCCGAAGGTACGAGGAAGGTCAGCGTTTCCTGAATGGAAAGTGGGTCTCGGAGGCCGAGGACGCGGAATTTCGTTCCACGATAGAACGCGGCTGGACGGTCGAGACGGGCCATTTTCAGATCGTGACGGACGCCAGTCTCGAGGAAGGAGTCCGCGTGGGTGAAGAACTTGAGGAGCTCTACCGCGTCTGGAAACAGCTTTTCCTGAATTACTACGCGACGGAGGCGCAGATCAGCGCACTTTTCGGAAAAGGAAACGCGCGATTCGCGAATATTCCGAAGCACCGCGTCTGCCTCTTCCGCTCACACGAAGAGTACCAGACCTACCTTTCCTCTCGCCAGATGTATGTTCCGGGGTCGGTCGGCGTTTACGTTCACCGTTCCACGGGGGAAGGCGTCTCCTGCTTCGTCGCAGGCGAGGAAGAACGCACGACCATGTACCATGAAGTCACCCACCAGCTTTTTGAGGAAAGCTGCAAAACGAATCCGAAAAACGGCTCGCTCCAGAACTTCTGGGTCATCGAAGCGGCTGCGACGTTCATGGAGTCCTTTCATGAAGCGTCGAACGGCGCACATGCCGTCGGCGGTTTCTCTTCAGGAAGGATGCGCGCGGCCCGGATCTATTTCGTGAACTCCAAAAAATTCATTCCGTTTGAAGAATTCGTCCGCGTGAATCGGACTCGGTGGCAGAATTCGCCGGACGTCGGACTTTACTACGCGCAGGCCTGCGGAATGGCGCATTTTCTCGTTTTTTACGAAAACGGAAAGTACCGCGACGCGTTCGGAAAGATCCTTTTCGACGTCTATTCCGGGAGAGATTCCGTCGACACGCTCACGAAGCACACGGGATCCGACTGGGAGACGCTCGACCGCGAGTATGCCGAGTTCATCTCGCAAAAACCTGAAGAGATCGCAGGGTACATGATCCGCGAGTGAACGGCGAATGGACCGTGAATGAACGGAACGTCAAGTAAAGCGTGAAAATCAAACTTTCGGTAAAAGGAAAACAAAATGCAAGACCAGGCACACTCGCATACGGATCAGTACACGGGAAAAAAACACCGTTTTTTCTCTCGGCTCGCTCTGACTGCAGCAGCGGTTTTCGCGCTGGGTGCCAATGAGACGGCGATTTTCATGCTGGAGGTCCCCGATCTTCAGGCGCGATACTTTGGACTTTTCTTCGGCATCACGGCGGGGATCGCACTTTGCTTCATTTACGCTGTTCTGCGTCTGATCGGACGCTGTTTCGGTCTGCGTACCTCAAAATGCTGCGGACTTCTTCTTCCGGCGCTCCTTTCCGGGTACGCAGCCGGCGCGTTGGCAGATTCTCTTTACCTTGGAGCTTTTTCAGATACGCTGCCATTTCCTGCGGCCGTCCCTCTGTGTGTCTGGGCCGTTCTGATGGCGTTCCGGCTCTTTTCCGTGCCGAATGAGCAGACCGGCCGGTCCGCGAGTGTTGGAGAAACTGTGGGTGCCGAGGAGGCTGTGGGTGCCGAGGAGGCTGTGGGTGTTGGGGAGGCTGTGGGTGTTGGGGAGGCTGTGGGTGCCGAGGAGACTGTGGGTGTTGGGGAGACTGCGAGCGCTGGGGGAATTGTGAGTACAAAAGGTTTTCCATGGTTCCGAAAGGCGATCCTGGTGGTGACGGCAGGGGGGATCTTTGGGCTTACGTTCTGGTGGTCGGTGCCGGAGCTGCATCGCGAAAAGGTCGAACTGCCGGAGGGGATCTACGTTTACGCCAACGACACCGTTTTCGATTTTCCGGGACTGAATCTGATCTCGTCACGCTGGGGCGGTTTCGTGCACACGGGGATCTGCTTCCTGACCCGTGACCCGCAGAAACTCCATGCGGAATGCCGAAAACGCGGTCTGCCGGAGCTGAAGTTTTTTAAGTCCGGAAAACTAACGGACGGGTATTGGATCTGTGATTTCAATCTGGAGGTCTGTGACCGGACGCTGAATATCACGAACTACTCCAGCCCAGCGAAACCGGATGACGTTCCTTACCCGTTCGACCAGGCGCACTGGACGAATCTCCTGAACGGACACTCGGTAAACGATCGGCTCGCTCCCGCCATTCAAGTCCGTCGGCTTCCCGTGAAGGACCCGCTTGCTGCGTGGAGTGAACTTCAGAAATTCCGCGAGGAAATGAACGCCCGTTACCCGGACGGTTTCATTTACTCGCCGATCCCGTACCGCGGGCATTTCGTCCGTTTTTTCAACTGCAATTCGCTCGTAGTCGGTGCGGCAGACGAAATTCTTGGCTGCGGAAAAGAAGCGGAGGAACTCACTGACATGCCGTTCCATTTTGGAGGCGAACCACTTGCAGCCGGCCGGGAACTCATGGCGGAATTGCGTTCCGAGGACTTTGCGCAGCGGCTTGAAAAGGAACGCGAAGCGATGAAAGACCCGCCGAACGGCCGCGCGAAATTCCTTCACCGTTTCTTTTCACTGGCGGATAAACCCAGAGAAGAAACGCACAAAGAATGAAAGGAATGGAAGGAATGGAAGGAATGAACGGTACTCAGACTGAAGTTCCTGTTTTTCCCTGAAAATTCAGTTTTTTCCCAAAATTTTCCCCTTTTTTTGACCCAAGGAGAAACGAATGGCTCGAAAGATCACGATGTACTCTGCCCAGTGGGGCGACCTTGCCTTTAACGATTTCGCGAAAAAGATGAGCGATTTCGGCTACGACGGTCTCGAGCTGAAATGCACGCTTGACCGGCCGAACGACCATTTCAATGTGCGTGCGGCACTCGAAGACGACGGTTACTGCGTGCGAAAACACGCTAAACTCGCGGAACTTGGTCTCGGTGTCTGGGCGCTTTCGGCACACAGTTACGGTCAGCTCGTTCTGGATGAACTTGACGTCCGTCATCGCGGCATGGTCCCGGAGTATCTCTGGGGCGACGGCGACCCGGCAGGAGTGCGAGCCCGCGTGATCGAGGAGATGAAATTGACGGCACACGCAGCAAAGAAATTTGGCGTTTCCGTCGTGAACGGCTTCACGGGGTCGTCGATTTGGAAGTACTTCTACTCATTCCCGCCCGTTCCGCAGGCATGGATCGACGACGGCTTCAAACTTCTGGCGGACTGCTGGCTCCCGATCCTCGATGAATTCGAAAAATGCGGCGTCAAATTCGCACTGGAAGTCCACCCCACGGAGATCGCATTCGACCTTTGGAGCGCTCGCCGCACGCTGGAAACTCTGAATTTTCACCCCGCGTTCGGATTCAATTTCGACCCGAGTCACCTTCTCTGGCAGGGAGTCAGTCCCGCAAAATTCATCCGTGCATTTCCGGACCGGATCTTTCACGTGCACGTCAAGGACGTACTTCGCAGCCAGGATGACGAAGCCGGGATCCTCGGCTCTCATCTGAATTTCGGCGACTGCCGCAGAGGATGGGATTTCCGCAGTCCCGGACACGGAGAAGTCGATTTTGAAGAGATCCTGCGTCTCCTGAATGCGATCGACTACCAGGGACCGCTCTCCGTGGAGTGGGAAGATTCCGGCATGGACCGCGAGTATGGGGCACAGGACGCGCTTCAGTTCGTCCGCCGGCTTGATTTCTCACCGAGCGGTCTTGCGTTTGATTCCTCTTTCCAAAGGAAGGATCTGCGCCTGCGATGAACGTGAGAGGAAGAGTCAGAAGAGCTCGGAAACTTTTCCTAAACCGAAACCTGCGCTCTTATTTTAGGACCGTCATTTTATCATTTCGAAAGGTCAGTCCTAAAAAACTTTCGCAATTCGCGTAAAATAAAGCAGGATTTCCTCTTCCCCCCCCTTGCAATATTCGCCGATTCGTGTAAAATGCGCGAAGTGATTGGTGAAGTTTTCTTCACCTGATGTTCCAGGAAAAACCGAATGGAGAGGAGGATCGCTGGATTTTTTCGTCATTTTCCCGACGTCTCCGCGAGTCTTCGGTTCCCCTTTTTGCGGGAACTGAACGTAAGAAAACGTGAAAAGAAGATCCGACGCGGATGCGGAAATGAGGATCGGGCATGCAAATGATGCGCGGAACGTGATTTTCGAGAAACGGGAAAATGGTGGGTGTCTGGTAGTTTTGTGAGTACGGATTTTTGTCGCAGCACTCAAAAAATTTCGTTTTCAGTAGAATTCATCCGCAGCCGGCAGCGTGTGCGTCTGCGAGCCTGATCCATTTTCTGTTTCCGGCTCCAGCCGCCGGTAGTTTCTGTCTGTTTGTGTGTGCGGTTGGAGGATACCGACTTCGATTTTCGAGTCCGACTGAATGAGTGGGAGAAGTTGGTGGAAAATTTCTTGCGTTTTGAAAACGTCGTAAAGGCGTTTGGTACGAATCGTGCCGTCGATGGAATTTCACTTTCGATCAAGCGCGGCGAGGTCTTTGCGCTGCTCGGTCCGAGCGGTTGCGGCAAGACGACGCTTTTGCGTATTTGTGCGGGTTTCGAGACTCCCGATTCCGGCAGGGTCTACATTAATGGCGTCGACATTACGAACATGCCGCCGGAAAAACGGCCGGTCCACACGGTTTTTCAGCAGTATGCTCTCTTTCCGCACCTGTCCGTCTTTGAAAATATTGCGTTTCCCCTTCGGCTTCGCGGTTTGTCTCCGACGCTCATCGAGGAGGAAGTGAAGAAGATGCTGGACATGACGGAGCTTCTCGACCATGCCGGTAAAAAACCGGGGAAACTCTCCGGCGGGCAGCGTCAGCGAGTTGCCATTGCACGGGCGCTGGTGAATCGTCCGCAGGTCCTTCTTCTTGATGAGCCGCTCGCAGCGCTGGACCTGAAACTGCGTCAGAGGATGCTTGCCGAGCTGGACTGGATCCATGATGAGGTGGGGATCACGTTCCTTTACGTTACGCACGACCAGGAAGAAGCGCTTGGCATTTCTGACCGCATTGCCGTGATGAACAAAGGAAAGATCGAGCAGTACGGCACGAGCGACGGTATTTATGAGTATCCGAAAAGCCGTTTTGTCGCGTCTTTTGTCGGACGGATGAAC
Organism: Planctomycetaceae bacterium; assembly: GCA_015062085.1. The sequence goes on from SUVI01000007.1 coordinate 40,552, forward strand.
TTTTTTGAAGCCGAGATCCGGGAGATCCGCGACGAAAATGTGCTCGTCCAGATCACCGAGACGGGTGCCAATTCTGAGGCGTTTTTCATGGTGAGCAAACCGTCCGAGAAGATGCTTCCGGCCTTCGGCGGCCAGTTGGCTGTCGGACAGACGGTCCTTTTCTGTGTGCGTCCGGAGAAATTCCTCATTCGTGCTGCGTCTTCTAAAGATTTTGCTCCCGGTTACAGTACGGAAGTCTTCCAGAACATCATGCAAGGCGTTCTGGAGCGTGAGATCTACTACGGCAGCGAATCGCGCTTTTTTGTGGACGTCGGTGAGTATTCCGTCATGGCGACGCGCCTGATCCACTCCCGCGGCCTTTCGCGCAATGACGAGCCGATCGAGCAGGATCTTGTCCTCGGTCAGCCGGTCCAGCTTTCCTGGCACGTGCGCGACTGTCTCATACTGCCGATGGACGAAAATGCTCCGGAAGTCATCGGCGCGGAACTCTTCACCGGTGAGGGAGAGGAGGTCGGCGCATGAAACAGAGACGAGGGCCAGCCCGGCTTGGGACCTCCCAGCTGCATGAGCTTCTGCTGACGTTTCCGTCGCTTCTGATGCTCGTCGTTCTGGTTGGGATCCCGACGCTCATCGTCGTTTTCAACGCATTTTGCGCAGACGCGCGCGGCGGCTGTGCCGAGGGGTTTTCTCTCGAGGCTTTTCGTGAGATCTTCACGCTGTACTATGCGCAGATCACACTGGAGACGATCGTTTACACGGTGCTGACATCGTTTTTTTCCATCCTGATCGGACTTCCGGTCGCGTACACGATCGCACGGACCCGAGGGAGGCTGCGTCTTTTACTCCTCCTGCTGGTCTTCATCCCGTTCTGGACGAACATGGTGGTCCACATCGCGGCGTGGAAGATCGTGCTGCATCCGGACGGTTTCCTGCGCAATGCGCTCGTCTTTCTGCATCTGATCGATGAAAAGCAGATGCTGTGGAGCACGCCGTTCGCGGTCCTGACGCTTTTCATTTACGTTTTTCTGCCGTTTGCGATCATTCCGCTTTACGCTGCGATCGAGAAATTCGATTTTCGGCTGATCGAATCTGCACGCGACCTAGGAGCGACTTCGCGTCAGGCATTTTTCCGTGTTTTCCTTCCGGGGATCCGTAACGGCATCTATTCCGCGGCGATGCTCGTTTTTGTGCCGGTCTTTGGGTGCTACATCATTCCGCAGCTGGTGGGAGGACCAGGGTGTGACGTTTTGTACGCGAACAAGATCTACCAGTACACTTCCACGCAGAGTCGAAATATTCCGATCGCCTCGGCGCTTTCCCTTTTTCTGCTTTTGGTGATGCTCGTCCCATGGGTCCTTTACCGGATCCGCATGATCCGTCAGGCCCGGCAGGAGGGAAATGTGCGTTTCGTTCCGGAATCTGAAACGAAAACCGTTTCGTCGTCACAGCCTCATCCCAACGCACTCTCTTCTGCCGCAGGAAAGGAGGAAGACGCATGAAAAACCGAATTCCCCAATTCACGACTTTTTTTGTGTTTCTTTTCTTTTACTTTCCGCTGGTCTGGATGGTCATCCAGTCTTTCCTTGGGAAAGTTGACGGCGAGTATGAGTGGACGCTGCGCTGGTACGAGCAGGTTTTCCGAAAACGTGAAGTCCTTTCTGCCGTCATGAACACGATCGTCGTTGGACTCCTGGCTGCCTTTTTTTCCACGGTCCTCGGTACACTTAGTGCGCTGGCGATCTACAAATACCGCGGAAAACTCCAGGAAGTGCACACCGCGCTGCTCTACATTCCGCTTGTTGTGCCGGAGATCCTCATGGGACTGAGTCTCATGATCTTCTTCTCCGGCATGGGCATTCAGTTCGGAAAAGGAACTGTCGTGGCGGCACACGTCGCATTTTGCACCAGTTACGTGACGGTCGTCATCGCCTCGAGTCTGGATGGGTTCGATTTCACTCTCGTGGAAGCGTCGCGTGACTTGGGGGCGACCTATTTTCAAACGTTCCGGAAAGTGATCTTTCCCCTTTTGCGTCCTGCGATCTGTGCCGGTGCACTGCTGGCGTTCACGCTGTCGCTGGATGATTTCATCGTGACGTTCTTCGTCTCGGGACACGGCGGAACCACACTGCCGGTCTACATTTACAATTCGCTGAAACACGGAAAGGTGCCGGGTTTGTACGCGCTTTCCTCCGTGTTGCTGGCCGTCACGTTCCTGCTGGTGACAGTGAGTCTTTTCTTCCAGAAAGATGAATTTCTGGAAAAGGAGAAATAGACCGCGGGCTGTCGGCGCCGTCAGGGTAAAATTCCGTAAATTTTACCACTAAAACCACAAGAAAATACTAAAACCACAGATAAGAAAGGGTACGCGCGAGATTGAAATAAAAGCGGATCTATGCGGAACAGCCAGCTCCTGGATGGGGAAGAGGCTTACTTTTTCTCTTTTGCTGGTTTCGTGATTTTGCGGCCTTTGCGGTTTTCGCGATTTTGCAGTTTTCGCGGTTTTGCAGTTTTCGCGATTTTGCAGTTTCCGCGGTTTTGCAGTTTTCGCGGTTTTGCAGTTTCCGCAGTTTCCGCAGTTTTCGTGTTCCCTTTCTGCGAGATCGAGTGCCTCCTGTGGTTGAATAGATCAAGAGAAATTTGTATCCGGGCCTTCCGGTTTCCATTCCCATCCCTTTTTTCAAGAAATGGAGAATCGTTTAGATGACGAAAACTTCATCCTTCGCGTCTTTCACGGCGCGTACGCTGACTGTTTTTCTGGCCTTTTTTGCTATTGGACTGACGCTGACGCAGACGTCCGGATGCGGCCGATCCAAACCCGTTCTTTATTTTTACACTTGGGAAGACTACATTGATCCGCAGGTAGTCGCCGATTTTGAAAAGCAGTTCAATTGCACGGTCCACCTCGACACGTTTGAGAGCAATGAGGACATGCTTACGAAGATCCGTACCGGCAGTGTTCCGTACGACGTGATCCTTCCGACGACCTACACGGTGGAGATCATGCGTGACGAACAGCTGATCCAGAAACTGGATCCGTCTCTGCTCCCGAATGTCCATCAGTATGCAGACAAAGACCTTGCCGCCAAAAATGGTGACGCCAATTTTGAATACTGCGTTCCGTACTACGGCGGGATCACCGGCCTTGGCGTTCTGGTCGATCAGTGCGATCCTCTTCCGGATTCCTGGACCGTTTACGGCGGCGAAAATGAAAAGTACGTCAAACGGATCGCTTTGCTGGACGATATGCGTGAAACGATCGGCGCAGCCCTCATTACGCTTGGCTACGACATCAACACGACAGACGATGCTCAGCTGGAAGAGGCGAAAAAACTCGTCATCCAATGGCGCGCCAATATCGCCAAATTCGGAGTGGACGACATCAAGCAGGACCTGAATTCCGGTGCGAACTACATCATTCACGGCTACGGCGGAGACATCATGCAGATGACGGCCGATGACCCGAACATTCGATTCGTGATCCCGAAAGAAGGCGCGATCATCTGCATCGATAATTTCGTCATTCCGGCCAATGCGAACGATCCGAAGCTCGCACACCAGTTCATCAATTTCATGTGCGATCCGAAAAATGCCGGAAGAAACATGGACTACACAAAATACGAGGTCCCGATCGCAGGTGCGGCAGATGCCGTTTCGGAAGAAACGCGTGCGATCCCCGGTTTCATCGTTCCGGAGGAGACCCGCGCCAAGCTCCAGGTCACCCGCAATTTGGATGAGGAAGGCGTGAAGAAATTCACGAAGATTTGGGACGAGATCAAGGCGGCAAACTGACCGTCGCGAAGAAGTTTCCGTAAAAAGAAAAGGTTCATTCTGCAGACTCTCGCGTGAAAGCCTGCGGAATGAAGATCCCAACAGAGCAGAGAAAGGAGGTCAGGCATGATTTCGGGCTACGTATTCGAGAATGGAAAACTCGTTGAAGCAGACGATCAAATGTCCGCGCCGGTCCTGTTCTGCTCTGAGCCGGATCAGATTGAAAAAATGTTCATCCAGACGGAGTTCAATCTTGGCCAGCACACCATGACCTCCATGCTGGACGCGGGCGAGCTTCCGCGTATTGAAAGCCGCGGCGGCGACAAGATCGTCATCATCTGTAAGCATCCCCTGCCCGTCACGGTCTCCGAGAAAAACATCGAATTCCACGTCATTTCACTGGGAGCCGTCATTTACGGTGACCGGCTTCTTTTCATCTGTGACGAAAAGATCCCGATGAAGACCCTTTTCACGCCGATGCACATGGAGAACATTCGCGACGTGCTTCTGAATATGCTTCACCGCACGACGCTTCACTTCCACGAACATCTGCGCGGGATCAGTCTCGGCATGGATCAAAAGGAGGAAGAGGTCATCGAAACGGCCTCGACGGAACTGTTGATGGAGCTTTTCTCGGTCGCCAAGCACATGACATACTATGTGAGCGCACTGAATGGGAACCACTCGCTCATCGAGCGCATTTACCAGAAGACAGAGACTTTGGGATTCAATGAGCAGCAGAAAGAGATCCTGGACGACATTCGGCTTGACAGTGCACAGTGCTGCCAGGCGGCACAGATCACGACGAGCATCATGACGAAAATGACGGACGCACGCATCGCGCTGATGGGAAATAATGTGAGCGTTTTGATGAAGCGTCTGACGCTCATTTCACTTGGCATGATGCCGCTGAATCTCATCGCGGGGATCGGCGGAATGTCTGAATTTACGGCATTCTCTGAAAATTACCTTCACCTTCCCATGGGGACTGCCTACCTCGTTCTTTTTGCATTTCTCGGAATCGTAAGCTGCGTAACTTTCAAGATCCTCCAGAAAATGCGTCTTCTTTGAGGCTGCCGTTTGGTAATTGGCTTCATCGGCATGGCGCATTCGGCACAGCCTTGAGGAAGGGAGGGCTGGTATCTCGCCTCCCTTCAAAAGGCTGCGGCAAACTACTGCACGCGGAGTTTCAGGCGGGTCTTTTGCTGCGTCAGCGTGAGCGACGGGATGGAAAGGAGTCCGCGTGGATCGGTTTTTACCGTTCCGCACTGCGTTCCATACTCCCAGCGGACCATCTGATCCGGCTGAAGTTTCAGACTTTGGAGACGCCGAAGCGTCACGTCTGCCGTCGTACTTTGGGGGACGGTGAAGAATTTGGAGTTGAGTTCTTCATTGGAAACGAGCCAGAGATCCATTTCGAATCCGCGTGGTAGATCCGTGACGTTTTCCCATCGGAACCAGGCGTTGACCTGTCCGGGAGTCGTGCACTTTTCCCGTTCCGGCCACGGGACCGGGTCGTCGCACTGCGCGTTCGTGAAGACCGGGTAAGCTGCGTTTTTTCGGATGGAGAGCCAGTCGAAGGACTCGATCAGGTCGTTTACTTCGCAGATCTTTTCTGTATTATTCGCGTGTCCGAACGTTCCCCAGTAGGCGATGAGCGGGTAGCGGTGACGTTTCATTCCGGAGAAGAGCAATTCGTGTCCGTTGGACCAGCTGTCGTTTGTGCCGGAGTAATCGATGCAGACTGGCGGTTCCGGGATGAGGCCGGCGGGGACGGCATCGGGCGGGAGTTCCTTTCCGTCGGCGTCGATGAATCCCATTCGGTGAGCGGCGTGCAGAGCTCCAGCGGGAACGTTCGCTTTGACTGCCGCAAAAATATCGCCGTGACGCAGACCGATCCCCAGCGTGCCGCTTCCTCCCATGGAGTTGCCGCACAGGTAGACGCGGTCCGGGTCGATCTGGTATTTCGCGATGGTCCATTTGACCGTGTCGATGATCCGTTTTTCGCACGGAGTCAGTTCAAGGCCGGCTTTCGCTCGGTTCGCATCATTGACGGTCTCATGAGCGGCCAGGCCGCCCCACCACCAATCGATCCGGTTGGCGGCACAGTCCACATAGAGTGCGAAGAAACTCTCCGGCGCATGGTAAATATCGTGGTTTCCTTTTGTTTTCGTGCATTCCAGGCACGTCTGGACGCTGTGTCCGGCCGAATGAAGGACGACGTAAAGCGGGAGGCCCGCACGTTTCCCTGTTTTGGGGTGAAGGACCGCGAACGTGTCGTGCTGAGCGGGATCCGCGGCATTCCATTCCGGTCGGGATCCGTGCGTGAACCATTCCAGCGTGCGTTCGGTAAAGAGCTCCGTTTTGGCAAGAACGGGAGACCAAACACTTTCAGACGCAAGCTCTTGCGCGGTACTTTGTGCGGTACTTTGTGCGGTACTTTGTGCGGTACTTTGTGCGGTACTTTGTGCGCCGGTCTGTGCGCCGGTCTGCGCTGTGCCGGAAACGAAATGCGGCCGGAGGGCGTGAGCCAGTGCGGCGGTGGAGGAAAATAGGATCGTCTGGTGGAATTGACGGCGATGCATACGGAACTCCTTTAAAAGAAGGATGGCAGGACATACTTGTGGGACAAAATGACGGTCTTTCACTTTTTTTGAAACATTCCGTCAGCCGGAAGTTCGAAACGGCGCCCTGTGCGCTGGAAAGACCTTTCCACTGTTTCATTTTAGCACGATTTCGATGAAATGTAAAGTCTCTGGCCTGCAAAAAAACTTTTTTTAAGGAAATTTTTCCTCAGGATCAGACATTTTGCTCTTCCTGTCAGCCGGCATTTTGTGTATAATGCGCATATTCGGAAGATGATTCTGAAAATTTTTCAAAAGTCGGGCGCGATCCCGCTTTTTTCAGCTTGCAGTTTCTGAATTCCGTGTATACTGTGGAAATTGAAACTGAACTTGGGCTGGAAGGATGCCTGCATGACGTCGGTGCCGCAGATGGTGCGCGTCTCTTGCGGGAAATATTCAGCAGGTGACTGCGGCAAAAGTGTTTTGCCCGCGAAACGAAGATCCAATCCGTACGGAGAATCCAATGGTTAATTTCGAGAAGACGCCTCAGGATAAACTGAATGAAGAATCCACGTTTTACGATCCCGAAGAAGGCGTGGAGTACGAGTACGTCGAGGAGGAAGAGGTCTCCGAGGACGGCGTGGAGTATGAGTACGTCGAAGAGGAAGAGGTTCCTGAAGACGGCGTGGAATACGAATACGTCGAAGAGGAAGAGGTTCCCGAGGACGGCGTGGAATACGAATACGTCGAAGAGGAAGAGGTTCCCGAGGACGGCGTGGAGTACGAGTACGTCGAAGAAGAGGTTCCCGAGGACGGCGTGGAGTACGAGTACGTCGAAGAAGAGGTTTCCGAGGACGGCGTGGAGTACGAGTACGTCGATGGTGAGGAACTTCCGGACGGAATGGCATCGGATGGCGAAGCGTACGCGGCAGACGGTCTTGCGGAGGAAGCAGAACGTGCCGGTCTGGACGACGAGGCATTCGGTGACGTGAGCGGTGACGGTGAAGACAGTGAAGATGGTAAAGACGCTGAGGACGGCGAGACCGGAGAGGAAGGCGAGAAACCGCGTTCCTTCTTTGGCCGTCTTACGGAAGCGACTCCATACGAGGTCATGATCGGGCTTGCGTTCTTGTTCATTATGATCGGGATCCTGCTCATGCTCATGGAATGGATGCGTTACGAGATGATCTCTTACCCGAATTACACAAAATAACCAACCGATCCGATGGTGAAACGAGCTGGATGTGAGGCTCTGTGTGTTCGGATGCGGTCTGGATGTATGGAGTGACGGATCAAAAGCGGAGCATGCCGAACAGCGGCGGACTCCGTTTTTTTTGTATGCTGTAGATCAGGAGGAACTGAAAGTGCTTTCAGACGTCTTTTTGAAGAATGTGGAATCGTGGACGGAGCATTTTGCGTACCGTTTTCCGATGCAGTTTGGCGGGCGTGTCGTGTCGGACGTGACGATTTTGAACGTCAAAGCGGAAGTCGAGTCACGTTCCGGCCAGCGCGGAACGGGGTACGGTGCTATGACGATGGGAAACGCTTGGGCATGGATCTCGCAGACGCTGGGAAATGAGCAGACGCTGGACTGCATGATCGCGCTGGGAAAGAAACTGTGCGGGATCGCGTCGGAGTATCGTGAGGCTGGGCATCCGATGGAGATCTGCCGTGCGTTGGCGCAGTCGTATGACTCGGCCGCGCAGTCCGTCATGGAGGAAAAGGGGTTGACGGCACTTGACCGGTTTCCGAAACTTGCGCAGATGGTGTCGGCCAGTCCCCTTGAGGCTGCGATTTTTGACGCATACGGGAAAATGCTGGGCCGCGATTCTTTCCAGCTTCTTTCGGGTGAATTCATGAATTTCGATCTTTCGTACTACCTGAACGACGATTTTCGCGGTGAGTTCCTGGATCAGTACGTCCTTGCGAAGCCGAAAAAATCACTTTCGCTCTATCATTCGGTCGGCGGAATGGATCCGTTGACGGACGCGGACCTTACGGAGCGGGTCGGTGACGGACTTCCTGAAACGCTGGCCGAGTGGATCCAGACGGATGGGCTGACGCACCTGAAGATCAAGCTCAACGGAAGTGATTTGGACTGGGACGTTGACCGAATGGCCTCGATCGAATCGGTGACTGCGGATGTGCAGGAGAAACGCGGATGCACACAGTGGGCCTACTCAGCAGACTTCAACGAAAAGTGCCCGAACGAGGAGTACGTTTTTGAGTGGCTGCGCAGGGTCGAAGAACGTGCTCCGCGCGCAGTTGGACGGCTGCAGTATGTCGAGCAGCCGACGTGCAGAGATTTGAAACGGGAACCGATCATCGAAATGTTTCGCGTCGCGCAGATCCGTCCGGTAGTCATCGATGAATCGCTCACGGATTTCGAGGCGTTCCTTTTGAGCCGAAGCCGCGGATACTCCGGAGTCGCGCTTAAAGCCTGCAAGGGACACCATGAAGCACTCCTGATGGCCGCCGCCGCGCAGAAGTACGGAATGTTTCTCTGCGTACAGGACCTCACCTGTCCCGGAGCCGCATTCCTCCACAGTGCCTCGCTTGCCGCGCACATTCCGACCGTCGAGGCGATCGAAGGAAACGGACGGCAGTACTGTCCCTCTGCCAGTGCGGCACTCGCTCCGAAATATCCGAACCTCTTCAAGGTACATGACGGCCGGATCCGGACCGATGTGCTAAACGGCCCCGGACTCGGATTTTGCGCGTTTGAATGAGTTTTTTGCAGCTCTTCCGCGGTGGAATTTAGCTCTTCCGCGGCGGATTAGTACTCAGCTGCCGGATGGATCAAAAAAAGTCCGACTGTCTTACGACGAAATCGGACTTTCCCCCCCCTGGGGTATACTGTGGATGAGGAAATGCTTCCGTCACCCGTATGATGCAGGAATCGGCATCGCGCAGTCATTTCTTGAGTCATTTTGTGACTTTCTCGTGTATTTTCGATAAAAATTTATTTTTTCTTGAAATTTTAGTAAAATCTGCCCAAAAAATTTTTTCTCACCCTGTTCAAAACTTAAGAATGTGGTATAATCAGAGTATCGTTTTCGTTTTGATTCGAACCTTACCTTAAAATCAAACCATTCAGAGGCACAGAATGTACGATCTGAAACCTACGAAAGACTTTTTCATCGGGCTGGATTCCGATGGGTGCATTTTTGATACGATGGAACTGAAGCAAAAAGAATGCTTCACGCCGAATACGATCAAGTATTTTGGGCTTCAGGGCGTCAGCAAATACGCTCGAGAGGCGTGCGATTTCGTGAATCTCTACAGTCAGAGCCGCGGGATCAATCGTTTCCCAGCCCTCGTTGAAGAACTGGAATGGACCGCCTCCCGTCCGGAAGTCGTAGCCCGCGGGATCAAGATCTCCGTCCCGCAGGCGCTGAAGGACTGGATCGCACGGGAATCCAAGCTTGGGAATCCGGCTCTCATCGAAGAAGTGAAGCGCAATCCCTCTCCCGAAATGGAAAACGTTCTGGCCTGGTCGCTCGCAGTGAATGAAACGGTGACGAACATGGTCTATGGAGTCCCGCCGTTCCCTTACGTGCGTGAATGCCTTCAGAAAATGCAGGCCAAAGCCGACACGCTCGTCGTGAGTCAGACTCCGAATGAAGCTCTCGTGCGCGAATGGCGCGAACACGACATCGATCAGTACGTCACGGAGATCTGCGGTCAGGAATTCGGTACGAAGGCGGAAGTACTTTCCAACGCTGCCAAATACGCGGAAAACCACGTCCTGATGGTCGGCGATGCCCCCGGCGACTACAAAGCCGCGAAAGCGAACGGTACACTCTTTTACCCGATCAATCCCGGTGCGGAAGAAGCGAGCTGGAAGCGTCTTTACGAAGAAGCTCTCGACAAATTCTTTAACGGCACGTTCGCCGGCGAGTACCAGCAGATGCTGCTCGACGAGTTCAATACGTACCTGCCGATCGATCCTCCGTGGAAGAAGTAGAGCGCCGCTCAACGGAATACCGCTGAAAAGAAAAGGATCTCTGACGCGAATTTTTCGGAAAACACGGAAGAGCACGAAATGAATTTAAAATATTTTTAAAATATTTTTAAATTCCATTTTGTGTCTTTCGCGTTTTTTCATACTTTTCGTGTCCCCCTTTTTGTGTGTTTCAGGGCGTTCTCTGTGTCTTCTGTGATGAAACTGATGCGCAGTTGCCGGATGGCCCCTTTTTTCCCACAGAAACTGGGTAGTCAGTAAATTCCCGCCAAACCGCCAAAGGTCGAATCATGAGATCTGCGATCTGTCATTTCTTCTTTTTCCAGTTCCTGTTTTTTTTCGTTTTCACGCCGTTTTTTCGGGCAGAAGCAGATCCGCTGGAGGTCGTTTCGCCTGCCGAGCTTGGTTTCGACGAGACACACTTTCACGTGATGGACGGGTGGATCAGCGAATTGATGGAGCGGAGAAACGTGCCCGGTGCGATCGTCTGCATCGGCCGAGGAAACCGGATCGCCTACCTCAAAATGTGGGGACTCCGTCACCAGAGACCGCAGCCGGAAGCCCATAGTGTCGATACGCTCTTCGACCTGGCCTCCGTCACGAAAGCGGCTGCAACTGCGACCGCGATCACGATGCTGATCGATTCGGGAAAACTCTCCCCTGAAACTCCCGTCTGCCGCATCCTTCCGGAATTCAGCGGAAAAGGCAAAGAGCGGATCACCGTTCATCACCTGCTCACGCACACCTCCGGTTTGAAGGACGGCTACTCATGGGAGGGAGGTCCAGAGGCGATTTGGCGCAGGATCTGCGAGCTTCCCTGCCAGCATGAACCTGGAGAGCAGTTCCGGTACAGCTGCCTTGGATTCGTGGTGCTTGGGAAGATCGCGGAGCAGATCAGCGGTGAAAGTCTCGCCGATTTCACACGCAGCCGGATCTACCAGCCGATCGGCATGATGGACACGATGTTTCTTCCGGATCCCGAACGAAGAAAACGGGCGGCAGTGACGCAGTTTTCCGACGGAATGTGGCTTCAGGGCGTCGTGAACGACACGCGGTCGCGCAGAATGGGGGGCGATGCAGGAAATGCCGGTCTTTTCTCGACCGTTCACGACCTGGCGCTTTTTGCGTCCGTCCTTCTTGATGAAGGCGAATACACGGCTTCCGACGGCACACGCCAACGGCTTTTCTCTTCCGTAACCTTCGCGAAAATGTGTGCGCCGCATCCCACGACGGCCGGCATCCGCTCTCTCGGCTGGGACAAACGAAGCTGTACTCCGAACCGCGGCACGCTCCTCTCTCCTCAGGCGGTCGGACACGGAGGCTGGACGGGAATTTCCTTCTGGATAGACCCTGCCTCGGACCTTTTCGTCATCGTTCTCACGACGCGCCTGAATCTTGATCCTTCCGCCCCGAACATTTACCCAACCGCGGGCAAGATCGCAGACCTCGCCGTCGATGCGCTTCGCGACCCGCACGACGTGTACAGGATCCGCAGTTCCATCTCCGCCGCACTTCTCCCGCCGGAATCTGCCGCGGATCTTGATTTCTTCCGGCGATTCCAAGGCATCGGACTTCTTGTGGATCTCTCAGCATCGGAAGATCCGGAAAACTCCACTGCTCTGAAAATGCACCGGGCCGGCATCGCGCTTCGGACAGTCTTTTGCCTGAATGAAGCGGCTGCCGTAAAACTCGAAGAGGCCTTTCGCGGCGAAAAAGGCCCCATTCCGACGCTCGTGAGGCTTGCGTCTCTCCCCAAACGCCGACTTCTCCCGCAGCATCTCGCGGGATTGGACGCTCTCGTTTTTGATGCAGTCCCGGCCGGTGACGGAAATTGCCAGACCGTCTCGGATCTTGGCCAAAGCATGTTGAGCGCCGCGGATCTTGGACTTTCCTTTTTCGTTTTGGACCATCCCGATCCCGCAGGAATGACGGAAGTCTCCGGCAGTTTTCCGAAACCGGGAACGGAATCCGAGCACTCCTTCCGGCGGCTTCCTGAAAGGTACGGAATGAGCGTTGGTGAACTCGCGCTCCTCTTCAATGGAGAGTATCGGCTCGGAATGCCGACAGACCCCAAAACGCAGGGTGCGCTGGGGATCGTACCATTTGAAAAGACGAACGTTCCGCTTCCTCAGGATGCTCCGGGCCCGATCCTTTCCGAAACGCTCCCGCTTCGGGGAGATGACGCATTGTTTCGGTTTCAGCGTGAACTTTACCTGATCTACCCGCGGCCGTGATAGTAAATTTCGTGTTCGTGACGGCAAATTTTGTGTTCGTGACGGCAAATTTTGTGTTCGTGAACTGAAATTACGTGCCGTTTTTCGGTCAGTCTGTCTCCAGGAACTCACCGGGTGTGAGGATGCGGACTTTCGTGTCGGTCTCCGATTCGACGCGGAGTTTCCACGCTTCGGGATCCTGTGAGATCGGGGGCCAGGTGCTGAAATGGCACGGGATCGCGTACCTGGGTTTCAGGAGTTTCACCGCTTCGAGTGCGTCGTCCGGTCCCATGGTGAAAAGGTCGCCGATGGGGAGCATCGCAAAGTCGATCCCGCGTTTTCTCAAGAGCGTCATGTCGCCGAAGAGTGCTGTGTCGCACGCAAAATAGAGAGTCTTTCCCTCTTTGAGCGTCAGCAGGAAGCCGGCGGAATTTCCTCCCGGAGTGCCATCCGGAAGTGTCGAGGAATGGAGTGCCGGGACCATCTGAACGCGCCCGAACGGGAAGTCTGCGCCGCCGCCGAGGTTCATCGCGAGCGTGTTTTGGATGCCGTGCTGCCTCACGTACCCTGCGATCTCCGCGATTGCCGCGACGGTCGCGCCGGTCCGTTTTGCGATTTGGAGCGTGTCGCCGAAATGGTCACTGTGGCCGTGGGAAACGAGGATGAGATCCGCTTCAACCTCTTCCGGGCCGCACGAGGCAGCGGGATTCTGTGCGAGGAAGGGGTCGATGAGGATCCTGTATCCGCCGTTTGCCGTCACGGACCACGCATTGTGTCCTAAAAACTGGAGTTTCATGTTTTCACCTGTGATTTTTTCTGAAAAACTCTTTCGATCGATCCTGAAAAACTGAAAAAAATGAGGACGGCGCACCACAGCACACACACCGTGTCGCGCCGTCTCCTCTGGTCATTTTCGTGCATTTTCGTGCATTTTCGTGCATTTCCGTGCATTTCCGTGCATTTCGGCTCATTCTTCCACGAGGAAGAATCGGTCGACGTAGACATTCTGGACTTCGCCGTCACGTTTCGGCGGCGCAAACCAGATGTACATCGTGTCGGTCAGCGCGTGTGCTCCGAGATCGACCAGCCGGTAAGTTTCCCCTTGGATCGCCTTTACGCTTAAATTCCGATGGGAAACGCTCTTTTTCTCCTTCCAGTCGTAGATGCCGCAGGTCATGGCCGAGCCTTCCTCGGTGGACGCT
>SUVI01000165.1 GCA_015062085.1 Planctomycetaceae bacterium
ACGCAACTTTCGCCATACCGGAGGCCAGAACGCGGCCGAGGTACGTGTCGTCTTCCTTCACCAGCTCATAGGCTTCGGAGAACTGACGGTTCGTGACGAGTTCTTCAAACTGGGTCTGAAGCTCTTCTGGAATGTTGGTACTGCGGCGCAGAGCCAGAACATATTTGAACGCGAGCGCGACCAGAGCAAAAGAGATGAAAAGGAAGGCAATGGCGTAAAGAGGGCCAAGACCATTCCAAAGCCAGACCAGAAGACTCTGCGACTTCTGTTCCGCTGCTGCTTCTTCCTGCGCCAGAACGGCCTGAGCACTCCCCATAAGTACGATCGCCGCCATGAAAATACGCGCCTGAACCGAGGTCAGACCGTTGAGCAAACTTCGCGTCATTATTTCCTCCAAAAATGAATAAAGTTTTAATGGTTTCATCATTTGAGAGACGTGGAAACGGCCAGTTGCCGAAAACCAGTCCCGCAAAGAAGTCTTTTCAGTAAATGAATGGCTGTGTGCGGAAACTCTCCCCAGACACAAAGCACTTCTTAATAGTTTACCCCAAATACCAAAAATAGCAATTGGGAAAAGGCGAAATTTATCAAAAAAAGTCAAAATTTTTAAAATTTTTTCACTTTTCTTCGTTCAAAATGATGAACTTTCTCCTTTTCCCAACCGTATTCTCAATTTCAGGCCTGTTCGACTCAGCCTTTTTTCGTACTATAGCGGGACTTTTTGATCCCTTCCAGCTCAAGTGCGCGTTTTTCGTCACGCAGTTCTTCACGGAATATCTTGATCAAGGCATCAAGTGCTTCCGTGTGCTGCTGTTTGTTTCCGTTGTAGAGAAGATGCGTGTGCATGTACGAGATGGCAGCATCTTTCGGCTTTCCAGCCTTCATCTGTGCATTTCCGAGCGTGTTGTAAAGGTGGGCGTTTATCGGATCTTCGGCAGAGATCAAGTTTTCAGAAAAGATCTTCTGGATATCTGTGATCGCTGCGCTCGTATTGCCTTCCAGTACGTGCGCAGATGCGATACCGCATCGGGAACGCACTTCCATTTCAGCGCGGACGCCTTCGACTTCCTGATCCTTCACCATCGTGAGGACCATTTTGAACGCTTTCTCAGCCTTCTCGGCATCCCCTTTTTTCAGTGCGATATTTCCGACACCGAGAAGCCCGCGAGCTTTGAGGATCGGTGATTTTTCTGCTTTCGTCATGGCGCCAAAAGCCTGTTCCGCTTTTTTCAGAGCATCTTCAGATCCTTGGAGGATGTTCAGATTTGCGTAAAGCTCGGAAAGTTCGTAGAAACGATAGTATTCCAAATTTTCTTTGGAACTAAAGTATTTGTCCATGACCTTCAGGGCTTCGGGAATGGAGAGGGCGCCGTTGAATGCGAGCCCAGCAGCCGCACGGACGCGCAGGTATTCCACCTCTTTCTTCATGTTGACCGAGAGCTGTCCCGGATCGATGATCTTAAGCGTATCAAGCATATCCTCAAAACGGGAATCCGTCAGGTAGTTGCGAACTTCTTTCAATTCCGCCGGTTCGCTGACAAACGTGATCGAGCTGATATTTCCGACGTAAACTTTTTCCGAAGAGCCGCCGACGTCAACGATGAGAGCATCGCGTCCCATTTTCGTGATGGTCGCATTGCGGACCAGTTCGCCGTCGTACAGGGAAATGTGGCATTTTTCCACCTGAGCCTGGGCAATAGAGGCCATCAGAAAAATCAGTGCGAAAACGTAACCGAGCAAATGCCGTTTCATGTTTGGATCTCCTTTTATATTTTGACCGTGTCGGTCCTGGATTTCAAATCTATTTCTGTTTTTCTCTTTTGTAAAGCACGAAACTTCGGACGCCCGCAGGCGGGAGAAATGGTCCCGGCTGCGGGTTTGAATTCAGGAATCATTCATCCTGCGCCTGTTTCTTGACGACTTTTTTCACGACTTTTTTGACGACTTTCTTCACCGCGGGGTGTGCTGCTGCTTGATCATCCGCATTTGCTGCTTTGGGAGCAAGAGCTGCTTCACCAGCTGCCGAAGCCTCTTTCTTCTGGATTTTCTTGACCGGAGCCTGTTTCGGAGTTTCCGCAGCGGCTTTCGGAGCCGGAGCAGCCGGAGCGCTAAAGTCAAAGGTGAACGCGGTTACTTCTTCCGACGAATTCTCTTCTTCGAGGATCGGAGCATCGCCAAGTCCCATCGTCGCGAACATATTCGCTGCGGCAGAGTCGTCAACGGCTTCTTCACCAATGCCGAGTGCGACTGGAGCATTTTCCTTTACCGGAGCAGTGAACGATGCCGCGTCGTTAGAGACTTTCGTTTCCGCGAGCATTGCCTTGTGGCGTTTCGAGGACTTCGATTTACCTCCGCGCATGATGAGGACCAGCGCGATGAGGAAGATCAGACCGGCACCGCCGTACAGACTGTACGTGATGTATGCCGGCGTCGGTTCTTTCTTCGGCGTCATCATCTTGCGGGCAAGATCTTCTTCTTCCGCAAGGCGTTTGTTTTCGATGTCGATAAGCTGAACGTTATCCTCGATCTGAGCGGAACTGAACGCATCTGCTTCGATCGGCGCATCATCCACCTTTTCACGCGTCCAGTTTGCGAAACCGGTCGGTTCCGTTCCCTGTGCTTCCTGAATGCGGCGCAGCAGAGTCTCAAATTTTCCGAAGAGCGGTTCGCAGGCCAGTCCGTAACGCACCAGATAACCTTCCTGCGGGATACCTTCCGCATCGACGTTTTCGACCGAGCCGCCGAAATCTTCCGCGGAATCGTCACCGGCATCGTAGGCATTTCGGATCACGCTCAGAGCCGTGTCGATGTTTTTCTTTCCGTCTTCCGTATCGTATCCGCCCTTCGCAAGTCCGAAGAGGTAGAGCGTTTCCGCTTCGCGCAGAGCTGCATAGTAGTACAGCCAGCGCTGGGGTACGTATTCTTTTCTTTCCTCTTCGCTGTTTCCGGAGTACACACCGCTGAAACTCGTCTGCTGACGTTTCACGCGTGCCCAGCCGGGTGCAAGAGACTTTTTCTTGTCGTTGCTCTTGATGCCGCCGCGGGCCTGCACGAGCAGGTTCCCCTTCAGTTTCACGTCATCCGTCACGGAACGAGACCATTTGATGTACATATCGAGCAGACGGTACTGCAGGTCGCGCAGCCCCGGACGGGCTTCCAGGATCGGACGATAGGCAGCATCCGCCTTCTCGAAATCGCCGAGCGATTCGTGTGTTTCGCCGATCCTGCGCTGGAGCGAGAGCGTCAGGTTCGTGATCTTCTCTTCGGTCGGATCCTTCACGAAATCGGGATTCTCTTTCAGCTGCGCAAGCATCGTTTCGTAAGTGCTGACCGCTGCTTCGTAGTATTTCCGAGACTCGCCGCTGAGCTCTGCATTCGCACCGCCGCTGCGGCTTCCTTCCGCCAGAGAAAGGAACGTTTGGGCGATCCAGTTCAGTGCAGCGTAGGAGTTTCCATTTTCACGCGTCTGAATGCGCTTGAGGAACTCTTCGAAACCTTTCTGCACCGTCGCGACCTGCTTGAGCGTTTCTTCATCACCGCTGGCGACCATACTTTCCAAGTTGCTGCGCAGCTGCGTCGCGAGCATCATGTACTTTTTCGTCAGGACGGCTTCCTGATCGCCGTCGCCGCTTTCTGCAGCGAGTTTTTCCAGGCGGTCCATCGCTTCAAATGCGCGGTCCATGTCGTTTTCCGAAACGAACGCGACCAGAGCGCAGTTCAAGATGCTGTCCATGAGATCCGGCGTCACCTTTTCGTTTCCGTCGCACAGGAGCTTGTACGGTCCGATCTTTTCGTCGTTCAGCCAGACGATCGCATTTTTGTTATCACCGCGACGCGAGTAACTGTTGCAGAGCTGCAGCGCGGCCTTGATGCCCGTTTCTGTAATGTCTTCGGGTTTCTTGACCTGCTTTTTCAGTTTCTGCGCACCGCTTTCCAGAAGTTCGAGAGCCAGTTTCTGGCATCCTTCCGCTTCCTTGAGCGTCATCGGTTTGTTTTCATCGTCGGCACGCTTGAACTCGATGTACATATTCCAGAGCTGGAATCCGATGGTGAGTTCCAGTGCAGCCCGATTTTCGTCATCGGCCGGGATTTTTTCGATGTAGCGCTGCGCCAGATCCACGTCTCCGACCATGAGACAGAGCTTGCACAGACGCTCCCACTCGTCGGACATCGACATATTCATGATGCGTTTTTCGACGGGGTTTCCGGATTCGTCGACTTCATCCAGCGCGAATTTTTTCGGATTCGCCAGCATTTCCGCCTTCAGTTCGATGCAGGACGCCAAAAGTTCCAGCTGACCGCGGAACATTTCCGCGACCTGTGCTTTTTCCAGCTGTATCGTGCCGGCCTGCATGAGTTTTTTCAGCTCACGGTACTCGTTCACGATCAGAGCATTCAGATAGGAAAGCTCGTAGAAGAGCGAGTCGGAAGCTTGGATCGAGCTGATGTAGCGTTTGGCCAGGAAGTCGAGTATCGTGATCGCTTCATACTGCTGTCCTATGGCGTAAAGAAGCTGTGCGCGATAGAATCGGTCCATAAGAAGGTAGTCGACCTGTTTCGCACGCAGGGCATCCTCTTTGTAGCTCTCAAGGAGCTCGAATGCTTCGCGGAGCTTCGCAGGATTCTCATCCACGATCTTCTGCAGCTCGGCTTTTTGGGCCTCGTCAGTGACCGTCGCCAGTTCACGTTTGGCGTTGAAGTACTTCATGAACTCCTTCAGGACGAACTTGCGCAGCTCCATGTAGAGATTTTCGCGTTTGTCTTTCTCGAGCTTGTCGTTCGCTTTACGCTTTTTATTCAGCTCTTTTTTGTAATTCGCAAACGTCAAGTCGGTCTCTTCTTCGCCGATGTGTTCCTGCGGGAAGAATTTCTTGTGCAGCGCCTTGACTTCTTCCGTGTACGGATGGTGTTTCAGTGCGTACAGCTGACGCACATCGTCACGGATCGCCTTCTGGAATTTTGCACCATCTTTCGGTTTCGTTTCATTCAGGTAGTTATCCATGAACTTCACGTACGCGATACGCATCTGGATCCCGATCGGCGTCGTTTCCAGATAGTTTGCGCGAAGTACGGAAGCCGGGCTTGCCGGATTGAAACTCTGGACCGCAGCAACCAAGATCTCCTGCTGGTCTTTGTTCGGCTTCAGACCGTTTTCCTTGTTTCCAAAAATATCGAGATAGCACGTGCAGACTTCGATGAAAATGTTGCGGAAAATGTCCTCCTCGTTATCCTTCAGCCCCGTGTAAAGGTCGTTCAGGATCTCAATGGCTTCCCCTTTGCCGTTGAATTTCTTCATGAGGATGAGCATTTTCGCTTCCTTCATGTGGCCGCGAAATGCGATCGGATACATATTTTCGTGGTATTTGTCCCAGAAAAATTTGTACTGAGCACGCGCTTTGTCGAGATTCTCCATATACTCTTTCGCGCTTTCCGGATACGTTCGGGCAAGCTCATAGTACGTGTCGCCGCGAGACATTCGGACGCTGTTCAGCTCGCCAAGGACCATCATGTACTGCGGGACCTGTTTTTCGTCTTCCGGATTGATCTTCTTCGCCTCGGCAAGGATCTCCTTCTCGTACTTCGTCAGGAACTCGATATTCTTGCGCAGTTCCGCACGCGAGGCTTCCTCGTACTTTTTCTTGTTTTCGGCAAATTCTTTCTTCTTTTTTTCCAGTTCCTTTTTTTCCTCCTCCGACATTTTAGAGTCGTCGATCTCGGAAGGATCGCCGGTCGTCGCGAGATTGCGATAGACGAGCGTTTTGTTCAAACGGATGTTTGGAAGGAAACCGATCGCGACAAAATAGTTTTTGCCGTTCTTGTTCTCGTTCAGATATTTCTCAAGCAGCGCGATCGCCTCATCATAACGGTCCAGGTAGCCCTGGTTCGTTCGTTCAAGACGTGCGGAGGCTTCCACCTGCACTGCCAGCATAAAGTCAAACTCAGACTCGAGAGATTTCGGCAGTCTGTTTTCGTTTTTCAGCTGCTGCAGATAGTAGACTCCCAAGTCGCCGAACCCATTGTCGCGCAAAAGGTTCACAAAATTTTCAAGACGGGCACGCTCCGTCTCATCTTTCGCATTTTTGTCGTCCGCCTGTACCGTGCCGGCTGCAAAAAGCATTCCCCATGCGCACGCTAAAAGCAGGACCAGTTTCAGGAAATCGTTTGACCGGTTCCAGAGCATTTCTCATTCTCCTCTACGATATATCTCCAACCCACTGCGGGAAGTTCAAAAGCTCGATCGATCCTCGGCCCATTACGGACCTATGCAGCCGTGTTGCCGAATGACAGCAATACACGGACGCGAAATTCAGATCCATGTGATTTTCTGATCCGCAAAATGTACAGACACGCTCCCTTATTTTTTGATGCAAGAGCAGACCTGCCCCCCTGCAAAAGTTTGTTTGGTACGTGTCCCCCAGCGAACCGAAAACAAAAATTAAGTCTGTCTTTATATTTTAATCGGAAAATGGGGCTTTGGAATCCTCCCCACCCCCATTTTTGGCAATTTTTTCCAATTTTCTTGAAAATTTTTCCTTTTGTGCAGACTTTTCCGGTAAAATTTCCCGTTTAGAGAGATATTTTCGGCAAAACTCTGCGTTTTTTTCTGCGTGATCGGAATGTCTGTACCGCTCCAAACCACGATTTTTACCACTGAAACTACCGGAAAGGAAACACGAAAAACTTAAAAAGATGCGAAATACACCAAAAGGCGATCAAAAATATTGGGCTCTTCCGGAAAGTGCGTACCGATCCAGGTTCCGATCTCACCACTGAGTACACAGAAGCGACCCAGACTCACACTGAAAAGAAAAGAAAAGAGGAAAAAGGCAGTGAACGTGCCCTGACACGAATTTCACGGAAAACACAAAAAGACGCAAATGAATTTTTTAAAATTAAAAAATGTTCGCGCGATCCGCGTTTTTTCGTGCTTTTCATTTGGGAGATCCGGTGTGCCTCTGTGTATATTTAATGATTTTAATGACAAAAGTGCCCGCAGATCCAATATTATCGGTATATTCGTTAGGAGAGGCGCGGCATTTGTTCCTTTTTCTGAAAAAAGTTCCGTTTCTAAGTGCGATCTTCTTTCTGTCGGAGTATACTGTAATCATTCGTTGGGATGGTTTTGGCTGATTCGTACTTTCCCCAACATTTGCCCCAAAATCAATGGAGAATATTATGAAGATCACACGTAAAGGAACCGTAAAGCGTGCTTCCCGGATAAAAGGAACCGTAAAGCGTGCTTCCCGGATAATAGGTGTTTCCTTGCTTGCCGCACTTGGTGTTTCGGCTTGTCTTCCGGTGAATGCAGACGTCATTGACGAAGCCCTTCTTTCCGATGCCGGTCCGTACGTTGGGACGGGAAGCGACAGCGGGTGGAAGGAATACGATCTGCGGGATCTTGATCTTGGCGATAATTTTGCCGTGAGTTTTACGATTTCCTCGTTCACCAGTGACCGCGTGAATGTGGCTCTTGCGCAGAGTTTTTCGGACGCTATCCGCGGAACGTCGAAAGGTTACTCCTGGTTCCTGCGCCGTGACACATCCTCCATTTCCCAATATCATTCTTCTACGAAGACGTCCGGCGGCGCCAACGACTACCGGAATCCTTTCATCGGTCCGGGAAACACGCCGGTTTCCGCCGGTCAGGAACTGGATATTTCCATGGTCTTCAACACGAAAGACAATATTGTCTCGTACTACATCGACGACGTCTACTACGGCTCGTACAGTCCGGACCGAACATTGAGCGACCCGGCGAAATTCGATCCGTACTATCTGCGTCTTTCTTCGTATAACGGGAAGACGGAGTTCACGGACATCCGCGTCGGAACGGCCGTCACGTTCACCGAGGCTGCCGCGTCGG
>SUVI01000166.1 GCA_015062085.1 Planctomycetaceae bacterium
TACAAAATACAGACGCTGTACAAAATACAGACGCTGTACAAAATACAGACGCTGTACAAAATACAGACGCTGTACAAAATACAGACGCTGTACAAAATACAGACGCTGTACAAAATACAGACGCTGTGCAAAATACAGACGCTGTGCAAAATACAGACGCTGTGCAAAATACAGACGCTGTGCAAAATGCGGAACTGCTCCCGAAAACGAAAGGCTGAGTGTTTTTGAGAGGAATATTGCGTACGAATTTTCAAAAAGAGACCGGGGGGGCTTGAAAAAACAGGATTTACGGGTAAAATAAACGATTTAGAAAATGTCCCGCCTTAAGAAAGTTTAATAAAAGATCCGAAAGGAGTGAATATGAACGCGATCGCAATGGCAGCCGTTCAGGTTTTTGCGCTTTTGCTTGGGCCTTGGAGCGTGACGTTTGAGGAGGAGACCTCGCGTCTTCGTCTTGAAAATCCGGCAGAGAACGTTTGCGTGGAAGGGACGCTTAGTTTTGAGTCCGATGGTCAGGTTTGGAAGATCGTTCGGCCTCGTGATGCGGTGGGGAACCGTCTTGGACTTTTAAGTCCGTCGAACGACATTCAGGGATACCTGACGTTTCAGCAGAACGGTGAACGGCTCGAAATGCTGGTCTCGCACCGTACGCGGCAGTTTTATTCGGGCGTTTTGAAATTTAACGGAAAAATCAAATTCCGCGATTTCAGTTTTGCATGCAAAACGCAGGCCTGCACGAAAGAGCGCGTTCTTTTCCTCGCGGCCGGAAACGGTAATTCGAAGCGGAACGATACGCTGTTTGCGCCGGAAGAAGACCTGGCAGTCCAGTTCCGTAGTGCGTCGCTTCAGTTGACGTCGGAGAGTGCGGGAGAGTGGAACGTCGCGATGGCCGGCAGGATCGAAGAGAGCGCGGAAGCAGTTTTTGCTTTCAACGTGGAGAAAAACTACCTTCAGCGCCGCTACATTCCGTACTATTCGCCGATCGACCGCAAACGCGCACCGAAAGCGCCGACCGGCTGGATGTCGTGGAACATTTACTTTGACACGGCGACAGCAGAAGATAATCTGGCGGAAGCGCGGATCGGGAAAAAGTACCTTCAGCCGTTCGGGATGGAGTTTTGGCACATTGAGTCCTGGCAGGGAAATTCGGACAAATTGCCGGTCTCCAATTTCTACAATCTGAACCTTGAAGTCAATGAGCGGCAGTTCCCGAAGGGAATGAAGCAGCTTGCGGACGACATTCGCGCTCTGGGATTCCGTCCGGGCATCTGGACTGCGCCGTTCGGGACGGGGAGCGATGAATTTTACGCGCAGCACAAAGATTGGTTCCTGCACGATGTGAACGGAGTTCCGATGCGCACGTGGAACGGGAAGTACACGATCGACCCGTCCAATGACGAAGTGATCGCGCATCTGCGCAAGATCCATGAGATCATGGCGAAGGAATGGGGGTACGAGTACTTCAAGATCGACGGAATGTCCGGAGCCGGAGCGGGATACTGTGCCCATTTCTTTGAGCGTTCGGAAGTGAAAGCTGCGATGAAGGACCCGAATTGCCCGGATCCATTTGAACGCTGTGTACGCGCTTTCCGCGAAGGTATCGGTGAGGACCGGGTCTTCAATGCCTGCCAGGGGCACTTCACTGGGCCGGAACCGAAATACGCGGACTGCGGACGCATCGGTGCGGACATCGTGCACCCGAACAAACCGGTGACTTGGCACAATCTGCTGAATCAGGCGGGACGGACGCACAATCAGATCTTCGCACACAATATCGTGTTTTACGCGGACCCCGATACGCTCATGGTGAATGAAGCGCTGACGCTTGAAGAGGCGCGGCTCTCCACCGTCGTCGTGAGTTTGCCGGGGCAGATGATGTTCTCGGGCGACAAACTCGCGGAACTGCCGATGGAGCGGATGCGTCTCCTTCAGCAGGCACTTCCGCCGGTCGCAGACATTCATCCGGTAAATCTGTACCCGATCTTCCATCTTCTTCCGGTCTGGGACCTGAAGGTCTGCCGAGACTGGGCGTCGTACGACGTCATCGCACTGTTCAACTGGGAAGATGAAGAAGCAGAAGTCGGTTTCGATTTTGCAGAAGTCGGTCTCGATCCCGATCAGGACTGTGTCATGTACGAGTTCTGGACGGAAACGTACGTCGGAAAAGTGAACGGCGGTTTTTCGTGCAAGATCCCGCCGCACGCAGTTCGTCTTTTTGCGGTCCACCGTGCGCAAGAGCATCCGCAGTTTCTCTCCAGTGACCGGCACGTGACGCAAGGTGCGGTCGACGTCAAAGCGATGGATTGGACAGACGGCAAACTGACGGCAAAACTGGAGTTGGTCGGCGGCTTTCCGACGACGTTCCGATTCACTGTTCCGGAAGGGATGAGCATGAAGTCCGTGACGGCAGGTGACGGTGTGCGAGTTGAGACCCGGAGTGAAGCGGACGGCCGCGTGCTTGCCGTGAAGCTGGGGGCGGAAACTGCGCAGACCGTGGAACTGTCCGTAGATTTCCAATGAGGAACTGCGTTTCCCGTGTTTGGGAAGGCGTTAACGTTCCTCAAGAATTTCGGTGCGGAAAGGGGCTTGAGTTCTTTTTCGCGCCGGATATTTCCTTAAATTCCCCATTTTTTATTTACCGATCACCAATTACCATTTACCATTAATTTTCCTTTTCACAGAAGATCAAAATGAAATCCGTTGCATTAAATCCATGTCCTCCGAAGGAAGTTCTCGAAGAAATGACCCGTCATGCCGAAAGTATCGTCGCTCGGCAGTTTCATCAGCAGGGGTACCCGTTCGATCAGGAAGTAAATCTGGCGGGATACTATCAGTGGCTGCTTGAAACGAAACTCTGTGATGTGACGCTCATCAACGTGGGCGATCCGTACAAAACGGAGTGGGATATGCTGGAGTCGGACGAATTTGAGCGGCGCTGCATCGATTTTCTGGCCAAAAGTTTTGGTTTTGCGGACGACGATCACTGGGGCGTGCTGACTAACGGCGGAACGGACGGCAACATGCATGGCGTCTATTTCGGAAGAAAGTACCTGGAAGATTTCGCACGCGAGCTAGACTTGACCGGCGAAAATGCCAAACCGATCCTTTACGTTTCTTCTGAGGCGCATTACTCCGTCCGAAAACTCGGAGACATTCTCCAGATCGAGACGCGGCTGATCGACGCACACCCGATGGGGCAAATGGATGTGGAAGATTTTCGACGCAAACTGCACCCAGACCGCCCTGCTCTGATCGCGATCGCGATCGGCGGAACGTTTAAAGGTGCGATCGATGACCAAAAGGCGATCGCGCAGGTCCTAGACGAAGTGAAGCCGCCGGCGGTCTATCGTCATTTGGATGCGGCGCTTTTCGGAGGGTATCTGCCGTGGGTGGATGAACAGGAAGTCCGCGATATTCTGAATCAGCAGCTGCGCGGTTTCGACTCACTGTCGGTCTCGGGGCACAAATTCCTCGCGATGAATGAGCCGATCGGGATCTTCATTTGCCGGAAAGACGTTCCGAACCACCTCCACACATACAGTGTGCCGTACCTGAACGGCGTGATCCCGACGATCAGCTGTTCCCGCAGCGGTTTCCATGCTCTGAAGCTCTACTGGCGTCTCATGACGACTGGGGAGGAGGGTTTTCGTGCGGAGGCTGCGCATATTCTGAAGATGACGCGGCTTTTTGAGACCCGTCTAAAAGAGATCGGTGTGAAGTGCTGGGTGAATCCGTGGTCCAACACGATCTGCATGGAGCGGCCGGCTCCGGAGATCGTGCACAAGTATGCGATGGCGTGCGGGGAGTGTTCCGTTTTAGGGAAACTGGCACACGTCGTCGTGATGCAGTTTTTCAATGGATCGCTCATTGAGGAATTCGTTGCGGATATTTTGCGGACTCGCTGATCTTCCGTGACTTGCCCTGTAAAATAGCTCGAACTCAAATTTTCAATTTTTTGGGAGTTTTACCATGAAAAAATCGGGAAATGTTCCCCTTTTACCGTTTTGTGTATTTTTGCCGCTGGGTGTATTTTTGCTTTGTGTTGTAATGTTTTGCGGACTTTGTGTTACGCCGGTCTCGGCACAGGAACGGTCTCCGGGTGACGCAGCTGCGACGTCGTATGCGCCGATCGAGGTCTTGAATGCTCAGATCCAGGCAACTGTCGCGGAGCTTGCCGAGAAAATGAACGCAGGCGAAGCGTATTGGGACGAGAATGCTGCGGAAGTTCGCCGTCTTGCGAACGTACTTGCTGTTTTTGCGCAAGTCGCGGGACTTCATGACCAGTACTGCCCAGCGAAGAACGGTGCGACGAACATCATCGACGCAGGCAAAGTGCTCGCAAAAGTTTCGACCTATGCCGAAGCGCAGGCCGCGTGGACCCAGATGCAGGAGGCTCTTGCCTCAACGGACAGCAAAAACCTGGCCTGGAGCGACCCTGCCGGAAGTTTCCGGGAAGTCATGCAGTCCATTGCGCTTTACGATCAGGAGATCTCGGAAAGGATCAAGAAACGGCGCGGGCTGGACAAAGTGGCGGGGCGCGCTGTCGCAATGGCGGTCCTGTTTCAGGGAATGACGGCAATGGCGCATGAATCGCCGAAACCGGAAAACGCCGTCATGTGGCAGGAATTCTGTATGCGGTGCCGGGACGCTTCCTACTTCCTGCACGTGACGCTTGAGGTCTCCGACCGTAAATATTCGCCAAAGAATTACGAGATCCTGCATAAACATTGCGCAGAGTGTCATCAGGAGTTTGGAAATTGATCGTGGTTCGTGGATCGTGAATTGCGGAACGTGCGGAGGAACGTAGGAGGAAGGAGCATTTATGTCGGAAGAGATCCCGTCGTACACTTGGGATGAGCTCACACCGCTTCCGTGTCCGGTCGAGTTTCTCGAAAGGGCGGGGGTCGGCAGTACGCAGCCTTGCTTTGAATACGCGCTTCCATACGGTGCGGAACTGATGGACGATGGGGTGCGTTTTCGTTTTTTCAGTCGAAATGCTCGCGAAATGCGCATCCTTTTTTACGATTCCCCGCTGGATCTTCAACCCTCGCAGATCGTGCCGCTTTACCCGGAAACGAATCGCTGGGGGGACGTCTGGACGCTTTTCGTGCCGGGCCGCGGAGTTGGGACGCTCTATCACATTCAGGCGGACGGACCTTTTCTGCCGGAAGAGGGAATGCGGTTTGACAGAACTGCACGGCTGGTCGATCCGTACGCAAAAGCACTTGCGGGACCGTACCTTTTCACGGAGGACAAAATTCTCGTTCCGCCGAAATGTGTCGTGGTCTCAGACCATTTCGATTGGCGCGGTGACCGGCATTTACGGTACCGAATGGAAGATTCCGTCGTTTACGAAATGCACGTACGCGGCTTCACACGTTCCGGGTCGGCGGAGTGTGCGTATCCGGGGACCTATCGCGGAGTGACGGAGAAGATACCGTATCTGAAATCGCTTGGGATCACCGCTGTGGAGCTCATGCCGGTACACGAATTTCTTGTTTCCGATCCGTTTATGCTTGCGGAGAAGACGCCAAGGGTGAACTACTGGGGCTACGATCCCGTCGCGTTTTTTGCGCCGCACCGCGAGTATGCTGCAGATACTTCCCCAGGGGCGCAGGTCCGTGAGTTCAAGGAGATGGTCTTTGCGCTGCATCAGGCTGGCATTGAGGTCATTCTGGACGTCGTCTTCAACCACACGGCCGAGGGAAACGAACGAGGGCCAACGCTTTCCTTCAAGGGACTGGAAAACTCCGTTTACTACATTTTGGAGCGAGACCGCCGTTTTTACACGAATTACTCCGGGTGCGGAAACACCGTCAACGGCAATCACCCCATCACGCGAGAGCTGATATTCAACTGTTTGCGGTACTGGGTCCACAATTTCCACATTGACGGCTTTCGTTTCGATCTGGCGTCTATTTTGAGTCGGGACAGGAACGGAAATCTCATGACGGATCCTCCGATCGTTGAGATGATCGCCGAGGACCCGCTGCTTGCGGACACCAAGATCATTGCCGAGGCGTGGGATGCTGCTGGTGCGTACCAGGTCGGAAATTTCAGCAAGACGCGCTGGGCGGAATGGAACGGAAGGTACCGTGATGACGTTCGGCGTTTTTGGCGCGGAGACCGATCCATGACGAATCAGCTTGCGACGCGCATCGCCGGCTCCAGCGACCTTTACGAGTCGGGAGGACGTGCTCCGTACCACAGCATCAACTTCATCACCTCACACGATGGATTCACGCTCAACGATCTCGTTTCGTACAATGAAAAGCACAATGAGGCGAATGGAGAGCAAAATCGTGACGGCGATAATAACAGCTTTTCGTGCAATTATGGAGTGGAAGGGCCCGCGAAAACGCCTGCTCTGAGACGATTTCGAAGACGCCATATCCGAAACTTTCTCGCGACGCTTTTTTTCAGTCACGGAGTTCCGATGCTCCTGATGGGAGACGAGTGTCGGCGGACGCAGGATGGGAACAACAATGCGTACTGTCAGGACAATGACCTTTCATGGATGGACTGGGAGCTGATCGGAAAAAATGCGGATCTGGTCCGATTCGTTTCTTCGCTGATCCGTTTCCGGCGGAGTGAACCGACGCTGCGCCGAAGGGAATTTCTGACCGGTCAGCCTGTGGGACTTAAGACGATGCTGCCTGATGTGAGCTGGTATCGGCATGACGGCAGGCCGTTTGACTGGACAGACACTTCATGTCCGACGCTTGTGTGCATGTTTGCGGCTGTGCCGTCTTCTGAAAAGTCAGGTGGGGCTCCGGACGGGGAACTGCGGAGCAATCATATCCTGCTGATCTGTCACAATGGGCAGAGATCGGTCTCATTCCGGCTTCCGGATGAACTCCGAATGCTCTCCTGGCGTCTGTTCGTGAACACTGCGGCAGCACCGCCGAACGACATCTACCCGTCGCTGGATGGACCGGAACTTGCCGCCGACAAAGAACTCATCCTTCCGCCGTTTTCCCTGCACTGTTTCTTGGCGCCGGATACCGAGTAGAAAAGTGGCGGACCCTCTACTTTCAGGAGTCTGATTTCTAAGATGTTACCACAGATCCGACAAAATTTCAACCGGGGAAGCCGTTTTTTGAGAAAAAAGAGCCAAAAAGTTTACTTTTTATCTTCTTTTGAGCCAAAATATCACTCTGAAGGCTTGCCCATCTATTGACTTTTTGGAAATTTGGTGTACAATAGGTTTCAATTATTTTTATCTGTTGAAAATTGGAAAATAGGAACAGCTTATGAAAAAATTTATTCTTTTACTCATTTTGTTCCTTCTTCCGGCGCTGGTGTTTGCCGTCGAGCCGGTGAGGGAGTGGAAGTCGAAGTCGGGGAAGACGATCATTTCCGCGTCGATGGATACGGAAAACGATCCGGAACCGTCGACCGTTTATCTTCTCAAGGAAGGCAAACGTTTCAAGATCCCGTTTGCGAATCTTTCCGGCGAGGACCAGAAGTATGTGACTCAGACGCGCGAGAAAGCCGCCTCTTCCCGGACGATGGAAGAAGATTTTGGACTGGAGGAAGTCGGCAGTGAGACCGAAACCGGTTCTTTCGACCGCGGAGTGGCGATCGTGGAGAAGGGGAATCGGTATGCGCTTTTGATCGGCGTGAATCAGTACGCGAAGCCGATCCGCTCCCTCCGTTTCTGCATGAACGACATGAAGACGCTGGCGGCGAGTTTCCAGAAGATCGGTGTGCCGGAGGAGAATATTTTTCTCATGACGGATGATTCCGAGCCGGAACGCCGTCCGACGCGGGCAAATATCGAGCGGCAGATCGAGAGCATCACACAGCTGATGGGTGAGGGGGACCAGCTTACGATCGCGTTCAGCGGGCATGGCGTGA
>SUVI01000167.1 GCA_015062085.1 Planctomycetaceae bacterium
TGGTGTGATCAAAGAGAATGTAGCAAAACCGGCCGTCACCGCTCCGGCTGAAACTGCTGACGCGACCCCTGCTGAAAACGCGGACGCGACCCCGGCTGAAAATGCAGATGCGGCCCCGGCTGAAAATGCAGATGCGGCTCCGGCTGAAAACGCAGATGCGGCTCCGGCTGAAAACGCAGATGCGGCTCCGGCTGAAAACGCAGATGCGGCTCCGGCTGAAAACGCGGACGCGACTCCGGCTGAAAACGCAGATGCGGCTCCGGCTGAAAACGCAGATGCGGCCCCGGCTGAAAACGCAGATGCGGCTCCGGCTGAAAACGTGGACGCGGCTCCGGCTGAAAACGCAGATGCGGCTCCGGCTGAAAACGCGGACGCGGCTCCGGCTGATGCGGCTCCGGCTGATGCGGCTCCGGCAGAATAAAAAGATCCTGACGGCGTCCTGTGCGGAGCCGTCTCAAATATCATCGGCATGACCTGTGCCGCACATTGAAACGGCCTCCTCATCCCTTTTGAGGAGGCCGGCTGTTCCCTGCCTCCCACCCCACTTTTTAATGAAAAAAGGAGAATCGCTCATGAAAAAATTCGCACTTTCCCTCATTTTTGGTCTTGCACTGACTTTTACTTCCGGTCTGCTTTGCGCGAATGATACAAATGTCGCAGTCCAAGCAGTCTCCCGAATGGACGCTAAATGGTGGGCGGACCGTTACGCTCAGAAACAGGACATCGTGCAGAAAGGAGACATCGATCTGCTTTTCGTCGGTGACTCCATCACGCACGGCTGGGAAGGCAAAGGTAAAGACGTCTGGGCCAAATACTATGGAAACCGCAAAGCCGCGAACCTCGGCTACGGCGGGGACCGGACGGAGCACGTGATCTGGCGTCTGACCGAAGGTAAAGAAATGGAAGGTCTCTCGCCGAAACTCATCGTTCTGATGATCGGGACGAACAACGTGGGCCACCGTTCTTCCACGCCGGCCCAGACGGTGGAAGGGATCCGCAAGATCCTCGACATCATGAAGGAAAAAGCCCCGAAAGCGAAGATCCTCCTTCTCTCCGTCTTCCCGCGCAGTGCCAAACCGCAGGACGAAATGCGCGTCAAGGTCAACGAGATCAACGCGGGACTCCCGGCCCTGGCGGACGGCGAGCGCGTGATCTACCTCGATTTCGGCAAGAAATTCCTCGCGGAAGATGGTACGCTTCCGGTCGAGATCATGCGTGACCGTCTCCATCCCGGCGCGGAAGGCTACGAAATCTGGGCACAGGAGATCGAGCCATTCGTCGTGAAGTACGTTGACGGAAAATAAACCCGGTTTTAGAGGGTTGAGACCTGAAACTGAAAGAGGTGGAAAAGCCTTGGAGCAAAACGCGCGCAAAAAGCCCTCCCTGCCTGTACGGCGTGATCGGCTTCCGTTTGAGGAACGTTTCCTCGCGGAGGCGCCGCTTTCCCGGTGGGCAGATCATCCCATTCTGCTGGCAGTATCCGGCGGGGCGGACAGCGTGGCGCTCTTGAGGCTTTTCTCTTATTTTCGCGGTGAATTCGGCCTACGCATCTTTGCGGCACACGCCAACCATCAGCTTCGCGGTGAAGATTCCGACGGCGACGAAACGTTCGTTCAGGAACTCTGCCGCCGATTTGAAATTCCCTGTGCGTCCCGGCGTCTGGAGATCGCACGGACATCAAACGGTCTGGAAAACGACGCACGCAATGCGAGGTACGCTTTCCTTCGCGAAACTGCCGAAGATCTCGGATGCCGCTACATTGCGCTTGCGCACCATCGGGACGATCAGACGGAAACCATTCTTCACCGAATTCTCCGAGGCACCGGAGTCGCCGGTCTTGCGGGCATGAGCCGTCTGCGGCCTCTCAACGGCGCAGTCACTCTCATTCGGCCAATGCTGACGTTTTCAAAACTGGAGATCCTCGACTACCTTCACTCGCTCGGCCAGCCATGGCGTACGGACGCAAGCAATTTCTCAACGGACTTGACGCGGAATCGGATCCGACAGGAACTTCTTCCCAAACTGCGCGAAGACTTTAATCCGCAGCTGGACGCTGCGCTTTTACGTCTCGGTACGGCAGCCGCAGAAATGCAGGAGATGACAGACACCTTGACCCGCCGTCTTGAGGAACTCTGCGTTTCATCCGCGCATGGCGAAATCCAGATCTTTCCGCGAACGTTCGCCCTTTCGGATGCTTTTCCTGACGGCGTGCCGGAATTTCTTTGGACGGAACTCCTTCGGCGAGTCTGGCGTGAAAACGGTTTTCCAGAACGCGAAATGGGACGCAAAGAGTGGCTTCTTCTTGCGCAAATGCTCCTCGGTCCAAACGATTCCGGCATTCCGCAAACGCACGTTTTTCCGGGACGGATCCAAGCAAAACGCACATCCGGCTCCCTCCGGCTCACACACCTTCCACCCAATTAACACTCCCCGGCAAAGACGCTCAAAACCGCCCATCCCTTTCTGTGCGCTCCAGTCTTCTGTGCGGTCAGCGGTTGAGATCTTAGGCAGTTTGGCCCCATGCGTAACGGAACTCGGGAGAGGGAAACTTTTTCAAGATCATTCCCCTCTCAAAGACTCAAATTTCTGAACTTTTTGAATTCCCAAGTTTGAAATTTAAAAGGGAATGTTTGGGTCACTCGTGCCGGAGCGCTTCGATCGGATCCATCATCGCGGCTCGGCGAGCTGGGTAGAGACCGAAAACGACACCGATGGAGACGGAGATCGCAAACGCAAGCGGGATCGACCACGGGACCAAGATCGGAGCCATTGTTTTCATCAGTTCCGGCAACTGCTCCATGACGTTCGGGAAGTAGAAATTCAGGCCGAAACGCACGACCTCCGTACATGGCCCGCAAAGCAGCCCGCCCAAGATCCCCGTCAGACCGCCAAGGACCGACAGCATGATCGTTTCCGCAAGAAACTGCCGCGTAATGTCGCTCCGTTTAGCACCAAGCGCACGGCGGATACCGATCTCTCGGGTACGCTCCGTCACGGTCGCAAGCATGATGTTCATGATGCCGATGCCGCCGACAGCCAGCGAGATCGCCGCGATGAGGCCCATGAAGAGCATGAACATCATTTTCGTCGTCTGCGCCTGCTCGAGAAGTTCCAGCGGCACCGTGATGCTCCAGTCTTTCTTTCCTTGATGATTCTGGTTCAGAATGAATTTGATGATCTCGCTCGTCGAATGAACGTCTTCGGTACTTTCGACCTGGAAGGTGATCTGATTGATCTCGATCTGCGTCGTTTCATGCGACCCGCTGCGGTTCGTGGAGATCCGGTCACCAAGTTCGGACCAGAAGGTCTGAATGGGGAAGTAGACGTCACGACTGTAGTCCTGTGATTCGAACGTTCCGCCGATCGCAGCCGAAGCGTTTTTGGGCTGACAGACACCGATGACTGTGTACATGTAGCGGCCGATCTGAATATTCTGTCCGATCGGGTTTTCGTAGGCGAACAGCTCGTTTGCCATGTCGTTCGACAGAACGCAGTAGTTGCGTTTTTTCTCACAGTCCAGATTGTCGATGAACCGTCCGCGGGCCATTTTCAGACCATTCGCATCCTGATAGTGCGGCGTACATCCGACCAGGCGGCCGTCAAGCATGATGTCGCCCTTGCTGATACGCTGTTTGATGTGACGAATGGGAAACGATTCCTTGATCCCCGGAACGACTTCCGTGATTTTTTCGTAATCGTACCGCGTCAGACCGTAAATGAGCACGCGGACATTCGCGGCCGCATCATTCGGCGGCGGCGTGGACTGCACGATAATGTTCGTCGCACCGAGGCTCTCGATCTGTTCCTGCGATTTCTGACTGATCCCTTCACCGATCGCCAGAAGCCAAATGACGCTCGAAACCCCAATAAAAATACCCACCACCGTCAGCAGTGAACGCATAGGATGGAGCATCAGGCTCTTAAATCCGAGCTGAAATGTACGCAACCAAGTATAAAACATAATTGTGGATCGTGAATTATGAATTTTCTAATTTTTCTTATCGCTGATGATCAGACCGTCACGCAGCTGAATGACTCGCTTGGTCTGTGCGCCGACTTCCGGCTCGTGAGTTACGATGATGATGGTCTTCCCGTCATCATTAAGCTTTTTCAGGATCCCAAGGATCTCCTCCGTCGTCGCGGTGTCGAGGTTTCCCGTCGGTTCATCAGCGAGGATGAATGCCGGGTCATTGACCAGAGAACGCGCGATCCCCACACGCTGCTGCTGACCGCCGGAGAGTTGAAAGGACCGGTGATTCAGGCGATTGCCCAAGCCGACCAGATCTGCGAGTTCCCGGCATCGTTCACGCATCTGCGGAGTGATCTTTCCGGAGTAGTGGAGCGGAACTTCGATGTTTTCCAGTACCGTGAGCTGCGGGATCAGATTGTACGCCTGAAAAATGAATCCGATCTTGCGTGCCCGGATCTCTGAAAGTTCGTCGTCGGTCATCGTGCTGACGTCCTCGCCATCCAGGAGGATCTTACCGGACGTCGGCGGATCGAGACAGCCGAGAAGATTCAGAAGCGTACTTTTTCCGGAACCGCTCGTTCCCATGATGGCCAAGAAGTCGCCTTTCGGCACATCAAAGGAGACGCCGCGAAGGGCCTTGACCGTTTCGCCGGTCAGAAAGTAGTGTTTTTGGACATCTATCAGTGAGGCTGCGTATTCCATGTTTTCCTCGCTTCGGGCCGAACAGGACGGCACCGCATATTTGAGGGCCCGGCCGGACTTCCGATTTTGAAGATCCGGCATTCTGTTGACTTTTCCATCCGTTCGGATCAGTTTCCGTCTGCCGGAGCATTTCCGTCTGCCGGAGCATTTCCGTCTGCCGGCATTCCGGCAGGACGCTCACCGCGCGGCATTCCGTCAGGGCGCATACGCGGTCTCATACCGTCTGACCCGCCCATACCTTCCGGCATTCCACTCGGCATTCCGGCAGGACGTTCACCGCGCGGCATTCCGTCAGGGCGCATACGCGGTCTCATACCGTCTGACCCGCCCATACCTTCCGGCATTCCACTCGGCATTCCGGCAGGACGTTCACCGCGCGGCATTCCGTCAGGGCGCATACGCGGTCTCATACCGTCTGGCCCGCCCATACCTTCCGGCATTCCGGCAGGACGTTCACCGCCGGCGTTCATTCCCGGAGCAGCCGAGTTCTCTTCTTTCGACGAGACAGCAGGACGTTCCGGCCGGATGTCGGGCGAGGACGTCATTCCTGCCGGGAGTTCCGGGAGTTTGACTCTTTCGCGATTTTCGAACGCAGCAGAGACGAGCTGCGTATTCTCATCGACGTTCGAACTGGTCACGATGACCATTTTATCGTTACTGTGGCCGAGCTCCAGTTCAATAGCTTCCAGTTCCCCATCGGCATTCTTTTTGATCGCGTAGTATTTCCCGCCATGTTCGAAGACCGCATGGGTCGGGATCATGATTTTCTTGTCTGGAGTTTCTTCCACGAGGATCTTCGTATCCGCGGTCATGCCGGGGAGGATCCCTTCCGGATTTTCAAGTTCGATCGTGACGCGGTACTCCTTGACGTTCCCCATCCAGTGGTTGGTCGGCTGGGGGTTTTCATTCACTTTGATGACACGTCCGCGAATGACTTTTTCTCCTGTGGCGTCGGTACGGACTTCCACCGTCTGACCGCGTTTGACGTAACTGATCTTCCCTTCGTGAATGTCTGCCGTGACCTGGAGTTTCGAGGAATTCGGCAAACGGAGGAAGACTTGGCGTTCACGGACCATAGCTCCCTGACAGACGAGGAATTCCGACGTTCCGAAGCGGTTCGTCTCGTTCACGTAAAGGACTTTTCCGTCAGCAGGCGAACGGACGGAGCAGAACTCGATCTGTTCTTCCGTATCGCGGAGTTTCGCGAGATTCTGCTGATGCACTCTCTGTTTTGCACGGAGATTTGCCGTAGCGGTCTCAATGTCGCTTTCGTAATTTTTGAGCTGTTTTCCCTGCGTGTACTCTTTCAGGACGTAAATATCCAGTTCTGCCGCGCGCAGGTCAAGTTCCGCCTGTTTGAGCGAAAAAATGTCTGCATCGAGCTGGGATTTCGTGATGAACCCCTTTTCGTAAAGCATTTGGCTGTGCTGGAGATATTCCGCAAGACGGTCTCGTTCCTCTTTCGCCTTGATCTGGGCGCTAACGAGTTTTTGAAGGTTCACTTTGTAAGTACCATTTTTGTACTCTTCCAAAGCGATCTCGGCAGTCTTCAAATTATTTTCCGCCGCTTTCACTTCCGCCTCATTCTGTGCGACCGTGTTCATCTGCGCGTCACGGTTGTCGATGAGAGCGGAACTGTCGAGCGTCGCGATCTCCTGACCTTCCTTAACGACCGTTCCTTCGTCGATGACCCACGTGATCATGACGCCGCCGGTACTTCGGACCTGACATTTGATGTCTTTGTTTTCAGAGCTGCTGATGTCGCCGCGGACCGAGATCTCATGACGGAAATGCGCATAAGTCGGTGTCACGAATTTTAGTAGTCCCGATTCCGATTTCTTAAAAAGACTGCCGCCGACAAAACGGAAAAGGACGAAAACAAAGACGAGCAAAAGTGCCGTCGTGGTGAATATTTTTACCCAGCTGACTTTTTTCTTTTTTTTCGCAGGCCGGGGGGCATTTACCGGATTCTGTGTGTCCATTCTATTCTCCATCTTGTCTGCATTTGGGAGCTCAGGCCGAGGAGCCCTTTTTAAAAATAATTTCCGACTTCATTATATTCCAATCGTTGCGGAATTTATGTCCATCTGTCGGAAAAAAAGCCCACTTTTTTCCACTTTTCAAAACTTATGCCGTCAAAATCTACTCAATAAGAATATTCCTCACACAAAACGAAAGAAAATGGGCGAGATCTTCGAGAAGATCTTCGAGAAGAGCTTTGAAAAATCTTCAAGAAGAAAACCAAAGACGGCTTGTTCACTGTTTGGAATGCTGATTTTAATGGTCACAGCAATTTTGCATACGAAATGTACTTTTTTTTTATTTTTTTCTCTTTTTTTTGTAAAATCTGTTTGACAAAATGAATTCGCAGTGTACCCTATACACTCTGAGGTTTTGAAATTTTGTGTATTTTCCTTCCTTGGAAATTTTTTCAAAGAGGCCCTTTTATGAAAAAAATTTTGACTGCTGTTCGGCGTTTTTGCATCCCTGGCGCACTTCTGTGGGCGATCGCGGCTCCGGGAATGCCCGTGAATTGTGTCGCAGCTCCGGTTTTGCCGACAGACGGACTCGTCATCCAGCTCGACGCAGGCACGCTGACCGGGGTCAATGACGGCGACGAGATCACTTCCTGGATCTCCTCTGCGGACGGTACCGCCTTCACGAACATCAGCGACACCAGCAAGCCGCAGTACTATTCCAGCGTCGCGAACCTTGGCGGTCAGGCCGCGCTCTACTTCGACTCGGACTGCCTCAAAGCGAACGGCACGTTCGGAGTCAGCGGCGCAAACGGACGCACAGTCATCGCGGTCTGGGCGGATGCCGTCAACACCGGCGCCAACTACCAGCACGTCATCCACATGGGGAATAACGCCACGGACCAGGCCTACGGAATTTCCGTCAACCGAAAGGACAACACGAACGCCGTCGGAAATCACTCCTGGGGCAACGGTGCCAATGCCGCGCTGAAAGCAACGAGTGCCGGAAACACAGCCGCGTTCACGTACACCGGAGGCAAAGACTACTTCATCGTCAACGGCGAGTATGGCGGCGCCTGGTCCCGCAATCTCAACACGGCGGCAAACACGACGCTCATCGGTTCCCGTCTCGACCCGGGCGCGTCGTCTACGGAAGGCATTAAAGGCTACGTCGCGGAGGTCCTCGTCT
>SUVI01000168.1 GCA_015062085.1 Planctomycetaceae bacterium
GAAGCAGGACCTTCACCGGGATCTTCTCGCAGAAGCAGCAGCCCATTTCCTGAATGTTCATCAGGAGACTTCCGTCCCCTTCCACGACGATGACCATTTTGTCCGGATTCGCGATCTTCGCGCCCATTCCGGCGGGGAGACCGAATCCCATCGTACCGGCACCGCAGCTTGAGAGCCAGTGTTTCGGACTGTTGATCTTGAAGAACTGCGCGGTCCACATTTGGTGCTGTCCGACTCCCGTCGCGACGATCGGATCCTGGTCCTTCGTCATTTCGTAGAGCTTCTCGAGCGCCTGCTGCGGGAGGATGTTTTTGGAATCCTTACGGTAGCTGATCCCGAGCCGCTGCTTCCATTCCTTGACCTGGTCCGTCCATGGAGTGTAGTCGGGCATCTGGAGCGGGAGAAGCGCCGCGTTGAGTTTTTCGAGCACCTCGCGCAGATCCCCAGTCACGGCCAGCGCCGGGTCGATGATCTTGCGGATCTCGGAGAGGTCGATGTCGACGTGGACGATCTTCGCATTGGGAGCGAACCGTTTCGCATTTCCCGTCACGCGGTCACTGAAACGTGCACCGAGCACCATGAGCAGATCGCATTCGTGGACCATTTTGTTGGCTGCGCATGAACCGTGCATTCCGAGGAGACCGAGAGAAAGCGGATGTTCCGCGGGGAAGGCCCCCAGACCGGTCAGAGTGCTTGCTGCCGGGATCTTGGTTTTTTCGACCAGCTTCAGGATCTCTTCGGAGGCATCCGACGCGATCGCACCGCCGCCGATGTAGAACGCCGGTTTTTTTGCGGACCGGATCAGCTCGACCCACTGCGCGATGGCTTCTTCTTCCGGCGTCGGCATTTCTTTTTCGCCGTAGCCGGGGAGGTTCAGTTCGCAGTCGAAATCGGGTTCCTGGAAAATGGTGACGCCTTTTTCGCTCTGGAAGGGCTGACCGACCTGGGCGAGGAAGACGTTTTTGGGAATATCGACGAGTACCGGGCCTTTACGTCCGCTGTTCGCGATGTAGAACGCCTCCTTGATCCCTCGGACGATGTCGTTTGGGTCCATGATGAGCATGTGGTGTTTCGTGATGCTTCGGAAGACCTCGGTCGAGGGCATTTCTTGGAATGCGTCCGTTCCGATGACGTTGGATCCGACCTGTCCGGTGATGGCGACCAGGGGGATACTGTCCATTTTCGCGTCGGCGATAGCGGTCAGGAGGTTGGCTGCGCCGGGACCGGAAGTGGCGGAGCATACACCGACTTTTCCAGTACTCCTTGCGTAACCCTGTGCTGCGAAACCGCCGCCCTGCTCGTGTCGGGGGAGGACGATGCGGAGTTTATCTTCGTAGCGGGAGTAGGCCTGATGGAGAGGGATCACGGCTCCGCCTGGATATGCGAATACCGTGTCGACCTCATGATGGATAAGCGACAGTACCACGACATCCGCACCCGTAAGAGGCTGGGACGGCGAGGCGGTTTGGGCTGGATTCATCTGATTTTTGATGGACACGGAAATTCTCCTTTTAAAAATTGCGAAAAAAACAAAAAATATTTCTCCAGTATAGAAATATTCCCTTTCATTATAGTAGATTTAAAAATTAATGCAAGGCCCCGCGCACGTTTTTTCTTGGTGAACCTGAATTTTAAAAGATCCATTTTGAGAATTTCGGTTTTTTTGCGAGATCTGTGTCGGGGCACGGTCACGTTCTCTAAGTTTCCGCTTTTTTTAACTTTTTTGAAGAAAGTTGGCAGAAATTTTCTTTTTTTTCTTTTTTTTCCTTGCCAATTTCGGAATTGCGATATATAATCAGAGAGGACAGTCTGGTTTTACCGGGCGGATTTCCTGAATGATTTCCATTTCCATTTCCATACAGTTTGCGTTTCGATGGAGGAAGACGAAAATGGCCCTTTCTGAATTTGACCGGAATCTGCTTGACCGCTGCCTGCAGAAACAGCCGCAGGCGTGGAATGAATTCGTGGACCGTTTTGCCGGTCTGATTTCTTTTGTGGTCCGCAGTGTGTGCCAGGATCGCGGTCTTTCGCTGGATCTTGCGGCACAGGAGGACTTGATCCAGGAAGTTTTCGTCGTGATCCTTTCGGAGAATTTCGTCGTTCTTCGCCGTTTTCGCGGAAATTGCAGTCTTGCTGCGTACCTCACGGTCATCGCTCGCCGAGTGGTTGTCCGGGTGATTTTGCAGAAGTACGTTCAGCAGCCGGCTGCGGGGACGCTGGACGGTTTGGAAGAGGCTGCGGTCGAGGAGGCTGCGGCGCCTGAGGAGCTGATCGAAAACATGGATGAAGTACTGTTTTTGATCTCGAGGCTTCCGGAGCGTGAAGCGAAAATCGTGAAAATGTATCATCTTGAGCAAAGATCTTACGCGGAGATCGCCGAGAGTCTTAGCATTCCGGTGAATACGGTCGGTCCGACGCTTTCGCGGGCGCGTGAAGTGATGCGTCAGCGCGGATGATGTTTTCGTGCGTGGGAGAAAGATTCCGGTTTTGCTTTGATTTTTCGAAGTGGAACCGTTTTTTTTTGAGAAAAAGGGGAATTTTCGCTAAATTTCGCTAAATTTCGCTAAATTTTGCCTGAAATCGTCAGTTCAGCGGTCGGTCCCCTTTGCAAACCTTGAAATATTTGGTAAAATTCGAATATTGCCGGTCTGTGTTTGGAGAGTTTTCACTTTCGGTATGCGGCCGGTGTTTGAATCCTGAACAATAGTGAGTACAGAAAGAATTTAAAGGATCCCTCATGGATAAAGTATTAGCATTAGTTCTCGGCGGCGGCCGCGGAACACGTCTGTATCCATTGACCAAAGTACGTTCTAAGCCGGCGGTTCCCGTTGCTGGAAAGTACCGTCTTATCGACATTCCGATCTCGAACTGCATCAACAGCGGGATCTTGAAGGTCTACGTTCTGACGCAGTTCAACTCCATGAGCCTTCATCGGCACATTCGCAGTACGTACCTGTTTGACTGCTATCGGAACGGGTACATTGAGATCTTGGCGGCGGAACAGACGATCGAGAATCCGAATTGGTACCAAGGGACGGCCGACGCGGTGAAGAAGAGTCTGCATCATATCGAGAGCAGCAACGTCGATTACGTCGTGATCCTTTCCGGAGACCAGCTTTACCGGATGGACTTTCGGGAGATGCTTCGAGTGCACAAAGAGTCGGGCGCCGATGCGACGATCGCTTCGATCCCGGTCCGTGCGGAAGAGACGGCGGGGCTTGGGATCATGCGGATCGATCCGAAGACCGGTTATGTCGGCGGATTTCTTGAAAAACCGCGAGATGCGGAAGAGCTTCGCGGCTTTGAAACGGATCCGGAATGGCTGCGCACGCAGAATGTGGAGGCTCCGGGACGGGATTATCTCGCAAGCATGGGCATCTACATTTTCAACAAGGAGATGCTGATCCATGCGCTTCGGAAGACGGAATACAAAGATTTCGGGAAAGAAGTTTTTCCGGCGCTCATCCACAGCAAAAAGGTCGCGACGTATGTGTTTGACGGCTACTGGGAAGACATTGGAACGATCCGTTCGTTCTTTGAGGCGAACCTGAGTCTTGCGAAACCGGATCCGCCGTTCAAAATGTTTGAGCCGTCGGCTCCGATCTACACGAATGCGCGTTTCCTGCCTTCCACGACGATCTCAGGCGCGACGGTCACGGATTCTCTCATCGCGGACGGATGCCAGATCGGGAAAGGAGCGGTGATCGAAAACTCGGTCATCGGTGTGCGGTGCCAGATCGGAGAGAACGTCACGATACGGAACTGCATCGTGATGGGGGCGGACTTTTACGATCACGAAGAAAACACGGAGGACGCAGGGAATCCTATTCCGCTGGGGATCGGCAAGGGAAGCCGGATCGAGAATGCGATCATTGACAAAAACTGCCGCATCGGCGAGAACGTGGAGATCCTGAATCCGCAGGGGATCGAGAATTCCGAGGAGAACGAATTTTGCCAGATCGTTGACGGCATCGTCGTGGTCCAGAAAGGAAACAGCATCCCCGACGGCTGGAAAATGTAGAAAAGGCTGAAAACGCAGAAAAGGCTGAAAACGCAGAAAAGGCTGAAAACGCAGAAAGGCTGAAAACGTAGAAAGGCTGAAAACGTAGAAAGGCTGAAAACGTAGAAAGGCTGAAAACGTAGAAAGGCTGAAAACGTAGAAAGGCTGAAAACGTAGAAAGGCTGAAAACGTAGAAAGGCTGAAAACGCAGAAAGGCTGAAAACGTAGAAAGGCTGAAAACGCAGAAAGGCTGAAAACGCAGAAAGGCTGAAAACGCAGAAAAGGCTGAAAACGTAGAAAAAGGTCCATGAAAGGAACTTTTGAACGAACGAAAAGCTCTTGAATTACGGCCGGATCTTCTTCTGAAGGTTTTCGGAAGGAGACCCGGCACTTAATTAAAAGGAATTAAAATAAAAGGAATTGAAATATGAAGTCAAATTGGAAGATCATGTCGCTGGTCGTTTCGACGGCTGCGCTTTTGACTGGCTGTGAACCTCCGGTCGATCGGAATGCCGTGACTCCGGACGCTGCCGGGACGGAAAGTACTGCGAGTGCTGACGGAGCGGCAGTTTCTGCTCCGGCATCGGAAGGACCCCGTCTGACGGACGCGTCGATGGAGATCATTCCGGAGGCTTTGAAGCGTTTTACGCAGCTTCCTTCGGAAGAGACGGCCGCAGCGATGGCGGCGTATCTTGACTTGGTGAGCAGTTCGGAATTTCAGGAAGCCGCTCTTTCGATGCTCCAGGCACAGGAGAATGATGAAGAAGCCCGGATCGGTTGGATGGCGGCGCAGAAGGCCATCGAAGAGAATAAAAAACTCGCGACGGATCTGATCCTTGGAGCTGCGGACGCGACGGAGGAGCAGTACCGCGCAGCTTTGCTGCTCCGTTTGGATGAACTTGCATTTTCCAATGCGTCTCCCGAATCGCTGGAAGTCGAGATGAAAGTCTACCGTGACCGCGCCGCGGCTGGCCGATTTCCGAAACTGGCGAACTTGGCGGACCTTCAGCTCGAGTCGGTGAGACTCGCGGCTCGTGCGTCTTCTCTTTTGGGTACGGAGGAACCGAAACCGGAAGATCTGGACGCTTTCTACGCGGACTACACTGCGCAGGTCGAAAAGGTCCTTGAGGCGGATATGCTCAGCAACTATCAGCTCCAGATGATCCTAGGGCTTGCGCAGGCGTTTCAGGATAAACCGGAACGGGTCCTGGAAGTCTTCAAAAAGCTGAATGCGGCTTTGGAAAAGAAGACGGAAGAAAAATGGACGCAGCTGCGTACGATGGTCTCGCAGCGAGTGGAGAGGCTGGAGCGTGAGGTGAAGATCCAGTCCACGACGCCGGAACAGGTGAAAGAATTTCTGGCTCCGTACCTTCAGCTTCCGGAAGAAATGACCGCGAAAAACTGTGCGGCCTACCTGGCGCTCTTTTTCACGGAAGAATTCCAGGAGACCGTGCAGACACTCTTTGCCGTGAGGAATGAAGAGGTCGAAAAGGCGGTGGTCGCGGAGATCAAGAAGGTGGAAGAAAATTCGCGCGCTGCTGCGGATGCGATCTTCAAAGCGGAAGATGCTTCGGAAGAGGAATTCCGGATGGCGTTGAACGTGTGTCTCCATCTTGCGATGGCGTATGCGTCTCCGGAAGAGAAAGTTTCGCTTGCCGAGCTGAAAGAACGCTACACTGCGCTCCAAGGCGAGGTGGAAAAGAGCCGTTTCCCGCATCTCGCACCGAAGGCCGCGTGCTATGCCGAGGCGTGCGGGATCTTGGAAAAAGCGGAACCGTTCTTCATGGGAGAAGCTCAGCCGACGCCGGAACAGAAGGACGCACTTTATCCGGAATTGACGAAACTGGCGGAAAGCATGCTCAGCTCGGACACGCTGGACGGTCTTCCGATGGAAGTGTTCAC
The DNA here is from genome assembly GCA_015062085.1 of Planctomycetaceae bacterium. The sequence goes on from SUVI01000168.1 coordinate 5,903, forward strand.
GCAGTGCATGGGCCTCTACCGCACTGAAAAAGAAAAGATCCGTCCTCTGTGTGAAACGATGATCCAGGGACTGGAAGGCAAGACGGGCGAAAATGCGGAAATGCTGCTTTCGACGATGAAGATGCAGCTCGCGATGCTCGATGCTCCGCAGGGAATGAACGGCGGAAATGCGGGTGCGCAGGATAGTGCGCCGTCTGAACCGGAACTGACGCCGGAACAGCTCGAAGAGGCCAAAAAGAAGCTGGAAGCGTACACCGTCCTTCCGGAAGACCGCTCGGCCGCGTCACTTTCGCAGTACGTGGATTCGCTGGACGGTCCGGAATTCCAGGCCTTAGCGGTTCCGCTTTTCCAGATCCAGGAAAAAGAGCATCAGGATTGGCTCACCGAAACGATGGGGCGCCGGAATGATTCGCTCAAGGAAGCGCTCGTGCTGATCTGCAAGGCGGAAGATGCGACGGAAGAGCAGTTCAAGGACGCGCTCCAGTTCCGGCTGGACATCATGCGTTCGGAAAAAATGCGCAAAAATATCGAGCCGGACTACGCCGCGCTGACGGAAGAAGTGAAAGCGAGCCGATTCCCTGCTCTGGTTTCGATGGTCGAGATCGATGCTGCGTCTCTGGCGCTCATGGATGCTGCGAATGCGCTCTTCACGGGCGATTCGGAACCGACGGCGGAACAGAAAGACGAGCTTTTCGTCAAATTCTCGGCCTACCTCGACAAAGTGCTGGCTGCCGGGAAGCTGGAAGGACCGCAGCTTCAGGTCTTGATGCAGGTCTCCACGATCTTCGCGGAAGATAATGCGAAGATCGGCGAGTTCTGCACGAAGATGCTCAAAGGTCTGGAAGGCAAGACGGACGAACAGTCCAGCCAGATGCGCGAAATGTTCCAGAAACGCCTCGGCGAGATCGAATTCCTGACGAAACCGATGGAATTCACGGCTCCGGAAGGCACGAGTCTGGAAGACCTGAAAAAGCTCGTGACCGAAAAAATAGAGATCATCATGCGCTCCATGCGCAATGACATCCCGTCTGAAAAACTCGCGGAATTCCTGGCCGCTGTGGAAAAATTCGGCAATGCGGACCTCACGGCCTACACGGGATGGCAGATCGGCCTGATCCGCCTGATCCCGAGCCTCAGCGGTCCGGATCTTGATCTTCAGGCCTTCAAAACGCGCTATCTGGAATGCGTGAAGACGGGTACGGAAAAGGATCACTTCAACCTGAACTGCCTCCAGATGTGCCTCCAGATGGCGGTCGTCGCGTGGCAGAAACCGGGAAATGAATTGAATGCAGAGGGAAAAGAAGCCGTTCTGGAAATGTTCCGCGCTCTCCTGCCGGTCTGCGATCAGATGAAGACGCCGGAGGCCGAGAGATTCCGCCAGGAGATCCAGAGCATCATCGCGGAACTCGAAAAGCCCGCGGAAGTTCCGAACCCGCTCCAGCACGAGCTGCCCGAAATGCCGGCGGAAACTGCTCCGGAAAACGCTGCGGCTCCGGCGAATACAGACGCCCTCCCGGAAGCCATCCAGCTGGAAGACGCTCCGGCAGAAACTCCGGCAGAAACTCCGGCAGAAACTCCGGCAGAAACTCCGGCTGAAACTCCGGCAGCAACTCCGGCTGAAACTCCGGCTGAAACTCCGGCTGAAACTCCGGCTGAAACTCCGGCAGAAACTCCGGCAGAAACTCCGGCAGAAACTCCGGCTGAAAACGCTCCGGCAGAAACTCCGGCTGAAACTCCGGCTGAAACTCCGGCTGAAACTCCGGCTGAAACTCCGGCTGAAACTCCGGCTGAAACTCCGGCAGAAACTCCGGC
>SUVI01000169.1 GCA_015062085.1 Planctomycetaceae bacterium
TTCAAGGGAAAGCCTCTTTGCGGTTTCTGGAAGGTCACTGTTCTCGATCAGACGCCGAATATCCGCGTGCGAACGGTGAATGTGCGAGTGTGCGTGGTCGTGCGAGTGTGCGTGGTCGTGCGAGTGGGCGTGGTCGTGCGAGTGGGCGTGGTCGTGCGAGTGGGCGTGGTCGTGCGAGTGGGCGTGGTCGTGCGAGTGGTGCTCATGAATGTCCACGGTCAGCATTTTGCCGGACATTCCATGCGAGCCTTTTTTCGTTCGGCGCAGATGGAAGTGCTCCGGGATCAGACGGTGGAGCGGTTCTTCTACGGCACTCTGGGAAATTCCCTTCCGCTCACAGAATTCAATGAGTGCATTCAGGATCATGTCTCCGGAACCGCCGCCCACACTGTCAAATCGTAAAATCTTCATTCTCTTCAACTCCATGGAGCGTACTGCCGAAAAGGAGGGAACGGCAGCATGCCCCTAATATTCAGAAACTCTTTCATTAATTTTCTATATTTTACCAAAAAGCGTGAGAATTTCAAGCGTCTTCAAGAGAAAAAGAACGTGTTTTTTAAAAAAGAAGCAGAAAGAACGTTTCCTGACGCTGGAAAAACGGTCAGCCACCCCCTTAAAAAAGTCCTTGAAACAGAAAAATTTTGCAGGATTTGAACGAAAAGTAGATTTTATGGAAAGTTTCATGGAATTTCGATGGGGAGGGGGGCTGGAAATTTTTTCGCTTAAGGGTAAAATAAAGAGTAGTTAAAATTTCATTTCGTTTCACACTCTTTTTGAGGAAAACTTCAAAATGGAAAAATTCACCACGCACACGGGCCTCGTGATCCCGATGGACCGTTCGAATGTCGATACGGACCAGATCATGCCGAAACAGTTTCTCAAAAGGATCGAACGCTCCGGCTTCGGCCAGTTCGTTTTTTTTGACTGGCGTTTTCTTGAGGATGGTTCGGAAAATCCCGAATTTGAACTAAACAAACCGGAGTACCGCGGCGGCACGATCCTGCTGACGCGCCGTAATTTTGGATCTGGTTCAAGCCGTGAACACGCGCCGTGGGGACTTGCCGACTACGGATTCAAGGTCCTGCTTGCACCGAGTTTTGCCGACATTTTCTTCAATAATTCGTTCAAAAACGGCATGCTCCCCATTCGTTTGAGCGAAGAAACGATCGAGGACCTTTTCCAGCGGACTGCCGCACATCCCGGTTACAAACTCACGGTCGATCTTGAGAAACAGATCATTTCCGACGAGTACGGTCTCGAACTTCCGTTTGAAGTCGACGCGTTCCGAAAGCACTGTCTCCTGAACGCCCTGGATGACATTTCGCTCACCCTTCAGCATGAAGAAGCGATCGCGGGCTGGGAAAAGAAAAACGACTAAGTTCGTCTGGATCTCAGATTTTTTACCCTGTGCGGGGTCCCCAAGTTTTGAGGATCCCGTTTTTTGGGGACCCAGCCGGCAACTGCACACCGGGGGACAGTGAAAAATGAGTTTTTGGTGTAAACGTGAGAACGCACAGTCCAGAACGCAGTCCAGAACGCAGTCCAGAACGCAGTCCCAAACGCAGTCCAAAACGCAGTCCAAAACGCAGTCAAACGTTCTCGCGGCAGAAACGATCCTTCCGAAAATCGCGGTTTTTGAAGTGACGTATCGCTGTCCGCATCGCTGTGCGTTTTGCTACTGCCCATGGGAAAACGCTCAGGATTGGCCGAAAGACGAACTTTCGACCGAGGAAGTCTTCTCGGCTCTGGAAATGCTGCGTCGATGCGGTGTGCGCCAAGTCACGTTCAGCGGCGGTGAACCGACACAGCGTCCTGATCTGCGTGAGCTTTTGCTTCATGCCCGTTCGCTCGGTCTGCACGTTGGCCTGATCTCCAACGGACGCGTGCTGGATGCAGAATGGCTCGATTTTCTTCGACCGCTCCATGTGCAGCTCTCGCTTTCCGTCCCGGGGATCGAGACTTTTGAGCAAACTACCGGTGTTTCGGGAGTCGGACACGTGCTGCAGCTTTTCTCCATGGCGAAAGAACGCGGGATCAAAACCTGTGCCAACGTGACTGTCAGCCGAACGAACCTTCCGGAACTCTACGAAAACATTGCGTACCCGCTCATTTACGGCGCGGACTATCTGCTCCTAAACCGATTCATGCCGGGCGGACGAGGAATGCAGCACACCGAACTGCTTCTGAACGCAGATGAACTCGATTTGATGCTCGAAACTGCTGAGAAAGTTCTGTCGCGTGCAGGGAAAAAAGGACACGTTGGCACGGAATTGCCATACTGCGTCCTTCGCGATCCGAAAAAATTCCGTTTTCTCCAAATTTCATCCCGATGCAGCGCGGCACGATATTTTTGCGCACTCGATCCCGGCGGCTGGCTGAAACCGTGCAATCACTCCCCGGTCCGCGTCTGCCGATTTGACGAGATCCCGGACCAGATCCCCGCACACCCGTACTGGAAACGCTTTCTTGAATCAGACTACCTCCCCGAAATGTGCACCGATTGCCGTCATCTTTCGCTTTGCCGAGGCGGCTGTCGGGAAGCCGCGCACGTTTTCGGCGGCTCGCTCAACTCTCCCGATCCGCTTTTGGCAGATATTTCAAAAACACGAACGTGACACAAGACTTGGGGATCGCTCTTGACAGAATAAAGCAGGGCAGCTAAAATGCGGATGCTCAAAAGTTGACTTGGGGCGCATAATTGAAATGTGCCCAGCGTTTCCATTCCTCAAATCCTCAGATCCTTAAATTTTCCAAAGGAGGCTCCATGGACCTTTTCCAGGCACTCAAGACCCGCCGAAGTGTGCGGGCATTCACCGGCGCAAGGATTCCCGAAGAACAGATCCGCGAGATCCTCGAGTGCGGCACCTACGCTCCGTCCGCCCTCAACGCACAGCCATGGCACTTCATCGTCGTGGATGACCGAAAGATATTCCCCGACCTAATGCGGATCCATCCGTATATTTCCGCTCTTGCCAACGCCTCGCACGCGGTCATTCTCTGCGCAGACAAAGCCCTCGAACGCGCCCCCGGCAACTGGGTCTTGGACTGCTCTGCGTGTATGCAGAATATGCTCCTCGCAGCACATGGTCTCGGATACGGCGCAGTCTGGGCCGGAATCTACCCGAACCAAGAGAGAATGGCAAATTTTTGCAAGTACTTCCGCCTCCCCGACACGGTGGAAGCTCATGGTATCATGGTCGTTGGTATCCCGCAGGACCCGCTTCCCGTCGTTACGGATCGATACCAAGAAAGCAAAGTCCACCAAAACCAATGGTGACCCTGCCTCCTTTTCCGCTTCAGACCTAGTTTCGTCTCACATTTGGGTGCTCTTTCTTTGGAAAAAGAGCCCCAAACCAATCCTTTAAATAAATCAAACAAAAATTCAAGTTTTTCATTGTTTCCGTTTGTTTGTTTGTTTGTTCTGAAGAGACCGTCTTCTTGATTTTCTCATAAGCAGAAAACAAATCGTTCCGTTCTTTTGAGCTTTTTGTACTTCTCATTGAAAGATCGGAGCGTTTTTCCGGAGACTGGATTACCTATTTTTCTCATTCTCCCTCTTTCTTGAAAACGTTTTCAGCATGCGGCAGAAATTTGAAAAAAAAGAAAATTTTTTGCCGCAAACTCCTCAAATCCGTCTTGCGGAAAAGGCCGATCTCGATTAAACTCTCAAAGCATGAGGAATCAGACACAGATGATGATCCGTCCGTCTCGGGGCATTTTCATTCCGAATCGGTGCGCGTTCGTGTCTCTCTGTTCCGTCGGCTTTGCCGTTTTCAGCGGTCAGAGCCAGCCACTCACGGTCATTTCCCGAAATATCGGTCATTTTATCCTGGAGGTTCTATTTTATGTTAAATCGTATGTTGAATCGGACTGCGTGTGCCGGCGCGTGTCTCCTGTGTGCGCAGAGCGTCCTGATGGGCCAGTCGGTCTCCAAACAGGTCGAGATCGTTTTACAATACAAACCGGTGCAGGACGTCGAATACACGATCCCCTCGGACGAAGATTCCCAGTCATGCAAAGCCCGGAAGATCGAAGGCGGTCTGCGTGTCGTCGATGGCAACGGCATGACGCTGCGTGAAGTCCTCGACACGAACGACGACAAATCAGTTGATGAGTGGCGCTACTTTCTGAATGGGCTGGAAGTCTACCGTGAAAACGACACGAACGGTGACAAAAAGAAGGATCAGTTCCAGTGGTCCACCACCGCAGGAACGCGTATGGGGATCGACTCCGATGATGACGGAAAGATAGACCAGTGGAAAGTGCTCTCTGCTGCTGAACTGACGGCCGAAGTCGCTATGGCGGTCGCTTCCGGAGATGCCGCGCGCTTTGATGCGGTCCTGCTGACGGCTGATGAGCTGAAAGAACTTGGACTTGGCGAGGAAAAATACGAGCAGATCAAGGCGAAACTCCTTGGGGCACGTGAAAAATTTGCCGCACTTGCAGCCTCAAAACCCTTCACAACAGCCGCCAAATGGACTCAGTTCAATAGTGTGCGCCCCTACTCGTATCCCGCAGGGACGGACGGGTCGGAACAGAACGTGGAATTCTACGAAAACGCTTCCGCAGTCGTTCACGAAGGTGAAAGCGACATTGAGATCGCCGTCGGTACCATGATCCGCGTAGGGAATGTCTGGAAAGTCATCGATGCTCCGATGATCGCCACCGCCGAAAACATCAATGAAGTCGCCGCGAACAACGTTTTCATTCAGTTCAGCACGAACGCAGCAGCTGCGGCAGCTGGAGGAACGGCACAGACCTCGGAAGAACTGACCAAACTGGATGAGCAGATCAACTTGGCGCAGACGATGGATGAAATGGCTGCACTTCACGCCAAACGTGCTGACCTGCTCGAATCTCTCGCGCAGAACGCTGGAAACGCCGAGGAACGCGCGCAGTGGATCCACACTCTCGCCGACGGCGTCACTGGCGCCATTCAGCAAGGTATTTATCCGGACGGTCCTGCGCGTCTGAAGGCCCTGCTCGATACGCTCAAGGAAAGCGAAGACGACAAAGCCCTCGCCGCATACGTCCAATTCCGCCTCATGTCTGCCGAGTACACCATCTCGATGATGAAAGCATCGGGAACTGGCTGGCTCCAGGTCCGTTCCAAATGGCTGGAAGATCTGGCCGCCTTCATTCAGGAGTATCCGGACGCCCAAGACACGGCCGAAGCGATGCTTCAGCTTGCGATGGAAAATGAAAACGACGGTACCGATGACAAAGCCCTCGCGCTTTACTCCGAGATCCTCACTAAGTTCCCGGAATCCACGAGTGCCGCCAAAGCCCAAGGCGCGATGACCCGTCTGGAATGCGTCGGCAAACCTCTTACCTTCACCGCTAAAGTCCTCGGGATGCAGGATAAACAGGTCAATCTCGCAAGTCTCAAAGGCCGTGTCATCGTCCTGCACTTTTGGGCCAGCTGGATGAGCGACGCTGCCCGTGAAATGGACAAACTCAAGGAGATCGCCGCAAAATATCCGCAGCAAGTCATCGTCTTAGGGGTCAATGTGGACGACTCGGCTGAAATTGCTCAGCAGTTTGTCGACACCAACCGCATGACTTGGTACCAGATGCGCGAAGACGGCGGAATGGAAAGCCGGCCGGCGAACGCGCTGGGGATCTTCAACATTCCGACCATTTTCGTCATCGGTGCGGATGGAAACGTCATTTCTCGCAATCCGCTGAGCACGGAACTCCTTCCGATCGTTGCGGAAGCCGCTAAAGCTGTGAAGGCTGTCGCTCCGGCTGCAAAATCGGAAAAATAGAAAGACGGAAAAATAGAAGATCCGCAGAGTACGCTGCACCTTGCACATGAACCTCTCCTTTTTTGGGGAGGTTCTGCGTTTCTAGTCATTTTTGATTTGGACTCAATGCAAAAAGTCCCGCATTCTTGGAAGGATGCGGGACTTCTTAGGTTTCATGCTGGAACTTTTAGCCGAGGTAGGCTTTCTGTTCCGTCAGGATCCGACGCACTTCCGTGAGGTTGACGTCACGGGCCGTACAGTTGGACTTCACCGCGACGGCTGCCGCGACACCTGCGGAGTGACCGGAGGACCAGCAGTTCGGGATGACGCGCAGAAGTTCCGACATGTCGGGCGCACCGCAAATAGTTCGGCCGGCCGTTAGGATGTTTTCGACGTTCTTCGAGAGAAGGCAGCCGTACGGGATCTGCCACCCGATGTGGTCACCTCCCCACGCGCCGCCGTAACCGACACAGGAATCGAATTTCTTCGCATTTTTAGCTCCCTCAAGCGTCAGCTCTTCGGTTCCCTCAATGACGCGGGTGATACGCACTCCCATCTGCGGCGCGGTCTCCAGAAGGAAAACTTCTTCGCAGCCTGGGGTATTTTTCAGCGTCACGTAGTTTTTCCAGATCTGACGCCGGTGATTCAGTTCCAAACGGGTCAGCTCGCGCACGTCCAGTCCGTCCGCATCCGGTCCGCCCATGTTCACCCAGTTGACGCCCTTGACCGGAGTGACGCTTCCGATGAGATGCCAAGGGACTTTGTGACCGGGCTGCGGCTTGATCTTGTCCAGATTGCCGAGGCGGCAGGGAAGTCCAATGTGGTAAAGCCGGCGAGTATACGCGCAGCCGCAGGTCGCGAAAACGTCGCCGTCGCCCGTACAGTCGATGACCTGCTTCGCAAGAATGGCGTGGGGACCAAGTTTCGTCTGAATGAGGATCCCCTTCACGACCGGATTGCCGGTTTTCGGGTCCGGATTGTCGTCGACGATGGAATCGATCGCCCAGGAGTGGAGGAAAACTTCCACGTTATCTTCCATGAGCATCTCGACGAGCAGGTATTTGTAGACCTCGGAATCGACGGTCGGATTGCGTCCGAATTCACGGTGGCAGATGCCGTTGGGGAGCGATTCGAGACGCTTCATCATTTCTTCACCGAGTCCCTGAACGACTTGGACTTTGGAGCCGTCCGGATTTTTGGTCCAGTGCCCGAGAATGTGAACGACGAGACCGCCGGTGGCCAGTCCGCCGAAGTGATTGTACCGTTCCACGATGGTGGCTTTCACCCCCGCACGAGCCGCCGCGATTGCAGCACAGCATCCGGCAGGACCGCCGCCGACGACCAGAACGTCCGTTTCACTGATGGTCGGGATCTCCGCTGCCGGACGCGTGACTTTACCGTTGGAGAACGTGCAGGGAACGGCTTCCGCTCCAGAGTATTCCGTGCCGCGTTTGGCGACTTTTTTCGTAACGAAATCTGCTCGAGTTTCGTTAGATTCCAGACTCATTCCGGCAGCCGCTGCGCCGAGACCGAGTCCTACGTTTTTAAGCCAGGAACGGCGGGTCAGTTCACTTAGTTTCATGGGGGGGATCTCCTTGGAAAAATTTTTAAGGAAGGATGGATGAAATATCTGATTTTAGTATAACGTCATTCCCTCTTTTGTGCAAGGGGGGGGGAATTCTGAAAAATGCAAAATCGGTCTGAAAAAGAGAAAAAAGGTGCCTCTGAAAGTACGCACGCAGGTACGCACGCAGGTACGCACGCAGGTACGCACGCAGGTACGCACGCAGGTACGCACACAGGTACGCACACGGGGACGCACACGGGGACGCACACGGGGACGCACACGGGGACGCACACGGGGACGCACACGGGGACGCA
>SUVI01000170.1 GCA_015062085.1 Planctomycetaceae bacterium
CGGCTGGAATTCGTTTGGCGTGAAAAGCCCCCTACTCCGGATCCCCTCTCCCTGTTAAAAGTTTTCCTGAAGAGGAACGGAGAGGGGAGTGGACGACCGTTCCAGTAATAAGTTGGCTCCTACTTGGCAGGGGGAAAGATTTTGTTGGCGGACAGTTTCAGATTTAAGAAAATAAGAGAGATAAAAAAAGGAGGATCTTGGATCCTCCGTAATTTTTTAGAAGCTTAGAATTCTTCTTCGGTCGTGCGATAGCCAGTCAGGCCGCTGTAGTCGCTGCGGTCATCTTCGTGCCACAAAGGGAACCCCATCCGCACACGTTCCGCCAAGACTTTGAGCTTTGCCAGGGAACCGGCCGGCGCGTCCGTTGGTTTGAAATCCGGAGTAATCTGCGGGACAAAATCTTCATCGTGTCCGCATTCCAGGATCGCATCAAAAACAGTTCGCATCTTAACCTCCTTTTAATAAAAAATCGATGGTGACAGATGATCGGGCCGTGCCGTAAAAAGTGCACGTTAAAAAAGGATCCGTTGAAGTACTTTCTCTAATGATTTGGAAAACTGTACACCATCCTAACCAAGAACAGTATACCATTAATATCGCGTTTTGTCAAGTACTTTGCAGAAAAGTGTTTCTGGAAAATAGGAAAATTTTCAAGAGAAAAGGTTTTTGAGGATGGTTTGGAGTGGAAATTCCGATCATGGCGAGGCGTTTGCCGGCGGGTCGGTGATGGAAACGGAGGGTTTTAGGTAGTTGGAGCTGACCTGTCCGGAGCGCAAGATCCGGCTTTCGCGTAGGAAGAAGCAGAGCGTGAGGATGAATGCGAGCAGGTCTGCGAGCGTGTAGGAGCACCAAACTCCGTTGAGTGGATCCCAACCGAAGAGGGGAAAGAGTTTTGGCAGGATGAAAAGAGCCGGAATCATGAAGAGGACCTGACGCGAGAGGCTGAGTATCGTGGAGAGGACAGGTTTTCCGATGGTCAGGAACGCCTGGGAAACGATGACCTGGAACCCCATGAGGAGTCCCATGCAGAGACTAGCGCGGAGAGCGAGACTTCCGATCGCTTCGAGTTCCGGCGTCAGCTGCGTGAAGAATGCGAGGCTTTTGAGCGGGAAAATGATGACGATGGAGATCGTGGAGAAACACCAGATCGTCGCGATGAGGATGGCGAGTTTCCAGGCTTTCAGAACGCGGTCAAACTGCCGTGCACCGAAATTGAAACCGAGGATGGGCTGTGCGCCCTGAAAAATACCGATGACGACCGTGAAAACGACCAGAGCGATGCGGTAATTGATCCCGGAGACCGTCAGGGCGGCTTCCTGTCCGTAGTGGGCGAGCTGGATATTCAGAAAGAGTCCCTGGAGGCTGGACGCGCATTGCGCGAGGAATGGGGCCGTGCCGATACTTAGGACTGGAGCGCAGATCTTCCAATCGAGCCGCATGTTTTTCAGCCGGAGCTTCAGGAGGCTGCGCGAACTGGTGAGGAAGCAGAGGATCCAGACCGTCGTGATGCTCTGAGCCAGCGCGGTCGCCAGAGCGGAACCGGCAACACCTAAGTTGAAAAGTGCGATGAAGATTGGGTTGAAGACGGAATTCAGAAGGAATCCGAGCATGATCGAGCACATGGCGATCTTGGGATTTCCCTGAACGCGGATGATGTTATTCAGCCCGAACATGAGAGAGGGAAAGACGCCGCATCCGATGGAGATCCAGAGAAATGTTTTCGCCATTTGCTGTACTTCCGGAGAAACGGCGGAATGTTCCACGAAAAGCGTTCCGGGGATCATGATGAGGCACAGCATGACGAAATAGAAAAGGAAGATCATGCAGAAGGCGTTTCCGAGAGTCTTTTCTGCTTCATCAAGGCGTCTTTGACCGAGCAGGATGGAAATGTATGAGCAGGAACCGATCCCGACGAGCATTCCGAAGCCGCTGGAGAAGACGACTAGCGGAAAGACGAGCGAGATCGCCGCGAGTCCTTTTTCGCCGACAAAGTGTCCGATGAAGATCGCATCTACAAACGTGTAGAGAACCTGAGCGAGCATTGCCAGCACGGACGGGATACTGTACCGCGCCAGCAGCGTCAGGATCGGGGCAGTGCCCAATGCTTTGGAGGAATCATTCATCTGGAAAAGGTCGGTTTTCAAAAACGGGAATGGGGTTACGGCAGGCCTGGGTTTACGGCAGGCCTGGGTTTACGGCAGGCCTGGGTTTACGGCAGGCCTGGGTTTACGGCAGGCCTGGGTTTACGGCAGGCAGGGAAGGCCGGCGGAAGTTTTTATGGACGGTGGTAGGATTTTTCCGGAGTGGGAATGTCTTCCGGAATGGGGATGGTGACGTTTCCCGTCGCAGCCCATTGCGTTCCGCGGATGAACGGGACGATGAACGCGACGCTGCGGCACTGGTTTCCTGCGTGGCCGTAGAAGATCTGGAAAATACGGCCTTTCCCGTACATGACGGTCATGAGCTGGATCTCCATTCTTCCCGAGCCGCCATCTGCCGCTGGTGAAGGGGTCGCCGCCAGGATCTGGACGTTGGGGGCATTTTCCGGGACACCGCGAAGGTGAGCGTAGAGTTCGTCAGGGCCATGAAGCATCTGACGCGGGATCCCGCGCATGATCGGGTGATCGGGGGCGCAGGAATGTATCTGATACTCGGTCATGCTGCTGACTGAGCCGGTGGGACCGCTGATCCCGTACTGCATTCCGCCGCGTCCCGGCTCCCAGTATCGGTAGGGCCCGTAGGTTTCTGTTCGTCCGTTCCAGGCGGAAACTCCGAGGAGGGGCTGAAATTCCGGCCAGTCGGCGAACGTGAAGTTTGCGCTGTGGCAGAGGACGAGTCCCTTTCCCTGTGCGACGAATTGCAGAAGTGCTTTGCAGGCGGGATCGGACCATTTTTTCCCGCAGTAGTTCAGCAGGACGACGTCGAAAGAGGAAAAGTCCGGCTGAAAATTCGTGATGTCTTCCCATTCTGCCGGAGTCGTGACGACCGTGACGTCAAAAAGCCCGGTTTCTTCCAGCGTTCGCTCCAGAACGGGGGTGGTCTCGCGCCAGTTATGCGTCCCCTGCCCGTCGATGAGCAGTACATTGATGGCACTCAGATCTGCTTTTCCGGACGTGATCTCCATCATCAGGCCGTCCTGATCCTGAGCGTATGCCGGATGCGGGAAGAAGATCAGGAAAAGGAAAAGGAGAAGGAGAGGGAAAAGGAAAATGCCCGCTATTGGCCACGCCATTGGATACGCAATGCAGACGGAAGCATTTTTAGGGCGGACGGCGAAAGCCCGCGGAGTCCGAAGCGTGGACGGCGGAAGGGCATTTGGCTGTTGAAAATTTTTAAGGACCGGAGGTTTCATAGAACGGTTCTCCATGAAAATAGTTCTGTTTCGCTCATTTTATTTTAGCACAGATCCATTCAATTTCAAGCCCTTGGAAGGAAATTTCCTGAAATGTTGAAAAAGAACGGTGAAATTTTACCGATTTTATCTTTTCTTTGTTGTGTTTTTGTGAAAATGTCCCAATATTTGGGTATGGGTGTCTTGCTTTTCTACTCATTTTTGGTAAAATAAATCACGGTGCTTTTTGTATTCTCGTTATTGGATGAGAAGTAGGTAAAAAAGAAAAGGGGCGAAACGATGGCCTGGGAATATAGCGAAAAAACAAAGCAGCTTTTTATGGATGCTGTTCATGGCAAACCGGGGACTCATTTGGGCGAGATCCCGAATGCGGACGGATTTGGCGAACACGGTTCCATTGCGTGCGGCGATTCACTCCGATTCACCTTTCGGGTGGAGAAAAATGGATCGGATCCGACGCTGGATAAAATCGTGGAAGCGCGCTATCTGACATTTGGATGCACCTCTGCGATCGCAGCGTCTGAGGCACTTTGCGTCATCTTGGAAGCGCGGGCCTGCACGCCGATCGAAGCGCTGAAGATCACGAATCAGGACATCGTGGATTTCCTCGAAGGTCTTCCGGATCAGAAGATCCACTGCTCCGTCATGGGTGCGGAGGCGCTGGAAGCCGCGGTTGCCGACTGGGCGGTGAAACGCGGGGTCGATCTTGCCGGAATGGGGATCCATCTCCAGGAACAGCTCGAAGAGGAAGAGGAAGGACGCCTGGTCTGCAAGTGCTTCAACATTACGGAGCCGTTCCTTCGCCGAAAGATCAAGGAACTGAATCTGCGGACGACAGCGCAGGTCACTGCTGCACTGAAAGCGGGCGGTGCGTGCCAGAACTGCCTTCATGCCCCCGGCGGGATCCAGGATATTTTGGATGACGTTTGGGCTGCCGAACGGCTTGGAGGCCAGAATGCACAGCCGGCGGTCGGGTACGTTCCTGCTCCCGTTCCGGTTTCTGAAACCGCAGCTCCCCAGCTCGTGCAGATCGATGGACACACTGTCTCCGGAAATGGAAATGCCGTCGCTTCTGGAAATGCCGTCGCTTCTGGAAATGCCGTCGCTTCTGGAAATGCCGTCACTTCTGGAAATGCCGTCACATCTGGAAATGCTGCGGTCGGCACATCTTCGGGACTTGGAGACGGCGGTGCGCTTCCGATCTACGGTCAGCCGGCGTTCTCCCCTGCTCCGGTCACGGCTCCCGCTGCGTCCGGCGGAGCGGCGCTTTCTCCGTACCAGTTCATGAAAAAGATCGAGGAAGTCATCGAAAACATGGTCCGGCCGGTCCTTCTTCGCGACGGCGGGGACTGCGCGATCGTGGACATTAAAGGGAATCTCGTTTACGTGGAACTGCGCGGTGCGTGCGCGAGCTGCTCCAGCGCGAACGTGACGCTCAAAAACCTCGTCGAAACGACGCTGCGTCAGCAGGTCCAGGAAGACATTCGCGTCATTCAGGTTTGAGTACGGAAGACCATTCAGGTAGGACTGCCGGCACGCAGGATCTTCACCGTGCTGGTGGGTTTTTCTGCCCGGTCTCTTTCGTCCTTTGAGGAGGAATTTTTATGGAAAAATCGATCATTTACGCGGACAATAATGCGACGACTTGCGTGGCTCCGGAAGTTTTTGAGGCCATGAAACCCTTTTTCGGTCCGGATTACTTCAATGCCAGCTCGATGTATCCGGCAGCGGAACGGGTCTCGAAGGAACTGAAACTTGCGCGCGAGAAGGTCGCCGGTTTTTTTAATGCGGATACCGAGAACGAGATCCTCTTCACGTCGTGCGCGACGGAGAGCAACAATCACGTGATCTTCGGCACCGCGGCAGCAAATCCGTCCCGCCGGCACATCATCACGACGATGGTCGAGCATCCGGCGGTCCTGATGGTCTGCAAGGAAATGGAACGCCGCGGATACCGCGTGACTTACCTGCCGGTCGATCGTCAGGGAAATCTGAGCAAAGCGGATTTCGTGCGCGCGCTGGAACCGGGAAATACGCTGCTGGTCACCATCATGCACGCGAACAATGAAACGGGCGTGAAGTTTCCGATCCAGGACCTGGCCCGCATCACGAAGGAGACCGATCCGGAGATCCTTTTCCACACCGATGCGACGCAGTCCGTTTCCAAGATCCCGTTTTCCATGTCCAAAAACGGTCCAAAGACCGGTTTGGCGGCAGACTTTCGCAACATCGATTTCCTTTCCTGCTCGGGGCACAAATTCCACGCTCCCAAAGGCGTCGGGCTCCTCTACATGCGGCGCGGTTCGCGGATCCGGCCGCTGCTGATCGGCGGGCATCAGGAAGGCGGACGGCGCGGCGGAACGGAAAATGCTGCGTACATCGTCGGGACTGCGGTCGCTCTGGAAACGGCGTTCCGCACGCATTTTGAAGATTACGGCAAACTGGCGGAGATTCAGCGCTACTTTGAGTCCGAACTCATCGCGCGGATCCCTGACGTGGAGATCAACGGCGCCGGCGCGGACCGAATGCCGAATACGACGAACGTTTCATGCCATTTCGTGGAAGGGGAAGCGATCCTCTACGAACTGTCCGAGTTCGGCATCTGCGCTTCCAGCGGCTCGGCCTGCACGAGCGGTTCTCTGGAACCCTCGCACGTTCTGCGTGCCATGAAAGTGCCGTTTACTGCGATGCACGGTTCCACTCGCTTCAGTTTCAGCCGATACAATACGCGGGAGGAAGTGGACCGGATCTTGGAAGTTTTCCCGGACATCATCGCACGGCTTCGGGCCATTTCGCCGTTCAGCCGTGAAAATCAGCACTAAATTTTGAATCGGAAAAGACGGTACTGCGGGTTCCGTCTTTTCTTTTACCCCCCTTACTGAAGGAGGAGCTTATGCGTTGGTCTTTCATTTTCATGTGGGTCCTGTTGGCAGGATCCAGTATTTCGTCCAGTATTTCGTCCAGCCTTTTTGCCGAAGAGATCCGAATGCCGGAGAAAGGCATTTGTGCACATCGCGGAGCCAAGTCGCTCTTCCCGGAGAACACGATCCCGGCCTTTGAAGAGGCTGTGCGGCGGAACGCGGAGATGATCGAGCTGGATATTTGCTACACGAAAGACAAAAAAATCGTGATCCTTCATGACCGGACGATCGACCGGACGAGCAATGGGAAAGGAAAGATCTCGGATTGGCTGTTCGACGATGTGCGCAAGCTGGATTTTGGAAGCTGGAAGGATCCGAAATTTGCAGGGACGCAGATCCCGACGCTTGAGGAGGCGCTGGCGGTCATTCCGCGCAACATTTGGATCAACGTGCATTTGAAGGGAAGTGTGGAACTCGGTCTGGAAGCGGCAGAGACCATCGTTCGGCTGGACCGCGCACATCAGGCGTTTTTGGCGACTGGGCGAAAGGTCCAAGATGCTGTGCGGGAAAAGTTTCCGCAGGTCATGTTCTGCAATATGGAGCGTCAGGGAACTCCCAGCGACTACGTTGCGTTGACTTTGGAGTTGAAAACGGAGTTCATCCAAGTTACGGCCATGCCGACGCCGGAGGAAGTGAAAGCACTGCATGACGCTGGCATTCGGATCAACTATTTTGGCACGAACGATCCGGAAACGTACCGTAAACTGCATGACGCCGGCGTTCAGTTCCCCTTGGTCGATGACCTTCCGCGGGTCGGGCGCTGAGTAGGGAGTCGGCACGTCTCGCGTCGCTTTTAGGAGGCGGTGCGTCTCCCGTCGCTTTTGGGAGTCGGCACGTCTCGCGTCGCTTTTAGGAGGCGTCGCGTCTCGCGTCGCTTTTGGGAGGCGTCGCGTCTCGCATCGCTTTTGGGAGGCGTCGCGTCTCGCGTCGCTTTTCAAGCAGAGTGTCGTCTCGTGTGGGACCTTTAGCCAAAAACCTCAACCCCTAAATCCAAAATTTACGCCGGGAATTTTATCGCTGAAGTCACAGAAAGGACACAGAGAAACACTGAAAAGCACGCGAAATGGTCTTAAAAAATTTTTTAAAAACATTTCGAGAGATCCGCGTTTTTTCGTGATTTTCGCGTTTAAAATTCCGTGTGCCTCCGTGATTTTTCAGTGTTTTCTGTGGTAAAATTCCCGGCGTAGGAGTTTTAGCTAAAGATTCCACGCACGATCTTACCCTTCGGGAAAGATCTGGCTGCCCGTGAAGAGACCGCGGCCGTGAGGAAGGAACATCTTGAAAGTTGTTCCTCCCTCAGACTCCCTCTTCAAGAACTTTTTAAACTGTTTTTGTGCTT
>SUVI01000171.1 GCA_015062085.1 Planctomycetaceae bacterium
GTTTTTCGCATTTGCGTTTTTCTTCACGTTCTTGGCTTTTTTAGCATTCTGGTTCTTCGCCTTTTTCGCGTTTTTCGCATTTGCGTTTTTCTTCACGTTCTTGGCTTTTTTAGCTTTCAGAGCCTTGGCTTTTTTAGCTTTCTGCGCTTGAGCTTTTTTAGCTTTCTGCGCTTGAGCTTTTTTAGCTTTCAGAGCCTTGGCTTTTTTGGCTTTCAGAGCCTTGGCTTTTTTGGCTTTCTGCGCTTGAGCTTTTTTAGCTTTCAGAGCCTTGGCTTTTTTAGCTTTTTGCGCCTTGGCTTTTTCGCATTTCTTTACTTCTGCCGCAGCAGCGGGTGCGGGAGCGGCTTCCGGAGTTTTTGCCGGAGCTTCCACAGCGGGTGCAGCCGGATCCGCCGGAGCCGCATCTTTTGCCGGAGCGGTATCCTGAGCCAGAACGAAACCAGCCGAAACACAGAGCATGGCGAGGATGGAAAGTGCCAAACGGTAAATTTTCATGGGAAATCTCCTTTTGATAAAAAATGGACACTCTTTTCCGAAAATTTTGGAGGAATCGGAAAGAGTAACGTTTCAAAACTCACGTTTTCTGAGGTTTAAACGCATTCACAGTGGTTTCCATTGCATCGAAAAAACTTTTTTTGAGAAAAATTTGAAAATAAGCTGGAGAAGATTGTGAAGATTTTACGATAGATGAAAATAAGAAAAAGAGGAAACAAAGAACATTTACGCAAAATGCGTCGTGTTCTTTTAAATAAAAAATTCAGTTTTTTATTTTTTCAGGGAGCCAAGATCCGTTTCGTATGGTATACTTCAAATAGATGGTGATTTGACAGGATCACAGTCAGTCAGGAACTGTGGTGCCGGGAGTTTTTGTAGAGTTTTTCAAAACTTTAGAAAATTCTCAAAAATTTTCCCAAAAAGATAAAATTTACTATTTACATGGAGTAGGATTTTTGGTATAGTACGGTTTGAAGAGTTAGTTTGGACAGACCGGACTGAAAAAATAGACCGATTTTCCGGAAACTGCCGTTGTATTGTGCTTGGATCGGACGCACAGAACGCAGTGGATGGGAGGTCGGGGATAAACTTACGGGAAATAAAATGGAAATAAATAAACTGTCGAATGTTTCAGGGATCAGTCGCGTGAATTCGGTTCAGCAGGCGAAGACCAACGAAGGAAACGCGCAGATTTCCCAGAAGCAGGACGTTCAGCCGAAACAGGATGTGGTCGACATTTCGACGGCGCAGACTGCGGCTTCGAGCGACGTGACGTTTTCAGGGATGAAGGTCGATGGGATCCGTACAGATCTCGTGAATCGCATTCGTGCCGAGATCGCGGCAGGAACGTACGAAACGCCTGAAAAAATGGAAGTGGCGCTCCAGAAGATGCTTGGATCTTTTCTGGATGGCTGATAAGATTTTCTTTGGTTCGTTGACCGTAGGTGGAGGGTGTGCCTCTGCGTACGGTTTTTTTCTGGTCTAATCGGCCGGTCGATCTGCAAAGAGAAGGCGGCATTGGGACCGGAAAATTTTTTCTGGGCAAAAGTCTATAAAAAACGGTGCGGAACTGCGCAGACTTTGAGCTCCTTTGAGTGTTGTCTGTGCCTTTAGCTGTAGAATTGGAGGGAAAAGAAGCCGAATGGAGGGAAAGAAAACAGAGTTTCCCAAATTTCGGATTTTTCCTGAATATCCGTCTTGAATCTTTTTCGATTTTCGGTTAAACTCCCTTCCAGTACGCAAAATACCGTCAGTGCGTCATGGAAAGAACGTCCCAAACTCCGGTGAGAGCCCGGTCAAAAATATCATGAACTTCTGGAAAATCGTCAGATCCTCCTTTCAGTACCGCTGGAACATTTTTTTCTGCATCGTTACGGCTCTTGGAGTCGGCGTGCTGTGGGGGACGAACTTGAGTGCCGTTTTCCCCTTCATGCAGATCACATTCAAGGGGCAGACGATGCAGGAATGGGCAGAGGACTGCGTGAAGGAGAGTGAGATCCAGATCCAAGCGCTTGAGACTCGCCGTGCGATGCTCCTGATGGACGCAGAAGAAACGCCGACGCAGGAAAGAACACCGATCGGCGCGGAACTGCAGGAACTTCCGGAAGACATTCTGGCACTGACGGATGTTGCGCTCGTAGAGCATAAACTTCAGGTCGAGCAGGCGACACACAGCGGATACGTCCGACTGAAAGAGGTCATTGACGCCTGGCTTCCGACGACGCCGTTTTCGACGATCGTGCTTCTTTTGGCGGCGCTTTTGGCCATGACGCTCCTGAAGACCGCGTTCCTGATCGCCAACTCTGTCCTCGTCGCTCGGATCGCGAACTTGACGATCCTGGACGTCCGAAACCGTCTTTTCGACAAATGCCTCACCCTTGAGTTTGCGCGGTACAGTCAGGACGGCAGTGCGGTTCTGATGAGCCGGATCACGAATGATGTCGGCGGTATCGGCGGCGGTTTGGCGGACGTCTACGGAAAAATGATCCGTGAGCCGCTCAAAATGTTCGTCTGCATGGGGATCGCGATCTGGATCAACTGGCAGCTTTTCGTCGTGACGATCCTGATCCTTCCGCTCATTGCGTGGGCGATCCGGAAACTCGCGAAAAAGATCCGACAGACGAGCCGTCAGATCATGAAGGAAGTCGCGAAGCTCTTTGAAACGCTTCAGGAAACGTTTTTCGGGATCAAGATCGTGAAGTGTTTTACGCTTGAGGAGCACGTTCGGGAACGCTTTTTCACGCAGGGACACATTCTTTACGGAAAATCGCTGAAAGTCTCTTTCCTCGACGCATTGGCAAAGGGGCTGGTCGAGTGTTCCGGGATCCTTCTCGTTTCCATCGCACTTCTGGTCGGTGCGTGGCTGGTCTTGACCGGAAACACGACGCTCTTCGGGTTCCCGATGTCGGAGCGTCCCCTTTCGATCGAATGGCTCGTCATGTTCTACGTCGCACTGCTCGGAGCCGCAGACCCGGCACGCAAACTCAGCGATATTTTCACGTCCCTCCAGAACGCCGTCGCTGTTGCGGACCGTGTTTACGAACTGCTCGACGCGCCCGTGAAGGTCGCCGATCCAGAAAAGCCGGTCTCCCTTGACGGAAATTCCATGGAGCTTGAATTCCGAAAAGTCCATTTCGATTACACGCCGGACCGGCCGGTACTGCGTAACGTGGATCTGACGATCCCCTTCGGAAAGACTGTCGCTATCGTCGGCGCGAACGGCTGCGGAAAGAGTACGCTTCTGAATCTCATCCCGCGTCTTGCCGACCCAACTTCCGGAGAAGTGCTGCTCGGCGGCGTTTCGCTTCGGGACGTGACGCAGAAAGACCTTCACTCCCAGCTCGGACTCGTCTCGCAGGACGCGATCCTCTTTGACGACACCGTTTACGAAAACATTCGGTTCGGCCGGTTCGACGCAACGGAAGAGGAGGTCATTGCCGCGGCGAAACTCGCAAATGCGCATGAATTCATCACGAATACCCTTCCGCAGGGATACGAGACTCCGATCGGACCGCTCGGCAATCTTCTCTCCGGGGGGCAGCGTCAGAGACTTGCATTGGCCCGCGTGATCCTCCGTGATCCGAAGATCCTGCTTCTAGATGAAGCCACCAGCCAGATCGACTTGGAAAGCGAGCGTTCCATTCAGGAATCCCTCTCCATCTTCCACAAAAACCGCACGGTCATCATCGTGACGCACCGTCTCGGGATCCTCTCGCTTGCCGACGAGATCGTCGTGATGGAAAACGGACAGATCCTCGACCAGGGAACGCATGCCGAACTCATGGAGCGATGCGGATTTTACCGGAACCTTTACCAGGATCAGCCTTCGGGCATTTGATGCAGCCTTCGGGCTTTTGATGCAGCCTTCGGGCTTTTGAGAGACTTTCCTTCACGGCAGGAGAAAAACATGAAATCGGAAACTGGATCCTATTCGGCCCTCACACCACGGCTGATGCTTCAGCTCACGGCTCCGCATACTTGGCCGGCGTCAGTGTTTCCAGTCCTTTTTTCCGCGGCGCTCGTGATCCATCGGACACAGTGTGTCGATCCGCTTCTTCTTTTCGTTCTCCTTGCCATCACGGTCCTGATGCAGTCGGCGGTCAACACGCTGAACGACTATTTCGATTTCGTGAAAGGGGCGGACACGTGTGAGAATCAGGTCGATCCGACCGATGCTGTCCTCGTTTTTAACCGGATCCGGCCGTTTTCCGTTCTCGTTTTCTTTGCGTTCCTGATGCTCACCGCGTTTGCGCTTGGCTGTTTTGTCATCCTTCACGCAGGGTGGATCCCTTTGGCTATCGGCAGCATCGGCGCAGCCGTCATCTACCTCTACAGCGGAGGGAAACTTCCGATCTCGTATCTTCCGCTTGGCGAACTCACCAGCGGTTTCGTCATGGGAGGTCTGATCCCTCTGGCCTGTGTGCAGGTCCTGACGCTTCAGTTTTCGTGGGAACCGCTTCTTTTGGCCGTTCCGCTGATCCTCGGCATCGGCCTCATCATGTTTACGAACAATACGTGCGACATTGAAAAGGACCGTGACGCTCACCGGCACACCGTGTCTGCTCTTTTGGGAAGAGAGGCTGCGGGGAAAGTCTACCGTCTGACCGTTTTGCTTTGGCTCGGAAGTATTTTGGTCCTTACGCTCCTTTACTTTTCTTCCGGCTGGATCATTTTGCCGTTTTTGTTTCTTTCTGCGTGGCCGATCCTTCGCGCATTGTTTGCAGATCCGCTCGTTCTTGAGTCCCGTATCGCCGCCATGAGTCAGATCCTCACGCTGAATATTCTTTTGAACGCATTCTACACTCTGGCCATTTTTTGCGACATTTGCCTCCGGCACTGAATTTCGAAACAGAGAGATCCGCGGAATAAACGGGGAGAGACTGGTTTTAAAAAGGTTCTTCCGGCAAGTGTGTACGGGGCCAGACGTTTTTTTACCGCAGAGAACGCAGAAAAACCCGCAGAGACACACTGAAGGAAACACGAAAAGTACGAAAAATCGCGAAAGATACGAAATGGATCTTCAAATCTTCTAAAACCATTTTGTGAAATTCGTTTTTTCCGCGTTTTCCGTGTTTAAAATTCAGTGTGTCTCTGAGCCGTTCTTTCAGATACTCTGTTCTTTGGCCATTTCCGCAAGCGTTTCGCGGACGTTCGTGAGGAATTCATCCACGTGCTGGCGTTCCTCGAATCCCACGATCATGGTGTCGATGCCCGGCAGACGCGTCACGGCGGCGGTCGACGCACGGCGGCCTTCCGGAGTTCGGATCGTTCCTTCGCCGATGATCTTCATCGCGATCAGGCCTTTCCCGTTCTTCTTCGCTTTTTCGACGAGACGCAGATTTTCTTCCCAGTTTCCGTCCATTTTTTTGTTTTCCGGGTTCAGACGCACGTGCATGACGTCGACCCACGGCATTTCTGCCGCCATGTGTGCGGCTGCGAGAGAGTGGCACGAAACACCATGTGCGCGGATGACGCCCTGCTGCTTCAGCTTTTCAAGCGGCTCGAACTGGAATCCCATGACGTTCACCCACTCCGTATTGTGGATGCAGTGGAGCTGCACGATGTCGATGTAGTCCGTACGCAGTTCCTTCAGAAAACGCGGAAGCAGAATGTCGGCAGTCGGTCGTTCTTTTTCCGGAACTCCGCCTGGCTGTGCCCAGATCTTGGTACTCAAAACGTACGAATCACGCGGTTTGCCGGCAAGTGCTTCCGCCACGATCTGGTGCGAGCCGTACATGTCGGCGCAATCGAAGAAACGAATCCCCTGGTCGTAGCAGTAGCAGATCAGATCAAGAGCTTTCGCTTTGTCCATGCGCGTCAGATTGCACTGACGACCGCCGCCGCGGACTCCCGTTCCCAGACCGATGCGGGTCGCCTTGACCTGCGGAGTGAGCTGGAATTCTGCGACCGGGTCTGCGGAAAACGGCATCGCCCCATAAAGGGAACGGACAGAGGAAAGCATTCCCGCTGCGACAGTTGAAGCTAACGTATTTTCAAGAAACTGACGTCGTTTCATGGGCAGGCTCCTTTAGTAAAAATGGAAAATTTTAGTAAAAATGGATTTGAGGGATTTTTAAAATTTTAAAAAATGCCCCATCCGGCAGCTGTGTCCCAGTTTCACCGCTGAAGACACAGGAAACTCACAGAGTCTCACTGAATGGGAACACGAAAAGCACGAAAAAATGAGAATTTCACAAAATAGCAATTAAAAAATATTTTAAAAGCATTTTGAGTATTTTCGTGTTTTTCGAGAAATTCGCGCCAGGAAATTTTTCCTTCTTTTTTCGCTTCTTTTCTCACTTTTTTTCTTTTCTGTGTGTTTCTGAACCTTCTCTGTGTTTTTAGTGGTAAAGATCGCGACAGGATCGGTACGCACTTTCCGGAAAGTCAAAAAACGGGCAGAAAACCGACCAAAGCGCATCCGGACTTCGGCCTGGCTCCAGGCAGTTTCGTTTCGCATTTGCGGGTACTGCCTGAAAGGAGACCGGGGTTTGGAAATTTCGTTTGCTGCAAACCCCGGCAGTTACGGGAAAAGCACAGTTTCAGTCTTTTTAGTCTTTCATGACGTCTTTCAGTGCGGAGGCGAGACCGGCGATCCCCTGGATCTGGCTCGGAATGATGAGCTTGGTCGCTTTGCCGTCGGCGGCTTTTGCGAACGCCTCAAGGGACTTGAGCGTCAGGACCTGCTCGGTCGGATTTGCTTCATTGAGCATCCGGATGCCGTCTGCGAGCGCTTTCTGGACCAGGAGGATGGCGTCAGCCTGACCGGCGGCTTCCAGGACCTGCTTTTCTTTCTCTGCCTGCGCTTTCAGGATCGCCTGCTCTTTTTCCGCTTCCGCTCGGAGGATCTGAGCCTGCTTTTCTCCTTCGGCGATGAGGATCTCGCTCTTCTTGCGGCCCTCGGCCTGAAGGATCGCTTCGCGGCGTTCACGTTCCGCCTTCATCTGCTTTTCCATGGCATCCTGAATGGCCGGCGGCGGCAGGATGTTCTTCAGTTCTACGCGATTCACCTTGATGCCCCATTTATCCGAGGCTTCATCCAAAATGCGCGTGATCTTGGAGTTGATATTATCGCGGGAGGTCAGCGTGCCGTCAAGATCCATCTCGCCGATGATGTTTCGCAGCGTGGTCGCCGTCAGCTGTTTGATCGCGAGGATCGGCTGATTCGCGCCGTACGTGAAGAGTTTCGCATCCGTCACCTGATAAAAGACGACCGAGTCGACCTGAATGGTCACGTTATCTTTCGTGATGACCGGCTGCGGATCGTAATCCAGAACGTTCTCTTTGAGCGAGACTTTATTCACGACGGAATCGATGAACGGCATCAGGATGTGAAGACCGGCGGCGAGCGAAGTACGGTAACTCCCGAGACGTTCCACGACGTAAACTTGCGTCTGAGGGACGATGCGCACACAGTACGAGAGGAGAATGATCAGCGCGATGATGAACAGTACGATGACAAAAATCGCAATTTGACCAGGCATATTAAGTTCCTTTCTGGGGATCAAAAACATTTACGATCTTTCATGCCGAAGGACATGGTGAAGATCAAAAAAATTTCAATAGCAAAAAGTCGGAAATCTGAAAAACGGAGTCCTGAAAAACGGCAC
>SUVI01000172.1 GCA_015062085.1 Planctomycetaceae bacterium
CTGGGGTTTCCGTTTCCGCTGGGGTTTCCGTTTCCGCTGGGGTTTCGGTTTCCGCTGGGGTTTCGGTTTCCGCTGGGGTTTCGGTTTCCGCTGGGGTTTCGGTTTCCGCTGGGGTTTCGGTTTCCGCTGGGGTTTCGGTTTCCGTCTGCGCTTTACCCCGCAATGCTTCTATGAAACTCGAGTCAAAACTTCCCGAATGTGTGGAAGTTGAGGCCCCCGGAAACATTTCGAGGATCGATTCCCGCAGCTCCTTCGGGAAATCTTCCGGAAAATCCACGTGGAAACTCGTGATGACCGCATTTCCGATCTTCGATCCCGTTTTCGAGTCACCGTGTTCCATCCCGCGTTTTTCAGCGCTTTTGCTCTCCTGCGTACTTCCATCTTCCAAAGTATCCTGGCAGTCCCGGTTCGAGGCGCCTACCGTTTCCGCGTCTTTTTCGCAGAAGCCGCCCTTGAAAAGGTCTGTTTTGGGCAGTTCCGTAAACTTTTTTTCCGAGAGGGGAACGAGAATGTCGAGGATCCTCTCTTCGACCAGCTTTTCCGCCTCTTTTTTTACCTTCTCCAGCTCCCGTTCCCGCACGATCTTCAAGGCGTTCTCAACGAGCTCCCGCACCATACTCTCCACATCGCGGCCATAGTATCCGACCTCGGTGTACTTGGTGGCCTCCACCTTAACGAACGGTGCTTGAGTCAGTCTTGCCAGCCGTCTGGCCAACTCGGTCTTTCCGACGCCCGTGGGTCCGATCATCAAAATGTTTTTCGGAGAGACCTCCCGGCGAAGTTCTTCCGGCAGCTGCCGTCTTCTCCAGCGATTCCGAACGGCAATGGCGACCGCGCGTTTTGCCTCGGCCTGTCCCACGATGTGAGCATCCAGTTCCTGTACGATCTCACGCGGCGTCATTTCTGTCAGATTTGTATTTTCCGCATCATTTTCAGATTCAAATTTCATGCGCCTTCTCTCCTGTTTCTTTTGCTCCAGCATTCCGCCTCATTTCTCTTTTTCCGAAAATCTCCATTCCCATCCATTCCCAAACGGCAAAAAAGGAAACGCAGCATTCCCGATCCACTTGGCATCACGTTTCGCTCGGCATCTCCTCAACGTGAATGTTCGTGTTCGTGTAAATGTCGATCTCCGCGGCGATCTCCAGTGCCTTCCGTACGATCTCTACGGCTTCTAGGTCCGTGTTTCGCAGAAGAGCCCGAGCCGCGGCGACTGCAAAATTACCGCCCGACCCAATTCCCAACACGGAATCGGTCGGCTGGATGACGTCTCCGTTCCCGGTCACCAAAAGCGTATGGCGGGCATCGATGACGGCCATGAGCGCCTCAAGCTGCCGCATCGCACGGTCCGTCCTCCATTCTTTTGCCAGCTCGGTAGCTGCGCGTGGAACGTTTCCGGGGTAGTCTTTCAGGCGGGCCTCGAAACGCTCCATCAGCGCAAAGGCGTCAGCCGTCGTTCCGGCAAAACCGCAAATAACGTTTCCGTTCGCCAGACGCCGGATCTTCTGAACATCGTGTTTCATGATCGTCGTGCCGACCGTGGCTTGGCCGTCACCGCCAATAGCCGCGATTCCATTCCGGCGGACCGTCAAAATCGTAGTGGAATGAGATCTCATATTTTCTCCTGTAGCTCATGTATCGCCGACCCGTTTGATCGGCACTCGCCAACCGTTTTTCCGTTTCGGCCAGTCCCATTCTATCCTATCCTATTCTATTTTACCATTCCGCACATTTTCATCAAGGGAGAGACCCCCGTTTCGCAGCACATCCAGAGCAAAAATCCTCAGAAAAACCGAAACCGCAGAAGATCTAGGACGATATTCTGCGGTTTCGGTTCTAATTTCGTCACGTTAAAGGTAGGCTACTCGGCAAAAACTCGCGTGCTTTCCTCTTTCACGATGGGGTCCTGAAATTCCCTGCTTGAGAGATCGACCGAGACACGCTGGTCGCCGCTTGCCACGCCTCGGAGAGTAAATCGGTAGACCTTCGCAGCTTTCGGTCCCAGAGTCGGTATCTGCTCGAAAAGGAGTCGTTTCCCGCCCTGTACGCTTGCCGTTCTGGCACGTTCCTCGCATGCGACGAGCTCCAGTCCCGCCGGGATGTTCACCGTGACCTGAACGTTTTCCGCCTGCCGGGATCCTTGATTCACGACTTCCACGGTGTACTGCGTATCCTCGCCGACTTGGATCGGGTCATTCGAATCCACTACTTGGAACATGAGAGCCGCGATCCCCTCCACCGTCACGTTTTTTGAATCCGCAGAGGGCTGGCAGATGTCGGCGTTTGCCTCACACTGGAGGGTAAAGGAGCCGATCTCCATCGGAGCGAGGACGACTTCTGCTTCCGCACACCCTCCAGCTTCCAGCTCTTCCAGCTTCCAGACGGTCCGGCCATACTCCGGCAGAAAAGTCCCCAGATTGTTTGCCCGCACGAATTTCCATCCATTCGGGACCGTCACGTAAAATTCCGCGTTTTTCGCGCTTGCAGTCCCCAAATTTGAAAGCGTCAGCCGGAACGTGCTTTCCTTTTCCAGAAAACGGCGGCTCGGGCCCTGCAGTTTCAGCGAGATCGCCGGCGCGGTCACTTCCATTTCCAAAACGCTTTCCATCTCGAGGTCAGATTCCGACCGCGCAAGGATCCGATTCGCGAATTTCCCGGGACGCACTGCCGTCAGTGGGAGTTTGGTCGTTTTAGACTCTCCCGGAAGCAGATCGCCGACCGGATAGAGCAGTTCCGCACCGCCTTCAAATTGCAGTTCCGGAGGCACCGTCTCACTCAGCACGACATTTCGGGCGATCCCCGTTCCTGGATTGGAGACGACGATACTTAATTCGACTGGCTCGCCAAGAAGCACTTTCTTTTCGCCAAACGTTTCTACTTTCAGGAGCGGGCGAGTCGCAACGGCTTTGGCAGAGGCTTCCGAACGCGTTGAAACGCTCGCGATGCTGCCGATCTCTCCTTCACGGGTCGGCCTTAGGACCATCTTCACGACCGCCATCGTTCCGGCGGGCATCGTACCGACGTTCCAAGTGATCTCGCCATCTTCCGAAACGCGCGCCGGAGGCTGCGTATTTACCAACTGCGTTCCTTCCGGGACTGTGTCGTGGATCTGGACTCCCGATGCGGCCGTCTTTCCTTCATTTCTGACCGTAATCGTCCACGTGGAAGGAGTACCGACCTGGATCTCTTCCGGAGCGGTTTTTTCAACCGTCAGCCGAGCGACCTGAATGCCTTCCAGTGCTGCTTCGCCCGGCTTTCCGTTTCCTTGGATGACTCCAGCACCGCCGGCAGACTGCGGCTCGGCGGCTTTCAGTCCCATTTCAGGAACTTCGGACGTTTCCTGTGCGGCTTCCGTGAACGTTCCATTTCCGACCGGCGTCACCCTCGGCTGCGGCAAGAGCGGGGCGGACTCTACGTCTCCTAACGGCTCCAGCGTCTCAAGAGGCACCAATTCCGCGCTTCTTTCTGCGTTTCCCTGTGCGTTCTGCCCAACTTCCGCCAACGGCGCAGCGTTCTGGCCCACGGCTGGTTCCACCGGAGCACTCTGAATTTCGGAATTCTGCAAAAACCCGTTTTCTGGACCAGCTCCCAGATCGGTAAGCGGCTCCGCTCGAGACGCTGTTTCACCCGCCGCCCCTGCCGGAGCTTCAGAAAACGGATCTTCGGCAAGTACCTCGGAAACGGTTTCCGTTTGCGTTTCCGTCTGCGTTTGCGTCTGCGTTTGCGTTTGCGTTTCCGTCTGCGTTTCCGTCTGCGTTTCCGTCTGCGTTTCCGTCTGCGTTTCCGTCTGCGTTTCCGTCTGCGTTTCCGTTTGCGTTTCCGTTTGCGTTTCCGGAAGTCCCTCCAGAGATCCATTCGGCGTCCCAGACTCCTGCGCGCTTTCCAACGGCATTAGGTCGGCCAACTCCAGTGACGCAGGCTCCTCTAAAACGGCATTTTCCGTCGGTCCCTCGGAGGGAACGGTTTCGAGCGGCTCTTCTGCCCCCGTGAGCTGGATCTCATTTTTCCCATTCGGGAGCGCAGCCGGAATGATGTCTGCACGGTGCGCCCTCTGTTTTCCTGCCGTTTCTTCAGTACCCGCGGTCTCTTCAGTACCCGCGGTCTGCCGCAGTTTCGGGTCCCGGATCTTCAGTCCATTCTCAGAAAGTGTCCCGGCAGGAGTCTGACTCTTTTGCAGATGGAGCAGCTCGAGATTTTTCTGCAGATTCTCCGGAACCGAAAAACCAATTTCCCCAAGCAGACCAGCCATGATCCTGCCGTCCGAAGCCGGACCGGTCTCCTGCTGTGCGGAAACGTACATTCCGCCCCAGTTTCCAAACCATCCGGCAAGCCCAACCAGAAACCAGGCAAATGTGGAAATGTGCTTTTTCATGTTTTTTTACCGTAAAATCAAAAATCCAAATCCGAAAATCGACGCTGCCGCGTTTTCATCCAAATGGGAACATCCCTCTTTTATATTAGCTGATTTTTCCAGATCAGGAAAGAGCAATTTCCGATTTTTTGACGAAAAAAGATCCAAATTCAGTCTTTTACCGAATCTGGATCTTTGGAGATCAAAGGCTCAGTTCCCGCGAGATCCCCGTAAAGAAATCTCTGCAGTCGGACGGTTCAGAATGCGCCTCCTTCAGCTCAGAGTATCCGTCAGGAGCCCGCATGCAGGAGCGCCATTTCATGGATCGCCCGAAGATCGAGCTTGCCGGTTCCCAAAAGCGGAATGGACTCGATCTGGAAGTACGCGTCGACACTTGGTATCCATAGCGGCGGATACTTTTGCTCCAGCAGCTTCGCGTTCAGTTCTTCCGGCGTCATCTGCAGTTCCGTGTAAAGCACAACGAGCTTTTCTCCCTTTTTCTCATCGGGGACCGACGAAACGCAGAGTTTCGGCTCGTTTTCCGCACTGTTTCCCAAAATTTTGTTCAGCGCCTCTTCCAAACCTTCGTGAGGCACCATCTCGCCGCCGATCTTGGCAAAACGGCTCAGACGTCCCGCAATGTAAATGTAGTTTGCTTCATCGACGTAGACCAAGTCGCCCGTGCAGTACCATCCGTCCTGAAGGACCTCCGCCGTCTTTTCCGGCTCACCGTAGTACCCTTCCATGACGTTGATCCCAGAGACCCAAAGCATCCCTCGTTCGCCCGTTTTGCACAATTCCCCGGTATCGAGGTTCCGGACCTGGATCGACGTTCCGTAAAGCGGGAAACCGATCGAATCGTCCTTGGCTTTTGGCGCCCAGTCGGTCATGCGTCGGTGTTCCGGAATGTTGACGGAAATGACCGGCGCAGCCTCCGTGACTCCGTACCCCTGCACGATCCGGACTCCAAAACGTTTTTCGTATTCGTCCATCAGCGCTTCCGGACAGCGTTCCGCCCCGGACACGATGATCTCCGCCCCCTTGAAGTCTTCCGGCTGGACCCTGCGCGCGTACATTCGCAGGAAAGTTGGCGTTCCGACCAGAAGCGTCGGCGAGTACTTGCGGCACAGTTTCCCGATCAGTCCGCAATCCAGCGGTGAAGTGTGGTAGAAGCCGCGGAATCCGAACGAAAGAACGGACCACAGAAGGCACGTGTAGCCGAAGGAATGGAAAAAGGGAAGGATCCCCAGCGCACTGTCCGTCGGCTGAAGCTGGATAATGTCGCAGAATGCAAAAATATTTCCCGCCACGTTCTGGTGCGTCAGTACCACACCTTTCGGGATGCCCGTGGATCCGGACGTGAAAACGATGGTCATCGGATCCGACGGTTTGATCTTCTGAAGTCCCAAAAGCCGCTCCGCAAGCCACAGCGGAAGGACGCACGCCGTCAAAATGGCGCTGATCTTATCCCAAAGCGTTACGGATGCCTTGATGTCTTCCAGATAGACCAGCTCGCATTCCGGCGTGAATTTCGCAAAATTCTTGTCCGCCATCACTTTTTTGCTCGTGACGACGTGACGGATCCCGGCCTTGCGGATGCAGAGATTCATGATCTCATTGCTCACCGTGTAGTTCAGGTTGACGGCAGCCCTCCGGTCCAGCGCCAGCGCGGCGTTCGCCAGCACACTCGGTACACAGGGCGGGATCAGGACGCCGACGTTCTTCTCATCACGGCCTAGGATCGCGTGCAGCTTTCTCCGGAAAATGAGCGACCCCAAAAGCGCTTTTCGTCCCGTCAGTTCCATCGTCATATCGGCAATGGCGAGTTCACGCGGTTTCTTTTTCTTCCAGAGACGCAGCATCTGACGCGCGGGAACCATCTTGCGCTTGAAATTGTCGCTGGCCGTGCCGACTTTCATCCAGCGCTCATGATAGAACCGATCCTGAAGCTGCATGACGGCATCCGGTAATGCACGGACGTCCTGCTGACGAAAATTCTCGATCGGTTTTCCGAGGTAGATCGTGATCCTGCGCCGGAACTGGAAGGAAAACAGCGTGCTCCATGAGAAACGTTCCGGCCATTTCCAAATCACTTTTCCATTGCGGAAACTAAAAATACTGCCCCACAGTCCCCCGATGTACATCGGCACGACCGGCACATGATCCCGACCGCGCAGCATGTGCTCGATTCCCGGCTTGAATGGCATCAGGACCCCGTGACGAGAGATCCCTCCCTCAGGAAAGATCCCCACAGCATCCCCCTCATCCAGCGCTTTGGAAGCCTCGCGGATCGCACGCAGCGCCGCTTTTCCCGGCTCGATCGGGATCCCGCGATACGCGATCGAAAGCGCATGCAGGATCGGAGGTTTTCCGAACGCGGCCCAGAAAATGATCCGCGGTTTTCTTCTCCGGTACGGCAGCATGAAGTACATGAGCTGACCGTCAAGGTAACTCACGTGATTGGAAGCAAGAACAAAAGGCCCTTCTTTCGGCAGATTTTCCGCCCCTTCGATCCGGACACGATAAAAGAGCCGGAAGAAAATATGAAACAGCAGTGCCGTAAACCAACCTAGGAGTCGATACATTTTAAAAAGCCTCCTTTTCCGCAGGATCATTCACTTCGACAGGAGTTCCCGCTTTGGCAGGAATCTCTACTTCGGCAGATAAGACTTCCGCGCGTCCCGATCTTCCAAAAACGAGCCAAGTGCAAAGCAGCGCGACTAGGAAAGTCGTGACCGCGGCGAAGAGCCAGACCCCGCGCGTTCCGAGAAATGTAATGACCGCACCAAAAACTGCCACGCCAAGCGTCATGGCCGAAAAACTCAGGAAATTGGATCCTGCGATGATCCGGCCGCGCTGGGATCCGTCAGAATTCTTCTGAAGATACGTAAGCAGCGGAATGTCGAACATACCGGCAAAAATGCCGAGGAAAACCAGCGCCCAGAGTGCGTGAACGGCAGCAGGAGCCATTCCGGCAGACTCTCCCGTTTCCGTCTCAAGGAAAAGCGTTCCCGTCCCTTCCGGCGTAAAGTAAAGACAGACCGCACAGACCGCCATGCCGAAGCACGAGTACGTGATCGGCGCGAGCGTAGCGCGTCCGCGCATGACGAATCCCACGAACGTGCTCCCGACGGCAATACCGACTGCAAGAATACCGAGAAACATCGCGACATTCCCCTGACTCTCCGTAATTTCCGGGACCAC
>SUVI01000173.1 GCA_015062085.1 Planctomycetaceae bacterium
TCACCGCAGACTGTTTCACCGCAGACTGTTTCACCGCAGACTGTTTCACCGCAGACTGTTTCACCGCAGACTGTTTCACCGCAGACTGTTTCACCGCAGACTGTTTCACCGCAGTCAGCTCCATCATCTGCTGCGGCGCCAGCGGCCGTTTCCCGTTCCATGGAAACTTCGTCCGAAACTCCTGCGGTCCCCACTGCGGCTCCCTCCGCGGTACCTTCAGCAAGAAACGACAGCCAGCAGGAAGTCGCGACCTACACACCCGTGTTTTCAAGCCGAAATTCCCCGATGCAGAAACTGTCGGTAGCCGTTCCTGTACGCCAAGTGTTTCAAGATTTCAGCGAACAGCGTTTTATCAGTAAAGGCCAGATCCATTGGAGTGAGGAGTACATTCGTGCCCTGAACGTCAATGAAGAGCATCTTTTCAATGCTCTCCGCGTCTCCGATAAACCCAAACTTTCCCAGACCCGCTGCCGCTTCTCCCTGATGGAAGCCGCAGTCATCGCAAGCCGTCCCGCAACTGCTGCAGACGCCAATCGACTGGTGCACATTTACGATAATATCGAATTCCACCTCCTTCAGCAAACACGGCTCGTGGACGCACGGGAAGACCTGACGCTCAATGAACGGGAACTCCTGAAAGCAGAGACGATCCTGAATTTCATGCACCAGAACATCACGCATGAGTACAGTCTGGAAGGTACGACGATGACGAACCTGCTCGAATACGGCCGCTTCAACTGCGTGACCGGCTCGATCCTGTACTGCAGTCTCGCTGAGAAAGCCGGCCTGAACGTCACAGCGGTGGAACTCCCGGGACACGCAATGTGCTGGGTCTACCTGAGCAGCGGTGAGAAACTCGAAGTAGAAACGACTTGCGCCAGCTGGTTCCGTTACCGAAACGATCCGGAAACGCAGCGCAAGGTCATCTGCAAACTCATCCGCGATGCGTCACCGGACAAGAAAGACCTGTCCGACCAGATGCTCCTTCATGATGTCCCGCAACCGATCTCCGACAAACGGCTCATCGCCAAAATATACTACAATCGAGGGGTGGATCTCCTCAGCATCAACGACTATGCCGGCGCACTGGAAGCAAACGCCATTGCGTTCTGCCTGGATCAGCATAGTAAAACCACCTTCGGCAACCTGCTCGCTACGATGAATAACTGGGCGATCGCACTGTGCAATCAAGATCAGTTTGAACAGGCAGCGGCACTCCTGCGTATGGGACTGGCACACGAACCATCCTACCCGCCGTTCCAGAACAATCACACGCATGTCTACCACTTCTGGGTAGAACACCTTTACAAACAGGGTGACATACGCGAAGCTCTGAAAGTCGCAGATACCGCCGGAAAAGAACAGCCGTCCCAGAAAGGACACTTCACCCGCCTTCAGAAACAGATCCGCGGCGAAAATACCGCATTAGGCAGAGAGAGCATCGCCGCAGAAAAAACGGGAACCAATATTCACTAGTTCCCGAACGACCGATCCTTCTGCATTCCGGAATGCATCCTCCTCACTCATCCGGAATGCATTTCTCCCGAAGCAGCCGGCCTCCTCCGGCTGCTTTTTTATGCGTCATCAATATCCGTAACCAGAATCCGGACGCATCTTCGCCTGAATGTCCAGAGAGATCTCCATCAACTCGGCAAGATCACGCAGCGCAGTCCGCATATCTTTCTGCATCTGATAGAGCGTCAATTTCCCGTCCGACGAAACGACCGTCGAATCCATCGAAGCCGTCTCTTCCTGATCCTCAGAACGGGCGGCCGAACGCCGTTTGCTCAGACCGGCACGATCGTACATTTCAGAAATATCGCGGATCATTCGGGCGATTTTACTGAAATTTTTGTTGGACGCTTCCATTGCCGGAAGATTGGATTCCTTAGAATTAAAGATCCACGCGAACGCACTGGAGATCGCCTTGGTCCTCTGCTTCCACAAACGGATCTGGTACGCTTCCTCCTCCGGCGACAGAGCACGCGCTACACGACGAGCACGCGGATCGCGCTGAACTTCCCCCTCAACGCCTTCCTGCAGATCGTAGTCATTATCGTACTCATACTTCATGCAGACCAGGAAAAGCCGTCCGAAAGCCGCGGTGAGCTCTTCCGGTTTCTTTTTCATTGCACGCAGATCGTCAGCCGTGAGCTTCAGTTTTGAAAACGCGACGGCAGCCGTAATGCGGCGTTCCATATCCCGGCGGAAATAGGGACTGTCGACCGCTTTGGTCTGCATCATCACCGACTCAAGCAGTTTCCCTGCGATCTCCCCCTTACTTCCCGCATAGCGCAGGTTGCCGAGTGCTTCCAGCGCCTGAAGACGCAGCCACTGCACTTCCGGAGCTTCATTCGCTTCCCCCTTTGCAAGAGGAGCAAACGCAAACTGGGAAAAGATCTTCGCCAGCGCCCCTCTGTCTTCCGACTTCACATACCCTGCGTGACGCGCAAGCCCCTTCATCGCTGCCACCTGAAGGAACGCTTCATCCGAAGCCGCCATTTCTTTCAAGAACGGCAACGCTTTCGCATACGGAACCACCGCTCCGTCGCCAGCAGGCTGATCAAGTTCCCCTGCCATGAGGACCGCATTGAATCGGACGGCACGTTTCCCTCCCTCGGCCATCTCTTTCAGTCCCTCAAAAATCATGTCCAGCGCAAGAACATAATTTTTCGGATTATCTTTCTGAACGGACTGAAGAGAATCAAGCAGCTCCTTTTTGAAAAACGGAATTCGCGATTCATCCCCTTCCCAGCGGCCAAGCTGGGCGTCCAGATACAATTTCACGGTCTTGCGTCCGTTCTCATCCGGACCCGTTCTCAGAGCATCGACCGCTTTGCTTCGATACTTTGAGCTGTCATCCTGACCAAATGTCAGAGTCACGCAGCAAAAGCAGCACACGAGCACCGCAATTGGAAAGAAGTATTTTTTCATGATTTTTCTAATCTTCTGAAATTTTGCAAAACTCCCATAGACAAAAATTCGTCTATCGAGTAAAATAAAAGATGAATCGAGGCCACGATCCACCAATACTCTCCAAATATCCTATAGAGTACACCGAAAAACAAAAAACGTCAAGCGTTTTTGCTCGATTAACTTTTAAAAAGTTTAAATTTTTTTCATGTTTTTGAGGATTTCATGAATAAAACCGAAAAATTTTACGCAGTCGGTCTCACATTTCCGCTCATTTTGTTCCTCATCATGGGTGCTCTGGAACCGAAAGCTGCTGCGGAGGCGCCGATTCGGTTTTCACTTTTCCAGTGGAACTACCCCATTGCCTACGTACTGAAAGTCCTGCTGGTCACTGCCGTGACGATCCTCTGTGCCTTCGCGTGCTGGCGCAGACTTTTCCCCCTGCGTCTCACTCGATGGACCCTTCTGGCCATTCCTGCGGGACTGCTGGGAACGGTACTCTGGGTCGCTCTCTCAAAGATCCCCTTCACACCGTTGGAATTCCTGACGGGCCCCTCCCGAAGCTCTTTCGATCCATTTGCCGATGGTGTTTTTGAAACTCCGGCTCTCGCCTGGCAATTTTTTGCCGTTCGGCTTTTCGGACTTGCTCTCATGGTCCCGCTGATCGAAGAATTCTTCCTTCGAGGATTCCTGCTTCGTTTCATTCAGGACGGAGACCCGGAAATATCCGAGACCAAGGAAAAGAACTGGCTTGCACTTACAGTTGACGTTCTCCCAATGAAAGCATGGATCGCCGTGAACGTTTACGCTCTGCTGACTCACCCGGAAGCCATTGCTGCCGTCGTGTGGTTCAGTCTCGT
Source organism: Planctomycetaceae bacterium (assembly GCA_015062085.1). The sequence continues at coordinate 3,774 of SUVI01000173.1, forward strand.
CACATGGTACGTTAGCCGAACGAAAAACATCTGGGACGCCGTCGTGTTCCACATGTCCACGAATCTCGCTCTAGGCATCTACGCTCTCATGGCGAACGACTGGACGCTCATGTAAAATAGACGTTTCTTTGAAACGAATTAGAGAAAAACGGTGAGATCAAACCCAAAACCTCTCACCGTTTTACCGCATTGATCGCAGTTTCACTCCACTTCGCCGCTCTATTATCTAAAGGAAGAACCCATTCCCCCCTTGAATCTTTTTGAAAATTTGGTAGAATCGGATCGTGATCATCTATTTATTCCTGAATGAAACGAAAAATTTTAGAGGAACGCAAAAATGGCCGGTACGCTAACGTGGACTGCGGGGACCGCTGCGCAGAGTGAGCACGGGGAAAAAAAGGCCGATGAGAAACAGTTGAAGAGCTGAAACCCGGGTATCTTCTGGGAAAGGGCAAGAATTTTCGGCTCGTGAAGATGCTCGGAAAAGGAGGAATGGGCGTTACGGAGCTCGCGGATGAGCTGGATTCGAACGGGGTGCGGAAACAGTCGGTCGTCTGCAAGATCCTGAGTCAGGAACTCATCAACGGCGAGAAGGCGATCCAGAACGTTTTGAGCGTCTTTGTTCTCACGAAAGACGTGCATAACACGAACATCTGCCCGCTTCTAGACCGAGGGGCGGACGACGTTTTGCGTAAGCCTTTCGGCCAAAATTCAAGTTTTCCCCGCTTCCACGCGGCAAATGGCCTGACGGCCTGTATCGCCGTACTCCAAATCCTCCGTCACCCTTAGGAAGGGCGGTATTGAGAGCGTTACCGAGAGGTTTTCCCATCCGCTCTCTCCGGTACGGACATTTAGGTTTTAATTTTATCCACGAAAGGAAATTTCCATGAAATCGCAGTTTTCCGATGAAATGCTTCAGAAAGTCAGTGATTGCGGCGCGATCGCCGTGCTGGTCATCGATGAGGCGGCGAATGCCGTTCCGACCGCCAAGGCTCTTTTGGACGGCGGGATCTGTGCGATGGAACTGACGCTCAGGACCCCGGCAGCTCTGGAGGCTCTCGCAAATATCCGGCGTGAACTTCCGGAAATGCTTGCCGGCGTCGGGACGATCTTGACTCCGGAGCAGGTCATGCAGGCCGCGGAGGCGGATGCTGCATTTGGTGTCGCACCAGGACTGAACGAAAACGTCGTCCTTGCCGCGCAGTCTGCCGGATTACCGTTTGCGCCGGGGATCATGACGCCCAGCGAGATCGAGAAGGCAGTGTCTCTTGGCTGTCGGGAACTGAAACTCTTTCCGTCTGAGCCGCTCGGCGGGATGAAGTATCTGAAGAGCATTGCGGCTCCGTACGCGCATTTGGGGCTGAAATATCTGCCGCTTGGCGGACTGACGCTGGAAAACATTGGTCCGTACGTGGAGAGTCCGCATCTCTTGGCGCTTGGAGGTTCATGGATCGCGAATCGAGAGCTGATCCGGAATCGCGATTGGGCCGCGATCACCGCGAATGCGCGAGCGGCGCGAGAGAAGATCGACGCGCTCCGTCAGAAATAGTTTTGCGTATTCCGTACCGTTTATAATATAGATAGGTCGCAGGTCCGTCTATGAAAAAATTTGACCTCACGTGGGACGACGTGACAGAAAACGAAAAAAGAGACTGAAGAAATGGCATGACGGGAAAAAACCAAACCTCTCCCGCCATGCCTCTACACAAAAAACTATCGCCAAACCGCTACTTCACCTGGAATTTCCTCCCATTCTCCTTCGCATCCGGAAACAATTTATTGATTTTCGCACAATTAAAAAATTCCGGGGCGCTGCCCCGGACCCCGAGGACATTCTGCTGGACTTGTTTGGCGGCGAAGCCGCCTCGCTCCGCGCTGTACGGCGTCGGCTGCGCGGGCGGCTCCGCCTCGCCCTCGCGCTGCCGACGCCTACCGCGCTACGCTCTATTCCTCCGGGACTGGACTGGCCAAAACTGGGCGGAAGCCAAGGCTGCCGTACCGAGAGTCCGGCGCAGACCCGTACCGGAGCGCGGAGCGACAGAACTGGGCGAGGCTGCCCCAGCCGCCCCCGCGGCCGACACGGAAAGAGCCGCTAGAAGGGCCTGTCGGGTCGCTCGTTGGCGACGTAGAGTATGAACCGTACCAGTCCTGACACCACTCCCACACATTACCGTGCATGTCGTAAAGACCCCACGCATTCGGCTTCTTTTCGCCTACTGGATGAGTTTTACTTCCGCTGTTGTCCCAGTACCAGCCCATCTCATCAAGATCCCCAGCATACGCGCCCGTCGTACCTGCACGACACGCATACTCCCACTGCGCCTCCGTCGGAAGACTCACAGTCAGCTCAAGTTTGCTTGAAAGTTTACCGCAAAACTCCTGACAGTCGTCCCAACTCACACACTCCACAGGATTCTGGGATCCCTTGACATGGCTCGGATCCGTGCCCATCACACTCTTCCACATCGCCTGCGTCACTTCCGTCTCAAGCATCCAGAAACCACGCGTAAGCGTCACGCGGTGCTGCGTTTCGTCATCTTCTCGACGAGGCTCGCTGGAAGGACTCCCCATCAGGAACGTGCCCGGAGGACACCACCGGAACGCGTACTCGATGCCGTCGCACTCCAACACAAAGCGCATTCCTGCTTTCAGATCTTTTGGTGTGGAACCCCACATCTGTTTTATCTGTTCACGCTGAATCCGTTCCTTTTCTTTGCGTTCCCGTTCTTTACGTTCTTCTTCCCGCCGTTTGCACTCTTCCTTCCAATGCAGCAGCATTTCCCATTCCTTCGGCGTTTTTGGGGGTACTTCGCTGCTGAAATCCAGTTTCATATCTGCGTGTTCCTGATGCTGCTGAATGACGGCACGGAACGCGGGACCGTCTTCACGCATGCCGTCGGCACGCATTTGGGAGATCTTCTGATCGAAATCGGCGATTTCAGATTCGAGTTTCCGGAGATAGGCCGCACACCTGCGCGTAACTTCTGAATCCTGTGTGGCAATTCGCGCACTTTCCGGCAAGTAGTCCTTCAAAAGCTCCGTCCGTTGAGAGATCGCCTCGCGGATAGCCTCGCGGAATTCGTCAAGCGTCTTTTCCGAATCCGAATCAGCCGACGGCATCTGGAACGGAGACGAGGACTGTGTTGGCTGGGACTTCAGTGCCTTTACGAACTCCCCGCACGACTCAAATCGGTCTTTCGGCTCGTACGCCAACGCGCGAAGGAACGTGGGTTTAAGGGACTCCGAGACCGTGGCAAGAGTGAGTTGCGGGAACATTTTCTTGCCGGAAAGTTCTTCCGCAGTGTCCGCATCGAACGGGAAATGGCCAGTCAGGAGCCAAAAGGCAGTAACGGCCAGCGCGTACTGGTCTGTGCGTGCGTCTTGCGGTTTTCCGTAGTGCTGCTCCGGAGCCATGAAGATCAGCGTGCCGGACTTTCGGCGGTTTTGAGCAGGGTCGGAAGTGTTTACGGCTTGCGCGATGCCGAAATCGATGAGCCACGGCTCGGCATCAGCGTTCTGCGAGCTGAAAATAATGTTCTGCGGTTTCACGTCGCGGTGGATGATATTTTGGCGGTGCATCGAGTCCAGCGCCGACGCGA
>SUVI01000174.1 GCA_015062085.1 Planctomycetaceae bacterium
TTTCGATTTTTTGAGCATATCGCGATTCTATTGCTCAATTTTTTCGATTTTTTGAGCATATCGCGATTCTATTGCTCAATTTTTTCGATTTTTTGAGCATATCGCGATTCTATTGCTCAAATTTTTCGATTTTTTGAGCATATCGTGATTCTATTGCTCAAATTTTTCGATTTTTTGAGCATATCGCGATTCTATTGCTCAAATTTTTCGATTTTTTGAGCATATCGCGATTCTATTGCTCAATTTTTTCGATTTTTTGAGTATATCGCGATTCTATTGCTCAATTTTTTTGATTTTTTGAGCATATCGCGGCAAGGCGGGCTTGATGCCTGAAGGATAGTCAGATCCAAAGAAAAGAAATCTCTACTTCATCAATACCGCGCTGTTTCAGATCCTCACGCCGCTGCCGGAGTTTGGCGAAAAGAAGGGGAACGGCGCAGGTCAGGAGAGGTCCTGAGCGTAGAGGTTGAAGTATGCGTCCGCGAAACGGGCGGCGTCGGAGAACTTTTTCAATGCGGAATGTGCTGCGGCGATCTGCTCGGCACGGCGGTCGGTGCGGGTTTCCAAAAGGTAAGTTGCGGCAGCTAGGGCGGTCGTTTCGTGATGCGTCGGTACCGAGGCGCACGCCCCCTGCGGAAAAAGTTCCCCCAGACTCTCCGTTTCGGACGCAATGACCGGTACTCCGGCACGTGCAGCTTCCAGCATCGCCAGACCTGCTCCGGAAACCGAATGCGGCGCCCAGAAATAGTTCAGAGCAGGCAGAAGCTGCTGGAGATCTTTTCGGAACGGGACGAAATGCACGATGGACTCGCGCTCGTACTGATGCGTGAACCGTGCAATGGAACGCCGTTCCCGTTCAGCCGCGGCGGAAAGAGAACGCGCCTGCCGGTCATTCAGTTCCGGATCGAAAAAGAGAAGGTGCATCTGCGGACAGACTCGTACGATGGAATCGATGCTCCAGACCGCCCACTGCCAGCGTTTCCACGGTGCGATCGGCCCCGCACATGCTGTAAGGACTGCGTCGGAAGGAAGACCAAGCTCCGCGAGCAGTTCCTCGCGCAGACCTGCCGCCGTTTTCAAGTCCGGCTCGGACGCAGAAATTTCTCGGTCGTTCAGCGTCGTCAGCGTCGCTGATCCGGAAAGGTTCAAAAAGTCGGGCAGAATGTTCCAGTTTCCGCGGAACCCGCGCCGTTCCCATGCATTTTTGACGCCGTTCGAGTTGACTGTCAGTGCATCAAAACGCGCAAAGATACTCGGATTTTCCGCAAAGAACCACGGATCCGCGTGCCGCAGTGTTGCGATCGACCGGGCATGATATCCTTTCGCGAGATACAGACCAGCCCGCATGAGCGTCTCCCCCCACACGTGGACCGCCCGCGGACACAGACGCAGTTTTCGGAGCGTCCAGAGGACCTTCCAGTACGCTTCCGCAGCAAACCGTGCCCGCAGTTCATGGACTTGGACCAAAAGGCGAGAGTTTTCCGACTCCAGTTCTTTTCGGAGCTCTTCATTGACCGGCGAAAACGAGAAAATGTGCATCTCGCCTTCCCGCAGCACGCTGGTTTGGCCGCACTTTACCGCACGTACCAGCGAACGCAGCTGCGCGGAGTCTCCAGACGGAGAAAGATTCTGGATGAGGTGAACGATGGGCATTGGGAAACGCTCTCAGGACAGGCGGAATGGGAAACAAAACGATTTTCGGGGAAACTGTCTCGAAAGACCAGGGCAGGTGATCCGTTCAGGAAGTCTTCGAGCTTACCTTTTTTCTTCCAGCACGCGGTGCCAGAGCCCGACATCCATCCAGCATCCGAATTTGAAACCGACTTCGGGCAGATGCGCTTTTTTGATCATGCCGAAACTTTCGTGAAGGCGCACGCTCCGTTCGTTTGGCAGTGTGATGCACGCGACGACTGAGTGGATCTCGTCATTTTCTTCAAGAAGTCGAAAAAGTTCCTCGTACATTCGGTGGCCGACGTGACCTTCCACGTGATTTGGGTGGACGTAGATCGAAAGCTCTGCCGTTCGGTGCCAAGCCGTTCGCGTTCGGAAAATATCGGCGTAGCAGTACCCGACGATCCTTCCGTTTTCTTCAAAACCGAGCCAAGGGAACTTCTGCGTTACACGCCGGACACGTCCTGCCATTTCCTCAACAGAAGGAAGGATCTCTTCCGTAGTGAAAGTCGTGTTCAGGACATAGTGCCTGTAAACTTCAAGGAGCTGCGGGGCGTCTTCCGGCGTAACGATACGAATCATGGCAAAATCAAAAAAAATTAAAATCGGACTAAAAACCAATTGTGAACCGGGGTATTTTCCCGGACATTCTATTTTTTACGGGTCGAGCGGAGGTGTGCGGAAACATCTTCCCAGTTCTGGACCCGATTTACTTTTTTCCAGCGCTCATACCGGGCGATCATTTCGACGATCTCCGGTTTCGTTTGATTCTGGATGAAGACGTTTTTCGTCTCACACCGGTCGGCGGCCATGTGGTAAAGTTCCCACTGACGTCCGTGTCTTGGAAGGACCAGCTTCCAGTATCCGTGCCGGATCGCGATATTTCCCTGCACTTCCCAGAAAAAGTATCGGTGTTTTCGATCCTCAGCTGTCATGAGGTCCGAGCGGTAATTCACTGAGAAAAGCGGGACCATGGAACGTCCGGCCGGCGGCAGTGTGTCGTGTCCGCCTAGTTCTTTTGGGAACGGATGCTCAGAGAGTTCCACGATCGTCGGCAAAATATCGATGATGTGGACCGGCTCGATGACTTTTCCAGGGTCGGAATGCTGATTCCAGCGAATGATGCACGGGACGGCGATCCCGCCTTCGTAGACCGACTCGGCATACCCGCGGAACGGCGTGTTGCTCACGTTCGCCCACGGCACGCCGTAGCTCTGGAAAACGGCGCGTCCTCCCGGTTTCGAGCTTGGAATATTGCCGACCTGGACCGGTGCGCCTTCTTTCGTTTCCGTCGGAATGTAGCGGGACTTCGTTTTCGGTGAAAGTTCCGCTCCCGACGCGCCGCAGTCCGACAGAAAGATCACGATCGTGTCATCGTCCGCCCCCAGCTGCTTCAGTTTGTTCATGATCATCCCGACACCGCGATCCATCGCAGAGACTTGAGCGGCGTAGATCTCCATTCGGCGGGAATGCCAAGGAGCGTACGAACCGACCCGGCTCCAGTCCGAGACACGCTCATCCCGCGGAGGCAGCTGCGTCCCGTACGGCAAAAGTCCGCGTTTCGTCATCTCTTCAAATCGTGTCGAACGCGTCAGATCCCATCCCGTCACGTACTGTCGGGCGTAGCGTTTCACCTCTTCCTCCGGAGCGTGCAGCGGCCAGCTGGGGGCATTGAAGGCGACGTACAGGAAAAACGGATTCGATCTGCCCCGTGTCTGATCGAGGAACTCCACCGCCTCATTCGCGACCGCATACGTATGGTAGTATTCCTCTCCGAACGGATACGGCTGACTGTTCATCATGAGGAACTGCGGTTCAAAATAGGAGGTCTGCGAGAGTATCGTTCCGTAAAATTTCTCAAACCCGCGATTCTGCGGCCACGCGAAACTCGGGGCGTTCGGTTTGTAGTGCCGCGTAAGTCCCCATTTTCCGGAAATGAGCGTCGTGTAACCTGCCGACTTGAGGAATTCCGCCATCGTGATCGTACTTTGCGTGATACTCCCTCGGTAACCTTTCAGTTCTAGGTCGACCATCGGCATTCCCATCCCGACGCGGTGCGGGTACTGTCCCGTCATCAGCGCGGTCTGCGACATTGCATTGTTTCCGCAGGAATAAAACTGCGTGAAGAGCATTCCCTCCTCTGCCAGTTTGTCGATCGCCGGCGTACGGATCTCGCTTCCGTAGCAGCCTAGGTCGGAAAATCCGAGGTTGGACGCGGAAATGATGACGATGTTCGGCCGTTTGGCTCCCAAGGAGAGCGCGCAGCTGAAGATCAGCAGAAAAATCAGGGAAAGCGAGCTTCGGGAACGGTGCCAGGCCCTCTGTGTTTCGTAAGGCGTTTTGAGGTCCGTTTGGGGGGCCGTTTGGGGGGCCGTTTGGGGGTCCGTTTGGGGGATCGATTTGAGGATCGATCCACTCGTTGATCCACGGGCTAATTCGCGGACCATTTGGAAACGGGTTGCGTTGGACTCTGGATTTGTTTCGTGGTTCGTTTTCATGGGCAAACCTCCGGCGTCAGTTTTTGGGAATACTTTCCCGCATTATACCACATTCCGCCGCGGAAAAAAAGGGGCCGGGATGCTCTTTTGGCATTTTTTCCGCGAAATCCCCCAAAAACTCTGCCTCAGCGATTCTCTTTCCACATTTTCTGCCGCCATTCCCACGGAGGAATGGGGTTGGAATGGGACCAGATGCCGCGTTTGGCGCGCTGTGCTTCTTTTTGAGCCTCTGCGAGCTTTCTTTCTCGGTTGAAGTACTCGTAGTGCCACGCCATTCCTGCGCGGAGCTGTGCCTCTTCGACGTCCATCATTTTTCCTTTTCCCTGCGGAAGCCAGACTCGCCCGACGACCCGTCCGTATTTATCCGTTTTGTCGACTTTCACGCGGATCGTTTTGCCGTAGATGAGCGAATGGAGATTTTTACGCGACTGTGTCCCGAAATCTTGGTGTTTTTCCGGCGCATCGATTCCCTGAAACCGAATACGCACTTCCTTCTTCTCTTTTGTCAAAAGCGTCACGGTATCTCCGTCTGCGACATAAATGACTCGGCCGGAGAGCGTTTCACCCTTTTCCCAAACGGCGGCCGGCGTACTCTGTCTGTGTCTGCTGCTGTCTTTGGATTGCCATTTTTCAGAAGAACGCGCTTCATTGCCCGCGAAAAGAAGCAGAAATGCCATACATAAAACCAGCACGATTTCGCTTTTTCTGGAGAGCTGATCTTGGAATTTCTGTAAAAACATTTTGAAATATAAATCCGTCATGACTTCTCCTTTCTTTGCGGTTTCTCGCAGTTCCGCATGAAACAGACGGCATAAAAAAAGGATGCCTTTGCTAAGACATCCCAATTTTGAAGTGTGGACGGTGGGACTCGAACCCACGACAACTAGAACCACAATCTAGTGCTCTGGCCAACTGAACTACGTCCACCATCTATGAACTTTCCGAAAAAAGAGAGGTTTGCCCGCTCGATTTCCATCAAGTACACGGTATTGTAGCAGAAATTTTCTTTTTGTCAATGGGGGAGAACGAAATTTTATCCGTTTTCTCGCATCTTTGACAAATTTTGGCGAATTTCTTCCATCCTCTCCAAAAATTTTCCAGATTCCAGCTCCGATTCCAACTCTGTGAGCGAATCGTACAGGTGGTGGCTCAGGAATTTCACGGCCCAGTTCGTCTTTAATGGCGTCACGGTCACCACGATCGCGCCGTTCTGATTCCCTTCCCACATTTCGATCGCCGTTCCCATCGACGCTTCCGGCACGAACGCCAGAACGACGTCCATCTCGCGGCAAAGGTAATTATGCCCCAAAAAGACACTTTTCCCCTTTTCGTAGGAGTAATGGATCGAATTTTCGTGATTCCGAAACGGATCGTAGACCTCCACGCCGGGAATGTATTTCTCGAGCATTTCCGTCAGCCGGAGCCGATACTCCTGCGGATGAAGCTCCATTTCTCGATACGATCCCTGCATGATCCCCGCTAAAAAGATCTTCATTTTTCCTCCCGTTCACACTGTTTTTTCAATTCACTTTCACTCGCCGCGTTGCGTCACTTACCGCGTTGCGTCACTTACCGCGTTGCGTCATGTCGGAACAGTAATCCGAAACGCGCGAGAAGAGATCCAAAAATCCCTGCCAATCTTTTGGAGCGAGCGAGACCCGTTCTGTCATTTCGTTCTGCCGCGCATTTTCGATCAAGAGTTTCATCCGGAGCTGAAGATAGAGAAAGACTTCCATCAGCTGTGCCGTCTGTACCGCGTTCATCCCTTTCGGAAGTTCTGGAGGCTGAATGCCGTGCAGACGCCGAAGCGCATCTGCTGCATCGTAAGAGTAAAACTCCATCTCCTCGACGACGGACTCTGGAAGGAATTCCGGCCGATTTCCCGCTGCGAGCAAACGAAGGGCTGCGTCTTCCATCGAAAGGTCGTCCAGATTCGCAAGATGCTGAGCGATCTCCTGTCGGGAACCCACGATGATGAGCGTTTGCCCAAGCGCGATCAAATGCCCCGGAAAGAGACGCTGCACACTGACCGGCTGACCATTGAGCAGCGTTCCGTTCGTACTTTCGAGGTCTGCGAGAAGGAGCTCTCCCTCTTCTTCGAAGATCCGGCAATGGTACCGGCTGACCTTTTCATCCCGAAGCTGGATCGTATTCTGTGCCTCCCGTCCGATCTTCACCGGAAGCGCCAGCGATTCAAAGGTCCTGCCGCGATCGATGCCGTCGATGATACGCAGTGTTATACTCAAGTTTTCTTTCATGAATGCGTCCGATACGTTCTCTTTCCGTTAGCTCCATGCCTAAAATACGCCGTACCGAACTCTACCCCGGAGGCCAGCCAAAAGGACGCCCGCCAAGAAGATGGAAATGAAGATGCGGTACCGTCTGACCCGCCATCAGGCCATTATTCGTCACCACGCGGAATCCATCCGTAAGACCTTCCTGCGCTGCCAGTTTTTGGATCACGAGAAATATGTGTCCGACGAGTGCTTCATCTTCATCGGAAAGGGCATCAACGGCTGTGATCTCTTTTTTCGGGATCACGAGAATATGCGTCGGCGCCTGAGGGGCAATGTCGCGAAATGCGAGACAGACCTCATCTTCAAACACGATGTCTGCCGGAATTTCACGATCGATGATCTTTTTGAAAATGGTCATGAAAAAACCTGCGTTCCTTTTCAAAAACAAAAAAACGAACTCTGAAAAATACTTGTTCTTCCCATTATACCCCAAGACGCCGAAAAAGCAAGTCCCCCGCCGTGCGGTACATGTGTTTTCCTGAAAAGTTTTTCAAGATCCTGCCAGATTTTCACTTCTTCGAAAAATAATGCAACCTGATTTTAAAATATGACGGATATTTTCACGAATAGAGTTTTTTCCCCTTGAATCTTTCTAAAAATCTGGTAAAATCAAATCGTGATTTTTTGTTTATTTTAGAGAGGAACGTAAAAATGTCGCAGGATCCAACTTCGCGGGATACATTCACAAAGAACGAGAAAAACGGGAAACTGACCGCCACGCAGAGTGAGCATGGGGAGAAAAACGTCGATGAGAAGCAGTTTGAGAAACTGCAGCCTGGGTATCTGCTGGGAGAACATGAAGAGTTTCGCCTCGTGAAGATGCTCGGAAAAGGAGGGATGGGCGTCACGTGGCTCGCGGAGGAACTGGATTCATCCGGAAA
>SUVI01000175.1 GCA_015062085.1 Planctomycetaceae bacterium
CAGTGACGGGGTAGATTATGTGGTTCTTCCGAAGTGGAAGAATATGCTCATTCAGCTTCTGAACATCGCGGGCGTCGGACCGGTCATCGGCGTGATCCTCGGGATCAAGTTCGGACCGATCGTCTTTCTGCTCATTCCGATCGGAAACATTTTCGGCGGGGCGGTCCACGATTTCGTCAGCGGGATGTTCTCCGTGCGGAATGCCGGATGCAACCTCCCCGCGCAGATGCGCATGACGCTCGGAAACTGGTACTACCGCTTCATGACGGTCTTCCTCTGCGTCATTCTTCTGCTCGTGGTGGCCGTTTTTATTAATGTTCCGGCGAATCTGCTCATTAATATTCCGGATGGCGGCGCGAAAGAGTACTTCTGGCCCGTGGCCGGAGCGATTTTCGTCTACTATATTCTGGCGATGCTCTTTCCTGTTATGCTTGTGGTGGCCGTTTTTATTAATGTTCCGGCGAATCTGCTCATTAATATTCCGGAAGGCGGCGCGAAAGAGTACTTCTGGCTCGTGGTCGGAGCGATTTTCGTCTACTATATTCTGGCGACGCTCTTTCCTGTGGATAAGATCATTGGGCGGATCTATCCGTTCTTCGGCGCGCTGCTTCTCCTCGGGACGGCACTGCTCGGCGGATCGCTTGTCTGGGAGTATTTCCAGCCCGGTTCTCCCGATTTCCTTTCCATGACGGAGCCGATGCGTGAGACGGCGAAACTCCAGGGACCGGTCATTCCGTGTCTCTTCGTCACGATCGCCTGCGGTATCCTGTCCGGCTTCCACGCCACGCAGTCGCCAATCGTGGCCCGTACGATGGTCTCGGAACGCGAAGGACGCGCCACGTACTACGGCATGATGGTCCTTGAGGGGATCATCGGCATGATCTGGGCCGCCGGCGGAATGGCGATCTATCACCTGATGCCGGAACAGCTCGCTAAAGACCCCAACGCGGTCCTCGGCGTCATCGTGAACCACTTTATCGGCTCGTACGGCGCGATGGTCACGGTCCTGGCCGTCGTCATTCTCGCGATCACCTCCGGCGACACGGCACTGCGAAGCCTGCGGATGAGTCTCGCGGAAGTGCTCCAGTTCCCGCAGAAGACGCTCATGAACCGCATCCTGCTCTGCCTGCCGCTGATCGCGATCCTCGCGGGCCTGCTCTACTGGTCGAACCGCGACGCGGACAGCTTCAAGCTCCTGTGGAACTATTTTGCGTGGGGAAATCAGGTCCTTGCGGCCTCCACGCTGATGGGATGCACGGTGTGGCTCGCGTCCCAGCGAAAGTGCTGGCTCGTGACGCTCGTGCCGGGAATGTTCATGACGTTCGTGATCCTTTCGTTCATCCTGTTCGCGCCGGGCGAATACAAACTGCCGCAGGGACTGGATCTCCCGCTGAACACCGCCTACGGGATCGCCGGAGCGCTGACTTTGACCTTCGCCGTCATCTGTGTTGCCCGCGGACGTAAAATGGCGCGGGAAAACGAAGTTTTTCAGGGATCCAATGAATCAGAAATTTAAGGGGAGGTAAACGAATGAAACGCTCACTCATCATCATCGGAAGCGGACCGGCAGGCTGGACGGCGGCGATCTACGCAGCACGCGCGAATTTGAAGCCTCTGCTGTTCGAGGGGGCCGTCTCGGCAGAAAATCAGGCGCGAAACACGCTCCCGATGGGACAGCTCGCCATGACGACGGAAGTCGAGAATTTTCCCGGATTTCCTGCCGGAGATCTGACCGAGTACCTGAAATCTGCGATTGACCCGGACCGTCTCGACTACCTGCCGCCGCATGGAAAGCACGGCATCACCGGCCCGGAACTGATGGAGCTGATGCGTCAGCAGGCCGTCAATTTCGGAACGGAGATCGTGCCGGACGACGTCGTGAAACTCGACACTTCCGCGCGTCCTGACGGACCGTTCCGGATCGAGTCGGCAGAAGGGGACGTCTACGAGGCCGACGCGGTCATCGTCGCAACTGGGGCGAGCGCAAATTGGCTCGGTCTGCCGTCGGAAGAGCGGTTCAAGAATCTCGGCGTCAGTGCATGCGCAGTGTGCGACGGTGCACTTCCGCGTTTCCGGAATCAGCCCGTGGCGGTCGTCGGAGGCGGAGATTCCGCGATGGAAGACGCGAATTACCTGAGTCAATTCGCCTCGAAAGTCTACCTGATCCACCGTCGGGATGAGTTCCGTGCCTCAAAATTCATGGTGGACCGGACGCTGGCGAATCCGAAGATCGAACCGCTCTACTCCCGGACGGTCGAAGAGGTCCTCGGCGCCCCCAAAACCGGCGTGACGGGCGTTCGGGTGGCGAGCACAAAAGGGGAGGCTCCGCTCGAAATCGCGGTCTCCGGACTGTTCGTCCTGATCGGACACACGCCGAATACGGAATTTCTCGAGGGCGTCGTGGAACTGAACGAGAAAAAGTACGTGTGCTGGACGACTCCGGGACGCACTTTTACGAGCGTCGAGGGGATCTTTGCGGCAGGAGACTGCGCAGATTTCGTCTACCGTCAGGCTAACACTGCGGCAGCGACCGGGTGCATGGCGGCTCTTGATGCGGAACGGTGGCTCGCAGCCCGATGATCCGTATCCTAAAAGATGACGGAGCTCCGTACGATCCCGAACATGCGGAATCGCGCGGAGCTCATGTTTTTTGTTTTTTCACTGCGTAAGTCCGTGAAGATCTGTGTATTTCAACGCATGTTGTGTGATCTCCTCGGCTTTCTGAAGAACGTAAACAGTCCAGCTGCGCCAAAGAGCATCAACGCCCACGCGGAAGGTTCCGGGAGCTCGGAAGTCGAGAAACCCTGGAGCGTCACGTTGGCGGCTGCGTAGTTGGTAAAGTCGAACATGAAAATGTCGCCGCTGGTCTCAGGAGCAAAACTCAGCTGGATGGTGGACGGGTCAAGAGCCACCGTGTTTGCGAAAAAGTCGGTACCGAGCCAAGCCGCGAATTCTTCTGCCGCAGTCATCGATCCGAGACCGCTGGTCGAGAGTTCCACGACAAACGGATTTGAGGATCCCGGCAGTTCGATCCAGCCTTCCGAGACCGAAGTCGTCAGTTCAAGCGTGGAGTTCAGCTCGAGATCGTTCGCACCGGCGAGTTCTTTTGCAGCATTCAGGACCACGTTCTTTCCGTCATTGGCCGTCGTGAAAAGCGCAGACTTGAGGTTCACCTTTGCGTTGCCGACGGTCGGAAGGGAAACGATGTTCGTGTTCAGGATCGATGGATCGAGGACCGTCAACGGCATAGCCATCTGGACGTTGAAGTCGCCGGTGAACGTGTTCTGCTGCGTGGCGGTAAAGGTGCCGAACTGCGTTCCGTCCGTGCCGCCGATGAAAAGATTCACGCTTGGAGTGTATGTTTCACCGTTGAGCGTCGCGGGATCTCCCTCGATCTTACCCGCGGTGAAGGCACCGCCGTAAATGTTGAGAGCGCCGTTACCATGCTTTTTCTGGTAAGCGTGGTATCCGATGCAGATCGTTCCGGGAATGCTCTCCCCGGCACGGCCAATGACGTTGAAAGATCCGCCGTAAAGGTTGATCGAACTCACTTCCGTTCCGCCCTGCGTGTTGGTCCCCAGCCAGACATGCGCGGCGTTGATCGTACCGGCATACTGATTCAGGTGATTGTTGCGTCCTCCGTTGCCGTCATGGGAACTGACGTGAACGTCGGCCAGAGACAGTGTTCCCGGCATACTGTAATCCAGCCGGTTATTCGCGCCCTGCATGGTGATCTGTCCGGAATCGGCACTGCCGTCGAGATTCAGAAAAGTAAATGAACCGCTCGGCCCAAGGATGACCGTCATGTTGTTCCGCATCCAAAAACCGTTGAATCGATTATTTCGGATGGAAGTAATGTCGGCGCAGAAGTCGAGTGTGATGTTCGAATTATCGAAACCGTAGGCCGTCATGGTATTTCCGGCAGGAATGATGTACGTTCCGCTCTGTCCGGTTGTGTGCAGGCCGTAACCGTTCTGGAAAAACTGACTTGCCATGCTCGCCGGCCAGTTAGCGCTGTTTGAGATGAGGTCATCAGTCCCATTTCCGGTCCAGACAAAAGTCGGGTCCTGAGCTATGGCAGGAACCGTCAGACTGACGCACAGTGCGATCCCGCAGAGCTTTCGCATAAATGAACGCATGAATGAACGCATAAATGAACGCATGAAAACCTCCTCAAACATAAAAAACGGAAATTCTATTTAATGATATTTTACTCCAGAAATCCCTCCCGTCAAGTTTTTTTAGAGAAAAATTTGAAATTTTCTGAAAATTTAAAAGGCTTTTCCGGAAAATACGTACCGATCAGGTCCGATCTCACCACAGAGAGCGCAGAAGAGGCGCAGAAACACACTGAAAAGAAAGAGGAAAAAAGGCACAGTGAACGTGTCCTGACACGAATTTCACGGAAAGCACAAAAAAAGACACGAAATAGATCTTAAAAAATTTTTAAAATCATTGCGTGAAATTCGTTTTTTTCGTGTTTTTCGTGTTTAAAATTCTGTGTATCTCCGTGTAAATTCTGTGCCTTCCGTGGTAAAATTCCCGGCGTAAGGTTTTGGGGTTTTGGGCTAAAGGTCCCACGCGCGACGGCACTCTGCGAGAGCCGTCTGGCTGCCCGTGAAGAGACGGCGGCCGTGAGAGGGAAACATTTTGGAAATCGTTTCCCTCTCAGACTCTCTCTTCAAAAACTTTTTAAGATTTTGATCTTTTGATCTTTTGATCTTTTTAGTTTTTTTTAGTTTTTCGACGCTTTGAAACGTTCGCCCGAAACTCGTTCCGTAGAGATCGCGTCCGCAATGGTCTGAGCGGCTGAATCGAGCGCAATGTTCTGGCAGTCGGCTTCCCAGCGCCATTTCAGTTCCACTTCGTTATTCGCGAGGCCCTTCGGACCGATCACGACGCGGAGCGGGAAACCGATCAGGTCGATGTCGTTGAATTTCACGCCCGGGCGCGCGTCACGGTCATCGATCAAGACGTCGATCCCCGCAGCCTGAAGGTCGGCGTACAGTTTGTTCGCGGCAGCCATCGTCGCTTCGTCATTCACGCGCATCGGGACGATACAGACTTCGTACGGAGCGATGGAGACCGGCCAGATGATCCCTTTTTCGTCGTAGCTGTTTTCAATGCAGCCTGCGAGAATACGCGCGACGCCGATCCCGTAGCAGCCCATGATGATGGTCTTGAGAGCCTGTCCGTCCGCATCGAGGAACTTCGCGCCGAGAGCTTCGGAGTACTTCGTGCCGAGTTTGAAGACGTGTCCGACTTCCATACCGCGCTTGATGATGAATTTTCCGTTCGCGCAGTTGGGGCAAGAGTCGCCCGCGACGGCGTTTCGGACGTCGGCGTACTGGGTCGGTTCAAAGTCGCGGCCTGGGTTCACTCCGGTAATGTGCGCTTCTTCGCCAGCAGCGTTCGCACCCGTAACGGCATTGACGACGTACTTCACCGCGATGTCAGCGTAGACCGGGACGTCTTCTTTCAGACCGACCGGGCCGGCGAAACCGACCGGGGCACCCGTAACGCGCATGATGGTTTCCGGCGAGGCGAGTTCAAGGGACTTGGCACCGAGCATACGCTTCACTTTGATCTCGTTCACATCATGATCGCCGCGGACGACGATGACGACGGGCTTTCCATCCGCTTCGAAAATCATCGTCTTGAGCATTTTGTCGGCCGTGCATTTCAGGAATTTGCAGACAGCTTCGATGCTGCTCGCGCCGGGAGTCTGGACTTTCTGGATCTCGGCGAGCGGTTCGTCCGATTTCGTGTAGGTGTTCTCACCGATCTCGGCTTTTTCCGTGTTTGCGGCGTATTTGCAGTCGGGGCAGACGACCACGTTGTCTTCGCCGTTTTCGCCGAGGACCATGAACTCTTTACTCGCATTTCCGCCGATCGCTCCGCTGTCCGCGTCGACCGGGAGGAAGGTCAGTCCAGCACGCTCGAAGATGCGGTGGTACGCGTCGTACATTTTGTTAAAGGAGGCATCGAGACCTTCCAGCGACGTGTCGAAACTGTACGCGTCCTTCATGATGAATTCGCTCGTGCGCATGACGCCGGAACGGGGACGCTCTTCATTGCGGAATTTCGTCTGGATCTGGTACAGGGTGATGGGGAGCTGACGGTAGCTCGAAATGTAGCGGGAGACGATGTCGGTGATCGGCTCCTCATGCGTCGGACAGAGAGCGACCGGAGTGCTGGTCCCGGCACGGTTCAGATTAAATTTCATCAGGACGTTTCCGAACGCTTCCACGCGATTGGTCTGTTCCCAGAGAGACTGCGGAGTCAGCGCGCTCATGAGCAGCTCGACGGCACCGGCGCGGTTCATTTCTTCACGCACGATGTTTTCCGCCTTCCGGAGCGATTTCAGACCGAGCGGCAGGTAGGCATACACGCCCGCCATGGCCTGCGAGATGAGACCGGCGCGAAGCATCAGAATGTGACTGGGGATCTTTGCTCCATCCGGAGCTTCTTTCTGGGTCGTAATGAGCGTCTGTGTCCAGCGCATGATGGATTCCTCAAAAAAATGAAAAAAATGAAAGCGGGAAAGTTTCCCGAAAAATACGATCTTCTGCTCTATATTTTAAACTTCACGCGACTTCCTGCAAGGGGGGGCGGAGCGATTTTTCACGATTTCCCGCCACAATTTTCAGGCAAAGGCTCTCCAGCTCGCAAAAAATTTACTATTTTGCAAAAAATTTCCTAAAAAACCTGTCGAAATACTTGAAATTTTAAAACTCCCGGATAGAATAAACATAGGAGACTGAGTTTACTGTTTTTAGTTTATTTATCCGTGCACACCCTGGGAGTGTTTTTATGGAAAATTTCATGGAAAACCTTTTCGAAATGTCCCAAAACCTGTCCTTTACCGGAAATCTGCTTTTTTGGGCGGTCCTGACGGTAGTTTTCATCATCGCAGAAGCTGCGACTGCGGCACTGATCGCGATCTGGTTCGTTCTCGGTGCACTTGCAGCATTCGCATCCGTCTTTTTCGGAGTTCCGTTCATTTATCAGCTCGTGATCTTCGCTGCGACCGCCACTCTCACGATCTTCCTGGTCCGTCCCGCCGCGAAATCGTGTCTCGGGATCCATGAGACCGCAACGAACGTGGATTCCCTCATCGGAATGAAAGGCGTCGTCCTAGAATCGGTCGACAATCTGCGCGAGACAGGCCGAGTGAAGGTCAACGGACTTACCTGGGCAGCAAGATCGGTGGACGGAAAAGGGATCGACGCGGACCGTATCATTGAAGTGCAGCGCGTGGAAGGGGTCACCCTGTTCGTTTCGGAATCGGCAGAAAATGC
>SUVI01000176.1 GCA_015062085.1 Planctomycetaceae bacterium
TCATCCGCAAAAACATCACGATCACCGGCCAAAGCACGAACCGCGACTACACCGTCCTTAAAGGCGGCAAGCAAAACGTCCTCCGCCTCGAAACCGGCTTCGCCGAGATCAAAAACCTCACGATCAAAAATGAGGGAGACATATGGAAAGCGCCAGAGGATGCTGAATCGGAAGGGGAGAGTGAAAGAAACGAACGATTTTCTTTTAATGCACTTCATTCCGCGGTTTTAGTTCGTTCCCCCATGTGTGGATTTGAAAACTGCCTGTTTACCTCCGAAACTGGGCATGGATTTGTTGTTGACCAGAAAGACTCTTCCCCGATCGTGACCCGCTGCACGGCGAAAAACTGCGGCGCTATGGGATTCCGTATAAGCGACGGCGCCTCCGGAACGTTTACGGACTGCGAAGCCAGCGGAAACGCGTTGGCTGGAATTGAGGTCCTCGACAGCGGCACGAACCCGACGGTGGAGAAATGCCGATCCACTAATCAACGGGTGGGAATTTGGGTCAACTCCGGCGCGAGCGGAACGTTTACGGACTGCGAAGCCAGCGGAAACGCGTTGTCTGGAATTGAGGTCTGCGACAGCGGCACGAACCCGACGGTGGAGAAATGCCGATTTACGAATAATCAACAGGCGGGAATTGGGGTCTGCGACGGCGCCTCCGGAACGTTTACGGACTGCGAAGCCAGCGGAAACGCGTTGTCTGGAATTGATGTCAGCGACAGCGGCACGAACCCGATGGTGGAGAACTGCCGATTTACGGATTCCAAGGAAGGTGGCGGAATTTTTGTCCACGACGGCGCCTCCGGAACGTTTACGGACTGCGAAGCCAGCGGAAACGCGTTGTCTGGAATTGCGGTCCGCGACAGCGGCACGAACCCGACGGTGGAGAAATGCCGATTCACGAATAATCAACAGGTGGGAATTGGGGTCGGCTTCGGCGCCTCCGGAACGTTTACGGACTGCGAAGCCAGCGGAAACGCGTTGTCTGGAATTGGGGTCCGCGACAGCGGCACGAACCCGACGGTGGAGAAATGCCGATTCATGGATAATCAACTGGCGGGAATTGCGGTCATACAAGGCGCCTCCGGAACGTTCCAAGAGAATACGCTCTCCGGGAACGCAAAAGGAAACTGGTACGTTGATGACGACATTTCGCCTATTTGCATCGACAATACGCCGAATTATGATGACGATAGTATATTTAAGTGATCCCTCCAATTGAGAGGAGTGGAATGCGAAGTGAGACGGGGTGGCTGGAGCCGCCCCGTTTCTCGATATGAGCATGAAGGAGATCCAACGGTGAAGGAGGGTGAATGAAGGCGTCACCTGCTCTCTTTGGGCGTCGCATTTTCATAGAGATCTGCGTACCGGACCCGCAGGAATCGCGGACGGTATTCGGACGGCGTGCGGGGAAGTTGGCCGAGGCGGTTCAGGTTGTGGGTGAAAATCAATTCTTCTGAAGTGGAAAGTGCGGGATGCGCCTTCGCATTGTATGCCGACACGCCGTCACGATGTTCCGGGACCCGCCAAAGTTCTCTCGCAGGCCCAAATGGCCCAATGGGACTTTCGCCGATACGGTACTCAACGAAAGGAGAGATCCCTCCGCGTGTGTACACGAGCAGGAATTTCCCAGCCAGCGGTCCAGCGGGGATCGGTGAGATCGAAAATTCAGGCGAGATCCCCTTCACAAGAAACGCGCATTCCGTGAGTTCCGTTCCCCATTCCGTTCCGTTCCAGAACCTCCATTTCTCGAAATCCGCCAGCGACTCCGGCTTCACACGCGCAGCGATCAGGTCTTTTCTGCTGAACTCGTTTTTCTGATCGGCATACCCAAAGACGTACAGAAAAGCATCGTCGGTCTCCTCCAGGATCGCAGCCCCCAAGACGAACGCACGCTCCGGCGAATCGGCCAAAAGAGGAACGTTTTTTCGGATTACGGCATTTTGGAAATCCGGCGTGCCGTCCGCAAGAAATCCAAGTGTCACCCAATCCAGACGCGCAGGTTTCCAAGTCCGGGATTCCGGGCACATGGCTGTGAAGTGGAGTTTTCCATCATGAAAAAAGGCGTCCTGGAGCCAAATCCGTTCCGAAAGGAGATTCTGTCCGCGGGAGGGAATGTAAAAATCGGCGTCTCCGGAGATGGAAGAAAATCGCCCGAAAGTGTGATTCACCATGAAAACGTCGTCGAATTCCCGCCCGGAATTTTTTGTCGTACCGCAGATCGTGTCGCTGAAAAGAAAGTAAACGCACTCCCCCCGCGGCTCGGCAACGGAGTAGATCCCGTCAGCAGCGAGCCACCCGGAACTCTGTGCGAGCAAGGCGTTCCATTTCTCCGCAGGACGCACCTCCTGTCCCTCGAGAGAGAACGGGCAAAAGAGAAAGATCAAACCGAAATGAAACGTAAGCCGTTTGGCTCGAGGCCTGTCGCGAAAAGGTCTAAAAATAAAAAAACGTACCGTCTCCACTTGAGACGATACGCTAAAACCAATGCGCCCAAACATCTGCGCCATCCCCGTACAGGTTCTATCTAGGAGACTCACGAAGACCGATCTCCATATTTCGGCGAGTCTGCGAAAGTAAATTTCGAATCGAACGGGGCAAATAAATCGAACACTTCACCATCAACCAATCACGCAGCACTAAAGGAAGCCGCAGCGGGGATCATGTCGACATCCGCAGCCGTAGAGTCACTGATCTGGACGGATTCCAAAAGTGTCCAGTCTCCGCGATCGTAAAATTCGACCGTATCGCAACCGGAACGCCAAATGACGAAAGTGTTTTCCGATTTGTAGGAGAGCCCCAGATAGTATCCATTGCGCACGATCGCCGCCATGGACAGATCTTTGAAGTCAACACTTTTCCCTTCGATCCTTGAAAGTACGCTCACGACGAGATTCAAGATCGGGTCGTATGTTGCAGCAGTGCTCATTTTTTTAGTCCTTTTTACGAAATTTCAAAAGTTTCAAAAGAACCGACCACCTGATTATTTCCTGGAAAGTGCCAGGACAAATACACCACGCCGAATTTAGCGTCAAAATTTGCCGACCAGCCGGCAAAGCCTCTCCGTCGCCAAATACAGCATTCACTGCCGAGTCCTCCTCCTTCGGCAATCCTCTCCTTAGTAATCGTATCGGAGTTCCCCCAAAAAAACATCGAAAGATTTACATTTGCCGAAAAAAACAGAAAAAACGTTAAAATTTTACCACTTTACGAAAAACAAATCCAATAGAAGGTAAAGAATCAAAAGGAAACAGCGTTTTTTCTTGACTTGCTTCTCTGTTTTATCATTTCGTTTAAGAAAACAGAAAGAGTCTCGAGCATTCAAAGAGCTTGAGACTCTTAAATTTTTTCAAAAATTGCGAAAAAAACCTAAATTTACAGGAAATTTCGGGCTTCGAAAAATCGCTCAAATTTCAGCAAACAGCCCCCGCCAAGCGTTCACAGGCGTTCACAGGCGTTCACAGGCGTTCACAGTCGTAACGGCTCAACCGCGGTCACGGTAAATGATGCGTCCTTTTGTGAAATCGTAGGGACTGACTTCGACGATGACTTTGTCGCCGGGGACGACTCGAATGTAGTTTTTGCGCATTTTTCCGCCAAGATGGCAGAGTACGATGTGCTCACTGTTTTCGAGCTGCACGCGAAAAGCGCCGCGGACGGCTTCACGGACGATACCGGTCACTTCGATCGCTTCTTCTTTGTTGGATTCGCTCATTTAAGCCTCCAGGGTTAAAGTGTGTCCAGCGCGGCCGCATTTCCGGCAAAGGAGCAACGGAAGTACGAAGCTGAACTGGAAATTCTCGCTGAAACGGCATTTATTATACTCAAAGTGAGAAAAAAATCAAGTGGGGGTACCGTCCGGCCAAGAAAGAAGTGAAAATTTTTCCAATATTTTGCAAAAATGCTCTAGCGTAAAATGGAGGATCCTGCTATAGTGCATAAGATCAGGAGGCTTTTTCAAAACTGTTTTCAGTGTAAAAAAGCGAGAGCTTCGTTTTTTAAAAGTTCCTTCAGGTAAATTTCCCGTTTTTTTGTATTTTATGTACCCCCATTCCCCAATCGTCAGCCCTGAGCCAGACTCAGCCGGACAGCGGGAGTTTTTAGTTTTTTTATGCTTTATCCGTTAAGAGTCACGCCAATTTATCGGTCAGCCATATGGGGAGGCCGCAGACTGGCGGCCCTGCCAGGCCGTGAACTGCCTTGCTGTGCGCAAATATCCGAGTCCTGGGACGTTTCCGGTCACCCCAAAGGGATGAGTATCGTCGAGAATGGCCCGCTGGCCGGAATTTCTCTTCACGAGATCTTCACCCGGTACCGAACCGAGCTTCTTGGCCGTCACGCAGAGCTTCCATTCGAGCGCTTCCCGCTTTTGGTGAAATTTCTGGATGCGAATCGGCAGCTTTCTGTGCAAGTTCATCCAGATGCAGAATACGTGGCTCGCGAAAAGTGCGGGGACTCGGAAAAAGCGGAAGCCTGGGTCGTGCTGGACGCCGATCCTGGAAGCCGCATGTCTCTGGGATTTCAGAGGCCCGTAACGCGTGAAGAGGTGGCAGACGCCGTTCGCAATGAATCCCTTGAGTCGATCCTCGCAGAACGCAGCCCCATGCCGGGGGAATGCTACTTCCTTCCGCCGGGGACCGTCCACTCGCTTGGATCCGGCATTTTTCTATACGAGATCCAACAGTGCAGTGACCTGACGTTCCGTCTCTACGATTGGAATCGTGAAGATGAACACGGAAATCGACGTGAACTCCATGTCGCGCAGGCACTGGAAAATCTGAAACCGGAGTACTGGTCCCTTGCTCCAGTCCCCCGAAAACCGACCGGACCGGGAAAGGAAATGCTCCTGGATGAGGAGGTCTTGGCTCTCGACCGACTTTCTTTTTCAGAAGAGCTCCCGAAACACGTGCTCGACTGCTCGGATTCCTGCCGGATCCTGACGGTCATCGCCGGCTCGCTGATGGTGGAAGGACTCGATCGCGAGCTGGTCTGCGGCGGATCCGTCATTCTGCCTGCGTCGCTTGGGAAAGTTCATCTGGAAAGCCGAAATGCCCTAGTACTTGATGCCCATCTGCCGATCCAGAAAGTCAGGAGATCCGAAAATGAGTGAACGGTCCGCATTCAAAACACGAAAAAGCCGCTTGTTTTGCGGTCTCCTTCCGAGTATGTGCGGCCTGCTGCTTCTGACGTGTGCCGGATGTGCGAAAAATGAAGCATTCGGTGTACCGAAACTGCAGCACGATGCACAGGAAGTCCAGATCCAGCGCGCGACCCGTTTCGATCCCTACCCCGACCCAAACATTGGACCGGAGATCCACGGTGCGCGTCCCTATGGATTCGATGACCCAAGTTCCGAGCGGATCGTTCCGACGAGGATGCCGAACTGAATCTTCTGCGCCCCATCTCCCCCTCCGCCAAAAGAAGGCTCTTCCGGCAAGCGTGTACCGGCCCGGACTGCAATTTTACCACTGAGAGCACAGAAAAGACGCAAATGAATTTTTAAAATTCAAAATTTGTTTGAACAGTCTATTTTTTACTGCTTTTTGTGTTAAGATCAGTGTTTTTCTGTGAGTTTTCAGTGGATCCAGTGGATCCAGTGGTAAAACTGATACGCAGTTCCCGAATGGACCAAAAGGAAACGCAGTGCGGAGACCAAAGATCTCTGTACTGCGTTTGTTTCGTTTCGTTTCGTTTCGAGAAATGGAAAAACTTCCATCTTATGCGGTTCACGCACTCTGGCGCGAATTGCGTGCTTTCCGGAAACCAAGCATTCCAAATGAGCCCAGAAGCAGCATGACCCACGCCGCGGGTTCCGGCACATTACCGTCCGTTCCAGCCGCGAGCGCACTGACCGCGAGATTGCCGTCGGCCGTGATGAAGGCATTCAGGCCGGACGAAACATTGAGCGGAACGCCGTCCCAGAAGTCTACGGAAAAACCTTCCGTCAGCTGGATCGTCTGCTCGCCAATTTCCGCCCCTTCCGCAAGCAGAATGTCGATCGACTCCGGCGTTTCCTGGAGATTCAGAAGGTCCGATCCGATAATGAGCTGGTCAAAATCGTCCGACGAGAAAATGTCGAAAAGGAGCGAACCCGCAAGAGAAAGCTCCCCAGAACCAGTGAACCGGATCTCGGAGCCGTTCTCCGCGTCGGGTGCTCCAATGCTCAGCGCCGCGCCTTTTTCCAGGTCGAACGTTCCTTTCATCGTATCCGTTCCGAGCGTCACGTCATCCTGCACGTGCATCGTGACGCCGTCCAGAACGCGCAGCACACCGCTTTTGACGGCCGTCGTGCCTTCGTAGGCGACTGTTCCGCCGTACGTCTTTCCGTCTTTCTCGATCTTGCCGAAGGAAAGTACGCCGGCATTGCCCTCCGAGTCTTCGTGCTTCGTCAGCGAGCCAGGCCCGGTCACGTCCGCGTAAAGCGTCAGTTTACTTCCGTTTTCGACGTTCCCATTGTTGTTCACGCGGGTCGAGATCGCCGCACCGTCGTCGAGGAGCTTGACCGTTCCGTAAACGTAACTGTTGGAGGCTCCATCGGAACGCAGTGCCGCCTGGTAGCCCGTGTCATTTTGGTATCCGTCCGAGGAACCGAATTCCAGATTGCCGTAAACCGAGGAGTTGCTCAGGTAGAGCTGCCCCTGATCGTCGATCCGGAGCGTCGCGTTTTCGCCGAAGTTGACGGTCCTGCCGCTCAGCATGACGCGGTTCGCACTGTCGGGCGCAGCTTTCAGAAGAACCGTTCCGGTGAATCCGCTAAAATCCGCGCTGATCGTGTTGGACGGACCTCCGGAGTACGCGTACGTGACGGTTCCGTCTCCCGTAAATTTCCCGCCGAGGTTCCCATTGTTCGATTTGGTGAACGCGGCATCCTTCGCGACGTGGATCGTACCAGAGTTCGTGAGTGCGCCCGAGACGTTGAATTCCCCGCTGTTCACGAGGATCGTGCCTTCATTGGTGAGCGCGCCTGCGTACGTGTAGGCATTCACGCGGCGGTAATCCAGCTTCGCACCGGACTTCACCGTCGTCGTACCAGTTCCGAGCGTCCCCGTCGTGCCGTCGTATGCTGTCCCGTTGATGGAACCTGCATAGCCGAGCTGGACCGTTCCGCCGTCGATCACGGTGTCTTTCCACGAGTTCGTGCCGGTCAGGAGGATCCAGCCGTGGCCCACGTTGTCGTTGAGCGTCAGCGTGTAATCTCCCGAAATATCGCCGGAGATCGCTCCCCATCCGATTTTGTCGCCCGCTCGCGAATTGATGAACGTGTTGCCGAAAAGTTCCACATCGCCCGTGA
>SUVI01000008.1 GCA_015062085.1 Planctomycetaceae bacterium
AGGCGTACTCGATCCTCGACTTTGTGCGCAAACACCTGCCCGGCTACGAAAATGCGTACATTGACGCGATGCCGGCGGTCATTGGCGTGCGCGAGACCCGCAGATTTGAAGGGTGCGCCCGTCTTGAGAAAGAAGACTGCGTCGTCGGACGCAAATTTGACGATGCGGCCGTTTTCGGCGCGTCGTTCTGCCTCGACATTCACAATCCGTCCGGGAGCGGTCAGGCCGTCGGACACAATCAGCACCTTCAGGGCGAAGCCGAGCGCGACCGTCCGTACGATATTCCGTATCGCTGTCTGCTTCCGAAGACGGTCGACGGTCTGCTTTTGGCCGGACGCTGCATCAGTGCAAGCCACGTGGCGCACTCCTCGCTGCGGGTCCAGCAGATCGGCATGGGGATCGGAGCCGGAGCCGGTACAGCCGCTGCCGAAGCTGCAGCAAAAGGGATCTTGGCGCGTGAAGTGGACATTCGCCCGCTCCAGCAGTACCTCTAAATTTTCAGAGTGCTCCGTTTTCGCTAAATTCACGGGGAACCTCCCGCCGGGCCAGGTTCCCCTTTTCCTACTCGCATCTCATTTCATT
The DNA here is from genome assembly GCA_015062085.1 of Planctomycetaceae bacterium. The sequence goes on from SUVI01000008.1 coordinate 583, forward strand.
TTCAGGAGAACTTTCATGAAATCCCGTTCCTGCCATTCTTCCGTATTTCGCCAGTTCGCGGTTTCGTTTCTTTTTCCCGCAATTTTCGCAGCCGGTTTCTGCTTTCAGACCTCAGCGATACTCGCACAGGATCTCCACCTTCGCCTTTGGCCAGGGCTGGCTCCCGGAGAAACGGTCAGCGAGGAAAAGATCAAAGCGACACGGAACACGACATGTCCGATGATCGACGTTTTCCTTCCTGAAAAGGAAAAAGCATGCGGGAAGTGCCTCATGATCTTCCCCGGCGGAGGCTACGAATTCCTCTCGGTCTATCCGGGCGCGTTTTACCATACGGCCGAGTTTTTTCGAGAACGCGGTTTCGTCTGCTGTGTGCTCCAATACCGTGTTCCGGTGCGAAAATGGGAAGGGAAAGATCGTCACCACGCGGCTTGGCAGGACGCACAGCGTGCGATCCGTCTCGTGCGTTCTAAAGCAAAGGAATGGGGGATCGATCCGGAACAGATCGGCGCGATGGGCGGTTCGGCTGGCGGACACCTGACGGTCGTGTGTGCTGTGAATTCTCAGCACCGTGCGTATGAGCCGATCGACGAGATCGACGAATTTCCATGCCATTTGAACTACGCGGCGCCAATGTATCCCGCATACATCGTACCAGAGGAAAAATACTCCACAAGATCTGGTTCCAATTCCATGGAGCTTGCGGACAATCTGTACTTTGACGAGAAAACGCCGCCGTTCTGCATTTTTCACGGCGATGCGGACAAGACCTGCACACCGACCGGCGCACTGGCGCTTTACCATAAACTCCGCACGATGAACATTCCGGCCGAGCTTCACATTTACGCCAAAACGCCGCACACCTTCGTCGTAGACTACCGCTCTGACCACCGCGGTACTTGGCTTCAGAGTCTTTACGACTGGTTCTGCCTGATGGACCGAAGTCAGAACACAAAATAAATAGATAAATTAATTGAACCGAACAGCCGCATCTCCCGGTTTTCGGGAGACTGCGGAGTTTATATGAAAATCTTACACGACGGAATGAAAAACAAAATGAATACTGAACATCTTTGGAATGCACTGCTCCAACTTCGGCAATCGATCAAGGAAACCGAGAGGATCCGTACCGGGCGCGCGCCAGTCGTCTGCGACGATGAGGCGTTGAAGCAGATCTTGAAAATGCGTCCCCAAAAACTTGGCGATTTTGAAGGGATCACCGGAATTGGTAGTTCCTTCATTCAGAACTACGCCGCTTCATTTCTTGAAGTGATCGAAAAATACGCAGATCAGACTTCGGAGTCAGTCAAACTCACGGCAGCATCCGCGCATATGCTCAGAGAACTTGAGAAAAAGCTCGTGAACATCAATCGGCGGAATCGCTTACTTTACCTTCCGAAAATTTCGAAAAAATTTGCGTTCGACCTCTTCGGCATCAGCGAAAAGGAGCTTGATTCCCTGCTTTTCGGTTCCGGCTCACAGATCGTACTCTGCGACGTCCTGAAGGATCCCATTGAAGAAAAGGATGCAGAGATCGCTCCGGTCGCGCAAGTAGAAACGCATACAGTGACGCAGGAAACCGAAGCGGCTGTCGAGACGTTAGAGACGGAAACGGCAGAGGTGCCATGCACGCGGACTCAAAAGGCAGCCTATCGGAGCCTAGTCCAGCTTCTGCGCGAGGTTTTCAAGGAACTTCGTGAAACTGGGCAAAATGAACTTTACATTGGATACCCGTTCGCGATCGGACAGCTTTCAGATGAGGAATTTGAGGTACGCGCACCGCTGGTCCTTTTTCCCGTCAGTGCCGAAAAAACGGGGACGCAGATCCACGTTTCGATGGACTATTCGCGTGACATTCTTGTGAATACGACGCTGCTTCTCGCGCATTTTAAATTTGCCGGGATCACAAAACCTCTTCCGGAAAATTCATTTGAGGACTGTCCAAAAGAGGAGTTTCTCACCAAGATCCTGACGTTTTTCAACGAGTACGGTCTCCAGCTCCAAACCAAGGAGAATATTCAAGCAGGACTTCAGCCATTTACGGAATTCAGATCCGGTGAATTTCCCGCGTTTCGTCCCGGTGAGCTTTACGTTGAGCCGTGTGCAGTACTCGGTAAGTACCCTGTAGGCGGAAACGCGATCCAGAAAGATTTCAGTGCGATCCTTGAATCCAGCGAGATCAATCCGCTCCTTGAGGAACTCCTTTTGGAACTCGACGGAGTTGACTATTTCGCAGAGACGCCTGCACAGGACGAGCTTCTTTTGCCAGGCGGCCAAAATCTGGAGATCCGTGAAGAGAAGCTCCAGTACATTCACGAGACGAACACTTCACAGGAAAATGTTCTTGCCGCAGTCCAGGAGTTGGACGCACTGGTGATCCAAGGGCCTCCCGGAACCGGAAAATCTCAAACGATCGTCAACCTCATAGCGCAAGCCGTTTCGGAAAAGAAGACCATTCTGATGGTTTCCGAGAAAAAAACGGCCTTGGACGTCGTCTATTCCCGTCTCGGAGAACTCTCACGCTACGCCCTCCAGATCGATGATGTCGGCAACAAAAACGCATTTTATCAGCAGCTCACGCAGATGACGGCATTGGGAGCCGAAACCTTTGCCGCGTCTTCCGATACATCTCCGGTCTCGGAACAGATCGAAGCCACTTTCGACAAATTGGACCAGATCTTCCAAAAACTCACGACGTCTGGAAGTTTTGGCATCGCACCGCATAAACTTTACCTTCAGAGTTCAGCGCAAACCCCCAAAACGCCTGAATTTCTTGAAAAACGAAACTTGATCTGTATTCAAAAGGACCCTACTCTGTTTTCTGAACGTTTTGATTCACTTCAAAATTCACACAAAAAATTTTCAGATCGCGAAAAAACGGAAAAACTCAAAGATTTTCGAAACATGGATCAGGAATTTCAGTGGATGGACGGTCTTCGGACGGATCTGACGGAGATCGACGTAATCGTTTTCTCAAACGCACTGAAAGAACTGGGGGAAGAGATACGCAAATGGCGGGGTGAAGACTCCTTTTTTCATTCGCTCGTCAATCTTCTTTTAGGCTGGTTCACCAAACGAAAATTCACGGAAAAGATCCAGTCGCTTCTTTCCGAGTATTTCACCGAACCGCGTCAAGAGTATGCCGACCTGCTTGAAAGAAAACTTGAAACCGTTTTGGAGGCTCTTGAAAAATACGCAGCCTACCAGGAACAGAAATCAGAGGCACAGAAACTCACGGAACAGGAAAAACGCTACTTCAACTCGCTCCTTTCTCTCCGTTCGCTTTGCCGTGTGTCGCTGACGGAGTTGAACACGTACCTTTACTGCGCTCTGCTTTACGAGCACATCGTTCGTTTTGAGGCGGGAGAACGGGAACTTTTCCAGAATATCCGCGATTTTGAGGCGAGCATCTCGCTTCTAGATGAATCTTTTGAGAAAAAACGCCGTCTGACCCGTCAGAATGTCGAGCAGATCCTAGCCAACGGAATGCAGGCACTCATTTCCTCAAAACGGCGCGGAGACATCCTACGGCTTCTGGAAAGCAAACGAAAATGGAGCGTCCGAAAATTCATCCAGAAATATGATTTTGAACTTTTCCGAAGCGTTCGAATCTGGCTCATGACTCCGGAGGTCGTCTCAGAACTCATTCCGCTTCAAATTGGGATCTTTGACCTCGTTATTTTTGACGAAGCGTCGCAAATGTATGTGGAAAGGGGGCTGCCTTCCATTTTGAGAGGCAAAAAAGTCGTCGTCGCCGGCGATCACAAACAGCTTCGCCCTTCAAGTCTCGGTGCCGGACGGATCGAGACCGGAGAGGAGAACGATCAGGATCCCGACGCTTTGGAGATCACTGCGGCTCTGGAAGAGGAAAGTCTTCTGGACCTTGCCCGATTCCGGTATCCGGACGTTCTTCTAAATTTCCACTACCGTTCCCGATATTCGGAGCTGATCGAATTTTCAAATGCAGCTTTCTATCATGGGAGACTCCATGTCTCGCCGAATGTCGAAATCCCGGACGCACCTCCGATCGAATTTCACAGGATCCATGGCGCGCTGTGGACGAACAGGTCGAATTTGAAAGAAGCAGAGTACGTCGTGGAGTACCTGAAACGCTTTTTCAGGAAACGTCAGGAAGAAGAAACGATCGGCATCATCACCTTCAACTCGAATCAGCGTGAACTTATCGAGGATATCATCGACAGGGAGTGCATGAAAAATAAAGAATTCGCAGATCAGATCCTGGCTGAAAGGTTTCGGATGAAAGACGGAGAGGACATTGGATTCTTCGTCAAGAATATCGAAAGCGTGCAGGGGGATGAACGAGACGTTATTCTTTTTTCGGTCGGATACGCACAAAATGAGAAAGGAAAACTGCTTCACAATTTCGGCTGGCTGAATCAGACGGGCGGTGAAAATCGGCTGAATGTTGCTATTAGCCGTGCGAAGAAAAAGATCCACGTCGTCTGCTCTTTTGATCCGTCCGAACTGCACGTAGAAACCAGCAAAAATCCGGGTCCCATCATCTTCAAAAAGTACCTCGAGTACGCAATGGCCGTCAATGCGCGCGATTCTGGAACGATGCGTGCCATACTGCGCTCATTTAGCGAGCACGCTGTACAGACTTCCCGCTCTGGAGGTGAAGGTGAATTTCGCTCTCAGGTCTATGAAGCATTGACGCAAGCCGGATTTGAAGTGGAGTGTGAGGTCGGCGTGGGAGAATACCGTATCGACCTAGCTCTCAAAGAGGGGGAAAAGTACATTCTCGGAATCGAGTGCGACAGTTGGGCTGACTCACCTTCTTCCGGTGTGCGAGAACGCGATTACCATCGCCAGAAGTATCTCCGATCGCGCGGTTGGAAACTTTGCCGGATCTGGAGTTCCGACTGGTGGAGAGATCCTGCAAATGAACTGGATAAAATAGTCTCTCTTGCAGCCTCCTCGCTGGAAAAAAGCAAAATACACCGTTAAATCAAATGCACCATGCACGAACGCAGAACCAGGATCGAAATCGGGATCACACTAAAACATGATTTGACCTTTTTCCAAAAACAAAAAAGGGGGGCCATGGATCAGATACGTTGCCCCGACTTTATTTCACGCAGGTTCCTGCTGGCGGTCATTTTCGTTTTCCGGCTCCGCATCTTTTTCGTCAAAATTTTCAAAATACACGAAAAGACGCAAAATGGATCTCTAAATATTCGAGATCGATCGCGTCTTTTTGTGTATTTTACGTTTCCATTTCAGGAAAACACGCCAACCCGCCTTAGAGCTCCTTCGACGTCGCAAGTGCGATCGTGCGTCCGCGGTCTCCAACGGCACAGTAGAAGTGGTAGACGATGCCGTCATGCTTGATCATCCACGGTTTGTGCGCGAAGGTCGCGTCCCACGGTTCCGTCGGAGCGATGAGATCCTGGCCGGTCCACTTCGTCCAATGAACGAGGTCGCGCGAAACGGCAAACGTGTCGAACGCCTTCGGTTTCCAGAACGCGCCGAAGTAGAACATGACCCACAGATCACCGATCTTCACGACCTGCGGATCCCCGGAGATCCCGCGCTGATTATCGATGACCGGGTCCTCTCCGAAACGTTCCCAGTGCAGCATATCGTCCGAGACGGCCATCCCGATACGCTCGACGCCCGCAGTCTTCCCATTATAGTACATCACGAACTGCTTTCCGAGCGTCCGTTCCAGGTCCCAGATCACGTTGCTTTTGTAGAGCGTCCGTTTCTCGAACCAGCGCGCATCGGGATCCGACGGCGTCATGATCGGATTCTGCTCATAGCGCACCAGCTCGCCGGGTTTCGTTGGGTCGTCAGTCCACGCGACTCCCATAGAAAGCGGGTCGGTCTCGTAGCCTTTCTGGTGTCCGCCGAGGTACGTGTACCAGTATTTGTTCTGGAACGGCAGCATTGCACAGCTTCCGCCCCAATGCGTGTCCACGAGAGCCGGATAGGCCGCCGCCTGCCACGCATCCCAGCCTTCTTCACGGAATGTCATGAGCGGGCCGAGGAATTCCCATTTCAACAGGTCGTCGCTTTGCGCGAGGAAGGTCTCGTAGCCGAGTTTTTGGGTCTGTGAGATGAAACTCATGAACCACTTGCCGTCTTTCCGGAAGATGCCGGGCGAATCAACGAGATACCCGCCGAGTTCATCAAGCACGATCCCGTACTTGAACGGTGTCTTGACTTCCTCATAAACGGCATTCATCTCTTCTGGCGAAATGGCCTTCTCTCCATCACTTTCAGCCGCTTTGACCTTCACGGCCCACGTTCCTGCAGTCGCTCCGAATGCCGCAGAGGCACACAAAAAATGAAATTGACGCCGATCCATTTTGTCTCCTTTGAGATTTTGGTTTACTTCATATCCCACATCTTTTCATTTTATCATCGTCTCGAAAAAAGGCACGAAAACCTTTCACCGCCTACGGCGGTCCCCCTCCCTTTCAAAGGAAGGTAAGAAATTTAGATTTTTGTGTAAAATTTTCCGGGGCGCTGCCACGGTACGCGGAGGGGCGGCTCTGGGAGGCGGCGCGTCTCGCGTCGCTTTTGGGAGGCGGCGCGTCTCGCGTCGCTTTTGGGAGGCGGCGCGTCTCGCGTCGCTTTTGGGAGGCGGCGCGTCTCGCGTCGCTTTTAGGAGGCGGTGCGTCTCGCATCGCTTTTGGGAGACGGCACGTCTCGCGTCGCTTTTAGGAGGCGTCGCGTCTCGCGTCGCTTTTGGGAGGCGGTGCGTCTCGCGTCGCTTTTGGGAGGCGGTGCGTCTCGCGTTGCTTTTGGGAGGCGGCGCGTCTCGCGTCGCTTTTAGGAGGCGGCGCGTCTCGCGTCGCTTTGGGGAGGCGGCGCGTCTCGCGTCGCTTCTCAAGAAATTCCTCTCCCTCGGAGGGGCGGCGAGCGAAGCGAGACGGAGTGGTTGGGGATACTCGGCATTTCAGCCCCCCCCGCCCCTAAGGGGCACCCCTCCAAGGGAGGGGAATTTTCGCCGGATCGCTACGCGATGTGTCGTCTGCTGCGCGGGCGGCTCCGCCTCGCCCTCGCGCTGCTGACGCCTACCGCGCTACGCTCTATTCCTCCGGAACTGGACTGGCCAAAACTGGGCGGAAGCCAAGGTTGTGGCGCCGAACGTCCGGCGCACTCCTGATCCGGTACGCGGAGCGACATAGCTGGGCGATGCTGAACCAGCTGCCACCGCGGTAGACTCGGCACGAGCCGCTGTTAGGGCCTGTCGGGTCGCTCGTTGGCGACTCGGTGTAGTAATCTTCATCATACCAGTCCTGGCACCACTCCATCACATTACCGTGCATGTCGTAAAGACCCCACGCGTTCGGGGCGTAACTCTTCACAGGGGCCGTCTTGTCGTGACCGTCATTATGTGCCTTATCATGCCAGAAAATACCGTCTGTATTACTGACCTCGCAGTAATTACCGTATCGCCAGAGATCAGACCCACTCGAACCAAATGAATACGCACTCGTCGTGCCCGCCCGGCACGCATACTCCCACTGCGCCTCTGTTGGAAAACTCACCGTCAGCCCAAGTTTCTCCGACAGCTTTTCGCAAAAAGATCGGCACTCCTCCCAGCTCACATAGTACATCGGATAGTCCGAACCTTCGCCACTCAACGGCCAAGACGTATCCGCCTTGTCGCGCTGCTGACGGATACTCGTGCCCATTACACTCTTCCACATCGCCTGAGTCACTTCCGTCTCAAGCATCCAGAAACCACGCGTAAGCGTCACGCTGTGCTGCGTTTCGTAATCAAACCGGCCCGGCTCGTCTTCTGGACTCCCCATCGTGAACGTGCCCGCAGGACACCAGCGGAAAGCGTACTCGATGCCGTCGACGGTCTTCACCATGCGTTCGCCGGCGGTATGGAAGGAGCCTGACGACTCTGAAAGCTGTGTTGTCTCAGGCGTTGACTCCTCGGTCGGTCCGGGCGGGGGGACCGGTTCGGAAATGGAAGCGGCTGGAGCTGCCAGAACAATGCGGAAGCCAAGGTTGACGTCCCGATCGTCCAGCAAATTCCAGTACCGGTACGCGGAGCGACAGTCCCGGGCGTCGCTGACCCAGCCGCCACCGCGGTTGACTCGGCTCGAGCGGATGCTGTCCTGGCACCACTCCTCCACATTACCGTGCATGTCGTAAAGTCCCCACGCATTCGGCTTCTTTTGGCCTACTGGATGAGTTTGGCCTAATGGATGAGTTTCATCTCCGCTGTTGTCACTGTACCAGCCCATCTCACCAAGATCCCCAGCATACGCGCCCGTCGTACCTGCACGACACGCATACTCCCACTGCGCCTCCGTTGGAAGACTCACAGTCAGCCCAAGTTTCTCCGACAGCTTTTCACAAAAAGATCGGCACTCCTCCCAGCTCACATAGTACATCGGATAATCCGAACCTTCGCCGTACAACGACCCAAACGTACCCCTCTTGTCGCGCTGCTGACGGATACTCGTACCCATTACACTCTTCCACATCGCCTGCGTCACTTCCGTCTCAAGCATCCAGAAACCACGCGTAAGCGTCACGCTGTGCTGCGTTTCGATATCTTCTCGACCAGGCTCGCTGGAAGGACTCCCCATCGTGAACGTGCCCGGAGGACACCAGCGGAACGCGTACTCGATGCCGTCGACGGTCTTCACCATGCGTTCGCCGGCGGTGCGGACGGCAGGTTTCGGCGGTTCGGGAGGGGGGACAGGTCCTGAGACGGGCGGAGGAACAGAGGAGGAGTCGGACTCCAATTTCGCGAGGATGAAGTCGTCGAGCTCTTCTTCATCGCCGCGGAGGAGAGGGATCTGAGATTCCTGACGCGTCAAGCGAATGTATGTTTTCGTTTCATGATTCACATACGAAAACAGATTGTGGACACTGATCTGCCCATTCTGAGCCGCTTTTCCTTTCAGACCTTCCACCAGAAAATACGTGAAAACCCCATGCTTGAGCTCCGCGTCCTCCCATGAGAACTGGCCCGTTTTGCACGACGATATGATGAAAAAACCTGGATTCTCGATACCGACAGGATCCACAAGCGTACGTATCCCTCCAAGCGGTTTCCAGCCGGAATCGACCAGCGACTCGCGGCATGCATCAACGAAAACCAGTTTCTGTTTCGCCTCGCAATCCTCCACGATCTGGTACAGATCACTCCGTTTCACCAGAGACGAAAGGTCATTGTATACCGCATCCATGGGACAAAAATAGCTTTCGTCGTTCAAACATGCCCCGTGACCGCTCAACGCGAGGACGAACATGCTCCCCTGATCCGCCTGATCTGCCAACAGGCGCGCCTGCTTGAGAATGTTCGAGCGCGTCGGAAGGAGAGACGGGTCGTCCGAAGATGTTGAAAGACGAACGATATTCTCAGGCTGAAATCCGATCGCAAGGAGCGCCTCCTCCAACGCCTCCATGTCCGCCTCGCAATACTGAAGACTCTGAAACTGCCGAGGGTACGTATTCACCCCCACGAGCAGCGCGTAACGATGCGCCTTCGGAACCACACCCACTCCACGCCTGCCTTCAGGCTGCGCCCAAACCGTTGCCGCACATAAAAATAGACAAACAAACGTCCAAAAAATACGCTGCATGATCTTCTCCTGATTTTTATAAAATTTGACACATGATGCGTCTTTCATGATACAACAAAATGTGATTTTGTCAAGGGGAGTCGAAAAAAATTCAAGAAATAACAAAAGCTAAGAGGAGAAGTACTGCATAAACAGATACCCCCCTTAGCTTCTAATCGTCATCAACACGATCCCGATCAGCGTCACCGCCTCCCGGCACCACGGAAAAAAATACGTAAACCAGATAAACCAGTCAAGCGGAGGACATGGGATTCGAACCCACAACCGGTCTCCCGGCAACTGATTTCGAGTCAGCCTGCTAGCCATTCGCGTATCCTCCGACAAAGGGGAAAAGGAGAACTTTCCTACTCACCCTTAATCTTTGGTGTAGTATACCAGATTTGAAATTTTCTGCAAGGGGGGGCGGAAAAAATTTTTAATTTATATCCGAAACTCCAGATCAGCGACTTCCGCGAAATCCCGGATCACGCGAAACGGATACTGCGAGTAGTCGCGCTCCTCCGAGTTTACGAGGATCACCTCGCCAGCCTTCGAGGCCATCGCGGCCTGGATCCCGGGCGGTGAATCTTCGAAGATCAGCACGTCTTCCGGTTTCTTTCCGATGATCCGCATCGCTTTCAGATACATCGCAGGATCCGGTTTTCCGACGACCGTACCGTCCAGCCACACAAGATCTTCAAAACGAAACCATCGATCCAAACGTGCATAGTCGTAGAAGAATTCCACATTTGCCTGCGGTGAAGCCGTTGCGATAGTGAACGGGACGCCTCTTTCTTTCAGAGAATCCAGAAACGCTTCCGCTCCCGGTGCCAGCTCCTGCCCTTTTCGGACACAGATCTCGCGATACATTCGCTCTTTTTCTTCCGCTTCCTTCTGCACCGTCTCCGGAGAAAGTTTTCCGTCGAAAAGGATAGCGAAAATATCTTCATTCGTTTTGCCGTAGACCTTGGCAAAAAAATCTTCGAGCGTCAGCGTGAGGGAGTGCATGGCGCAATATTCCACCCACGCATCGATATGAAGCGGAGTATCCCAAAACAGAGTACCGTTAAAATCGAAAACGACACCGGAACAGTTTGAGTGCATGACATCCACCCGATGGACTAGAAATCCATAGAATTCAGATTGACGGTCTCCGAGGAATCGCGCTGGCGGATCTTGCGGCTCATGATCGCAGCATCGTACCACGTAAAACTAAGTTCCGGATCAGAAGCAAAGCGTGCAAAAGTACGAAATGTTTCGGGACGGTGTTCTTCATTGAAAAGGAAAATGTAGCGTTCCGAACCTTTGGTTAATGCAAGTACATTCACTTCCTGACTCACGAAATGACCTCTTTTAGGATAAAGTCGGCCGGAAATTTGGAGAGTTTCTCCTTTTTTGGATCTCCGACCCTTGATTTCTTTTGACTTTTAGGTAAAATGGAGGAAGAGTGTCGGGGACGAACTGTTTCACCGAAGCACTTCAACTTCCTCACACTTACATTATCGGCAAATTTTACCCGTTTATTGAACTTTTACGCAAATTTTATTCCATGGACCGTTCAATTCCAAGAAATCCGACTCGGGAGGTCCGAATCGGCTCCTTTTCGATCGGCGCAGCCCATCCCGTCGCAGTGCAGACTATGTGCGCGACCCGGACACAGGACGTTGACGCCACGCTTGCACAAGTCATCCAGCTCACGGAGGCAGGGGCGAAGCTCGTACGAGTGGCGTGCGATTCGCAGAATGATGCCGAGGCTCTCGAACGACTTTCCCGGAAGATCCGCGAACTGAACGCACCTCTGCGTGAAAAGATCAATCTCTCGGTCGACCTTCAGGAAAATTACCGGGTCGCGGAAAAGATCGCGCCGTTCGTCGCCAAGATCCGATACAATCCAGGGCATTTGCATCATGTGGAGACGGACATTCCGTGGCGTGAAAAAGTTCGATGGCTCGTCGAGACTGCAAAAAAGACCGACACCGCACTGCGCATCGGGATCAACTGCGGGTCGATCGATCCGACAAAAAAAGCAGAAGAGGACCCCATTTTTGCGAGCGCACTGGAGCACACAGCATGGATGGCGGAATTGGGATTCGAACGTTTCTGCGTCTCTCTGAAAGACTCCGATCCGCAGAACGTCCTGAAGATCAACCGTCTCTTTGCATCCCGATTTCCCGAAGTGCCGATCCACCTCGGCGTGACGGAAGCGGGAGTTCCTCCCATCGGGATCGCCAAAAGCCGTTCGGCCCTAGAGCCTCTTCTTTTTGAGGGGATCGGCGCCACGCTCCGCATTTCGCTCACCGTGCCGAACGAAAGAAAACGGGAAGAGGTCGAAGCCGGGCTCGCACTGATCGAAGACGTCGCAGCCGGACGCAGGACCGTCACGGAAGGGTGGAAGTCCGAAGGTCTGAACATCATCAGCTGCCCGAGCTGTTCACGCGTGCAGAACGGACGTTTTGTTGAACTTGCGATGCAGGTACATGAAATGACGCAGTACGCGAAAGCCTACCCGCTCACCATTGCCGTGATGGGCTGCCGCGTGAATGGCCCCGGAGAGACGGACCACGCCGACCTTGGCCTCTGGTGCGGCCCGAACGCGGTGAATCTGAAGTCGAAAGGGACGCTGCTTGGGAGTTTCCCCTACGATGAGATCCTCGGAAAGCTGAAAGAGGAACTGGACCGTCTGATCGCACTGAGATGAATGTGTGTTTGAGGGTACGGCTCGGAAGTGAGGGCGGGAGCTCAAAAAATTCCCGAAGAAACTCGAAAAAATGTTCATTTGGAGATTTTTTTGGAAAATTTTGACTTTTTTTGTGAAAAAAACCGTCCCACCTCTTGACAAAAACGGGTATTTTGACGCATAATAGAAAATGTGCAGGCGGTGTATGCCGCTCCCGCCAAAAATTTTCCTTCCTGAGGTCCGTTCTGAATGGGGATGGATCGATATTTAATTTTTAAGGAGAGCAAGAATGACTCAGACCAACCGTCGTAATTTTCTGAAGACTTCCGGTATCGTCGCCGGTTCTGCCGCAGTGAGCGGATTTGTTGCCCGCAGTGCCCACGCTGAAGGCAGCGACAAGATCAAAGCCGTCCTGATTGGATGCGGCGGACGTGGCAAAGGTGCCGGGAACGACTTCCTTCAGAATGAAAATACGGAAATTATCGCTGTCGCGGACGCGTTTGAGGACAACGCGAGAGGTGCCGCTAGTCAGTTCAAAGTTGCCGAAGATAAAGTATTCTGGGGATTCGATGCGTATCGCAAAGTTCTGGCCATCGCCGAAGCGCAGTACGTGATCATCGCCACCCCGCCGGGATTCCGCCCGATCCACTTCAAGGCTGCCATCGAAGCCGGCAAGAACGTCTTCATGGAAAAACCGTGCTGCGTCGACGCTCCCGGTTTCAATATGCTGATCGAAGCTGCCAAAATGGCGGACGCCAAAGGTCTGAAAGTCGGTGTCGGTCTCCAGCGTCACCATCAACAGTCCTACCTCAACGGTATCCGTGAGATCGTTGACGGCAAGTACGGCGATATTCTCTACACCCGCGTTTACTGGAACGGCGGCGGTGTCTGGGTCCGCGACCGTCAGCCCCAATGGACTGAAATGGAATACCAGATGCGTAACTGGTACTACTTCAACTGGCTCTGCGGTGACAACATCTGCGAACAGCACGTGCACAATATCGACATTGGCAACTGGGTCATGACCGTCACCGACCCGAATGCCGATATGTTCGAAAAGTACGCTCACCCGGTGGAAGTCAACGCTATGGGCGGTCGTGAAGTCCGTAAGTTCAACGGACGTTTCGGCGAAATTTTCGACCACCACTTCTGCGAATTCACCTATGCGGACGGTCGTAAAATGTTCTCCCAGTGCCGTCACCAGCCGAACACGTGGAGCAACGTCTCCGAAGCTGCTCACGGTACGAAGGGATCCGGAAGTGTTTCCTCTCGCGGCGGAGGACGCGGTCCCTACCAGCAGGAGCACACGGACCTGATCGAAGCCATCAAGACCGGCGCGAAGTACAATGAAGCCTACATTGGCGCGTACAGCTCCATGACCGCAGTCATTGGCCGTATGGCAAGCTACTCCGGCAAGATCATTAAATGGGACGACGCTGTGAAAAACGGCAAAGCCGACATGATCTACGAAAATCACGACCAGCTCACTATGCAGAGTGAAGCTCCGGTCAAACCGCTTCCGGAAGATCAGATCATCAATGGCGAAGTGTACGCCATCGCGAAACCTGGCGTCTGGATGCCGTGGTGATCTACGATCTGAAATTTCAATAGGGATTTAGGTCCTCCTGAGTGAGACAGGCCTCTCTGAATGTGCGTGACAGCGCGTTTCAGAGGGGCTTTTTTGATGGAAATCTGATTTTTTTGCAGATTTTTTAAATTCCGAATCTTGCGAAAAAGAATGAAATCTGTTATACTGCATGAAAAGAACGTATCCGATTCCCGCCTTTCCAAAATTTCAGGAGAATGTTGATGGATTTTTCATGGCTTCATACGATGCACTGGCTTGACTGGTGCATGCTTGGTCTTTTTTTTCTGACGCTCATCGCCATTGGCATTTACTCAACTCTGCGTGTCCGCGCCAGCGGCGACTATTTCGTCGGCGGCGGGAAACTGCCTTGGTGGATCGGCGGGATCTCGCATCACGTCGGCGGCTACAGTGCCGTCGTCTTCACCGCCTGGGCAATGTACGCATATCGGGACGGCTTTTCGCTTTACGTTTGGTGGGCGCTTGGATTCGCAGTCTCGTGTGTCCTCTGCGGTCTGTTCATCGCACCAAAATGGTCGGAAGTTCGGCAGAAATTTGGAGTTCAGTCTCCGACCGAGTATCTGGCGATCCGTTACGGTCTAAGTACCCAGCAGATCATCGTCTGGAGCGGCGTCCTGCTAAAGCTGCTTGATCTTGCTGGAAAAACCGTCGCAATGGCACTCATATTGAAGGGATTTGCGGGGGTTCCGCTCGGATACGGCGTTCTGGTGACCGGGATCGTCGGCCTCGTATACAACACGCTGGGCGGTTTCTTTGCAAGTACGCGAAACGACGTTTTTCAGTTCCTCGTTCAGCTTACCGGCGGGATCCTGATGTTCATTTACGTTTTCCAAGCTCTCACGCAGCAGCAGCACGGAGTCAACTACTTCACGATGTGGGATCACGAGGCGCTTGCAGGCCATTTTTCACCACTGAGTACTGAGTGTAACCTTCTTTTCGCCATCGGGTTCTGGCTCGCGATCTTCTTTGGCTGCTCGGGCGGAAACTGGGGTGCGGGACTTCGTTTCATGGCAGCTCCCAACGGTGCCCAGGCACGTAGAAGTGCGATTTTTTCAGGAATTCTTTACTTCATTTGGCCGCTGGTGATCTTTGCGCCGATGTGGGCTGCACCGATCATTTGCCCAGGTCTCGAACAAGAGGAAATGAGTTCCGTTTACACAATAATGGCCCATAAAATGCTCCCGGCCGGCTTCGTCGGGATCATTCTCGCGTCCATGTTCGCAGCCAGCATCTCCACGATCGCCGGAGACTGCAATGCCGTAGCCAGTGTCATCGCACGCGACATTGCGCCGTGCTTTTCCCGCAAGATCCTGACCAATGACGGCCAAACGCCGCTTTGGTTTGCACGGACGGTCGCCTTGGTCTTCACGTCGCTAACGGTCCTCATCGCGTTCTACGGAGACGTTTTCGGCGGCGTGGTCGGACTCGTGGTGAAGTGGTTCTCCGGCCTTCTGGGACCAATCTCCGTACCTCTGATCCTTGGCCTGCTTCCGGCTTTTGACCGATGCCGGACGATGGCGGCAAACTTCTCCGTACTCGCCGGGATCGCCGTCTTTCTCTGCCTGGAATTCGGCATCTACCCAGCCTGGAACGAACCGGACGGGGGCTGGATACTCGCTATGAAGAGTGCGACGATGGGAGCGCTCCTTTTCTACCCGGTCATCACCAGCCTCGCAGTCTTCTGTGCTTTTCTTCCGTTTGGAAAAGCAAGATCAGAGCAAAACAGCTGATTCCGGATGAGTTTACCGGATGAGTTTACCGGATGAGTTTACCGGATGAGTTTACCGGATGAGTTTACCGGATGAGTTTACCGGATGAGTTTACCGGATGAGTTTACCGGATGAGTTTACCGGATGAGTTTACCGGATGAGCTGCGAAGCGGCGAGCGTGCAAAGTGCCCGTTTGCCGCTTTTCAGTTTAGGCACACGCCCCCCACAAAACGATTTTTAATCATTTGAAAGGATTTTGGATGAAGATCCTCCATACTTCAGACTGGCATTTAGACGCTAAACTGGAGCAAAATTCCAGAGCACCGGAGCACGCGCTTTTTTTTCAGTGGCTCCGCGAGACGATCGTATCGGAGAGCGTCGATGCACTGATCGTCGCGGGCGACGTTTTTGATTCCGGAATACCGGGAAACGCAGCCTGCCGACGCTACACGCAATTTCTGCGCGAACTGCACCTTGACGTTTTGAACGGGAGATCCCAGTGCCGAACGGTCATCGTAACTGCCGGAAACCACGATTCCCCTTCCTTTTTGAAAGCGTCCGCTCCCATTCTCGAGATCCTCGGGATCCATGTGGTGACGCAGCCGACGGAAGATCTGCGTGAGATGCTCATCCCGCTGAAAGATGCCAAAGGACAGACCCGCTGCATCGTGCTGGCAGTCCCTTTTCTGCGTGAAATTTGGCTCCGCAACTTTACAGACGGCGTGTTCGACAGTACGTTAGACCGTGCAGCAAACGACGCAGCAAACGACGCAGCAAACGACGCAGCGCAGAGAAGGAACGCAAGCAAATCGGCGGGTCTGGAGGAAGTGGAGTCTTGGGAGGATCTGCCTCTATTTGCGGGACTTGACGAACAGTGCATCATCAAATTCGCAGAGCCGTCCTTCACGGACGAAATGAACTCAACGGCCCCTGAAAAGGTGCGTTCTGATGGAGAGCAAGAGCCTGCGGAAAGGAGAAGTCTGGCGGAAACTGTACTGACGGGGATCCGAAATTTTTATCGAAAATTGACTCAGGAGGCCGTTGCGCTCCGTGAAGAACTCCTCTTGAAGGAAACGCCGGAATGGGTGAAGTCCCTCTCTTCAAAAACTCCCGAGGAAAGAAACCGAGCCGTCTCGCGTAAATTGCCGCTTTTGGCGACCGGGCATCTTTTTGTGTCGCAAGGAAAAACACTTGAAGAGGATGGAGTCCGACCGATCTACGTTGGCACGCTGGAGCAGTTTCCGGTCCAAGACTTTCCGGAGGAATTAGACTACGTGGCGCTTGGACATCTTCACGTTCCCCAACTCGCAGGCGGGAGGGAGAATGTGCGCTACTCCGGTTCTCCCATACCAATGGGATTTTCAGAGATCGGCAAACCAAAGAAGGTCGTACTTCTCGAAACGCACAATTCCGCGAAAACGATCTCGAAGCATGAGCCCAAGACGGAAGGATCGAATGAGGCATTTCAGTTCCGTGAACTAGAGATCCCAGTGTTTCAGACGCTGAAAGTTTTGTGCGGTGATTTTGAGGAGATCCGTTCCGCAGCACGCGCACTTCCGGAAGAAGAACCGAAGATCTGGGTGAAAGCCGTCTTTACGGGAGAAAAATACGATCTGGGACTACGGGAGCAGATCGATGAACTCTTCCAGGGACTGCCGCACCTCCAGCTCGTGCATTTTGAGAATCGGACAGCCAAAAGGAATTCTGGAGGCGGGACGCTCTCCCTGCATGAAGACGTTCAGGATCTAACGGAAACGGAGCTTTTCGACCGATTTCTGGAAGCGCGTCATTCCAATCTTCCAGAAGACGCCTGGGAACGCTTACGGGAAACGTTCCGTGAACTTCTGGAGCGGTTTCAGGCGGAATCGGCAAGCGGGATGGATGAGAAGATCGAAAATGCGGAGACAAAATACACTAAAACTGAAAACGCTGCGGCAGAAAAAAAGGGCCTCTGAATCCCCCCAAGAAACTGCAGTGCAGCCGTACCGTACGCCGAAAATCGAGGGCGGTCTGTACGGTACGGCACGAAAATGAGCAAACGTAAATGAAGAAAGGGAAATTCATGTTCATTGAAAAGATCCATCTGCAAAATCTGGCTTCGCTGAAGGGGAAGTGGACGATCGACTTCACTCATCCGGACTACGAGGAGGGGATCTTTGCCATCATGGGACCGAACGGTGCCGGAAAGAGCACCATCATGGACGCGATCTGCCTTGCATTGTATGGACGGACTCCCAGACTCGCGGAATTTTCAGGAAGCCAAAATGAGATCATGAGTAAAGGTACGCAAGTATGCCTTGCAGAAGTCACGTTTCGAACGGCCAAAGGACGCTTCGTTTCAAGATGGCGTCATCGAAAAACGAAACGAAAGGATGCACTGACCCCATTTTCTCCGTCGGAAATGGAATTTGAATCCCTCGATGGAACGATCGGATCCCGCAAAAAGCAGGAGGTCAAAAAGTACGTTCAAGAGTATGTCGGGCTGAATTTTGAGCAGTTCACGCAGTCTGCTATGCTCGCACAGTTTCAGTTTGAGAAATTTTTGACGTCTGATCGTTCTGAACGGATCGCGATCCTCGAAACACTGACCGGAACAGGATATTTTGAAAATTTGGCCGCGCGAAGCCAAAAAATCGTGAAAGACCTTGAGAGTGAGATCCACAGTATGAACGCCTCACTCGAGCAAGTCCCCATGTTGTCCCCTGAGGAATTGGAGGCCAAACGAGCGGAACAGCAACAGCGCGGGCAAAAGAAAAACGAACTGGACGCGAAGATACGGAAACTGGAGAAACTTCGCGCTCAAATGAACCAGTGGCAGACACTTCAGGAAAAAATTCGCCAAACAGCAAAAGAAATGGATGCTCTGGAAGCTCACAGAAACAAATTTTTGCCGTCAATGGAAAAACTGGAGAAAGCAGAACGCGCAGAAAGGATCCTGCCGCAGAGAAAGGAACTTTTAGCCGTACGCCAAAACACGGAAGAAAAACAGTCCGAACTAACGCTCAGAAAGGACGAGCGCGAGACTTTGCGTCTGGAATGCACGCAGCTTGAAGAAGAAAAGAAGGAGGCAGAGACTGCAAAAGAGCTTTTAGGGGATCTGATCCAGGAAAGTCAGCCGATCCTGCTGGAGATCCGGGGAACAGATGAGATTTTGGAAAAATTAAAACAGGACGGAAGTTCCCTGAAGGAAAAATTGAGTGAACTTCAGGAGGAAACGCGGGCAAAGAAAGAAGATTTTGAGGGCCTCGAGAAAAAAGTTGAGGAAACGGAATGCCGTTTGGCGGAACAGCGTGAGCAGGCAGTGAAAAACGGCGGACTGGAAGAGTGGAAGCGATGGGAGGAAACGGGAGAGCTGCCGATCCTAACGGAATTTTATCCCTTTCATTTCAGGATCTCCAGCCTCTTGGAACAACTGCAAAATTTAAGCCGGCTGGATGAAAATGTGGCGGAACTTCAGCAACAGTTCGCGGAAAAGGAACGTCTTCTGAAAGATTCTGCGGAAAAAATGCAGCAGGCATCCGAAGAGTTCCAGGCAGCTCGAAAAGAAATCGAGATACTTTCAGAGGCTTTTCGCACGGTACACGAGCAGCAGAAGGAACTCGTTCGGGATTCCGAACGAAATTCCCGTCTTCAGGGAAAACTCCACGCGTTTGAAAGCACGCTTGAAGCCCGAACTCAATTTCTGGAGGAACGCGGACAGCTTGAGAGCCGAAAAACGCACTTGGACACAGAAACGAAAAATGCGGCAGAGAACCGCGCGGCTTGCGATTCGGCCATCAGTACTCTTAGAGAGCAGATCGAGACCTTACGGGAAATCGTTTCCGGAGCAAAAGCGATCCGTGAATTCGAGTCGATGCGCAGCTGCCTGCACGACGGAAAACCATGCCCTTTGTGCGGAGCTCTGGTGCATCCCTACGCACTAAACAGACCGGATGATGGAAGAAAAGAAGAAAGTGAACTGAAAAAACTACAGAATGAACTGACTGAAATGGAGAATGCACGAGAACTTGCTGCAGATAAAGAAAAGGAACTTCTGCAGGAAAAGACCCGATGCGAAACGCAACTTGACGGAAACGAAACTGCCCTGAAAAAATGCGAGGAAACTCTTCATCAGATCTGGGATGCGCTCCGGCGTGAGTGGCTGGAGATCCACAAATCGGCTGCGGCTGCAAGTACGGAAACGGCTGCAAGTACAGCAATGGCAACTGCGTCAACCCCAGAACTCGCGGACATACTGGAAGAGTGCACTTGCCGGCAATTTCTGGAAATGGCCAGCGAGTTTCTCCGCCGGGAACATCAAAAAAGTGAGGAGGCAGAAGAAAGACGGCTGACGATCACTGACGAACTGACGAAAGCTCAGAACCGATACACGCAGGCCGAAGAACTCCTGAAAGAAAAAGAGACCCTTTTCCATAAAGCGGAAAATGTGTTGACAGGATCACGGGAGCGTGTCGAGTACTCGGAGGCGGAACAACGCCAAATTCAGAAAGATCTTGCGGAAAAGATCCCTGCACTTCAGGCAGACATCCTCACGAGCATACCGTGTGTTTGGAGAAACGCCGAAGAAGAGCGGAGGGAACACGAAACTGCGAAAATCCTAGATATTTGGAAAAATGTTCAGACCAATTTGGAACAAATGTATGGAGCGTGGGAGCTGATTCGAGCTCTGACTGTGGAACTGGAACGCCAGAAACGTGAAAAAGAGGCGGCGAAACTCGAATTTGAACGCGCTCAAAATGCGCAAAATGAACAGAACGAACTTTTGGAAACGTGCCGAAACGAATTCCGACTCCGAAATGCGCGGCGTACTGAGTCTTTGAACCAGCTGAAAGCAAAATTTTCCGGCACGAAACTAAATTGGGAAAATTCAGAAACGGCGTTTGATGCGACAGTTTGGGAGGAAGACGTCAGGCTCAAATACGAAAAGCTACAAAATATTTTTCGTGAAATTTCAGAAAACCTCGAAAAAAAGCGGCAAATGTACACTCGGGCAGATGCCAACGTACAGAACCTTGAAAAGTC
Source organism: Planctomycetaceae bacterium (assembly GCA_015062085.1). Next base: position 21,154 of record SUVI01000008.1, read on the forward strand.
CATACAGCAGGGGACTCAAACCGCAGAACGGCTTCACGCGCAACTGACAGCACGGATCCAGGAAGAACGTTTTGCGGATGAAGAAGAACTTCTCCGCGCAGTCTTGCCGGAAGAAGAACGGCAGATCCTGGAATCCGAAATGCAGAAAATACACGAAAAGAAGAGCGAACTGACTGGCCGAGCGAAACAAAATCAGCAGGAATTTGATTCTTTCGGCGGTCAAGCTCCCTCCGATAAAACAAAAGAGGAACTTGACCAAGAACAGGAACGACTGAAGGAGGAAGCAGACGAAAATCTGAAGCAAATGGGGATCCTGGAACAGATCTTTGTGCAGCAAAAAGATGCAGAGGAACAGAGAGGACGTCTGAATGAAAAACTAAAATCTCTTACGTCCGAAACACAGCGCTGGCGGGAGCTGATGAACGTTCTGTACCCTGCGCACAAGAGAAGATCTGATTCTTTTGTAAATTTTGTACAAGGATTCACATTTAACCGACTAGTTCATTTTGCGAACATCCATCTCCAGCAGCTCAATCCGCGTTACCTGCTTCGGATGCACCCAGAGGAATCAACGGTCCTCCAGATCATCGACTGTATGCACGAACAGAGCGTCAGAAAACCGGAAAGTCTGTCGGGCGGCGAGACGTTCATCCTCAGCCTCGCGCTCGCATTGGGACTGACCCGGCTTGCGAGCCGTAATGTGGAGATCAACTCTTTCTTTATCGATGAAGGATTCGGATCACTTTCCCAAGATTCATTAAAAGAAGCTCTGGACGCACTCTCAAGATACCATGCGGATGCGAAAAAGAAAGGCCGGAAACTCATCGGACTGATCTCACACGTGGAAAGCATTCAGGAAGAAGTCGGTACTTTCATTCGGCTGACGCCCTATCCGCCGCAGCAGTTCAGCCGCATTTCAGGTCCAGGCGTGACACAGGACGGAAAATAAGCTCCGTTTCCAGACTCGGCGGGTCAAAAACATAAAAAAAAACACCGTCTTCCGTAAAAAAAGAAAACGGCGTTTTTGATCAAACGTCCAGAGAAACCCAAATTTCCCTGAAACTGGAACTATTTTCCCTGAAGCTGCTTTTTACGTTCCAGGATGACTTCTTCCTGCAGATACGCCGGCAGCGGTTTGTAGCGCGAGAACATAAGAAGGAATGTCCCCTGCCCCTGCGTGATGCTGCGCAGGTCCGTCATGTATCCGAAGGTCTCAGAAAGCGGCACTTCCCCTTCGATCCGGACGGATCCCTGGACCATTTCCGTATTCATGATGACTCCGCGGCGCTGGGAAAGGTCCCCGACGACCGATCCCTGGAAATTCTGCGGACACTCGATCGCGATCTTCATGACCGGCTCCAGAAGGCACGGTTTCGTTTTGTTGAAGTACTCGCGGATGGTCGCCTGAGCGCAGATCTGGAACGACATGTCGGAACTGTCGACTTCATGGTAGGAGCCGTCATTCACGAGATAGTGCATATTCACGATCGGGAAACCAGCGACGGGACCTTTTTCCAGTGATTTACGCACCCCTTTTTCGATGGCCGGAATGTACTGACGCGGAATGCGCCCGCCAACGATCTTTTCCTCAAAGAGGAAGAATTCGTCCGTTCCCTCTTCCGGAAGAGGCCGGATCTCGCCGACAATGTGCGCAAACTGTCCAGAACCGCCGGTCTGTTTCTTGTATCGATAGTCAAAAGAACAGGGCTGAGTCGGAGCTTCGCGGTAGTTGACGCGCGGATTGCTGACCTCGACCTCCACTTTGTATTCACGGCGGATACGCTCAATATACACCTCAAGATGGAGTTCGCCCATACCGGACATAATGGTCTCAGACGTCTCTTTGTCGCTGGAGATGACGAGCGTTGGGTCTTCACGGCGGAAACGCTGAAGCGCTTTTCCAAGCCGGTTTGCGTCCCCGCGTTCTTTCGGACTGATAGCGACCTGAATGACCGGTTCCGGAACGTACATGCTCTGGAGCGTGCAGGCAGGATACTCACTGCAGAACGTATCGCCGCTGGCGCAGTCCAAACCCATGACAGCAACGATCTCGCCGGCACCGGCTTCTTCGATCTCCTGACGTTCATCAGCGTGAATGCGTACGATGCGTCCAAAACGCTCGCGCGCCCCGGTCCGCTGATTGTAGTACTGCTCGCCTTTTTTAAACGACCCCTGATAAATACGCATGAAGACCAGCGTACCATAAAGATCCTCAACGATTTTAAACGCCATCGCGACCGTGGGAAGCGAAGAATCCGGAGTCAGCGTGATCTCACGGTGCGGTTCCTCAAATTCCAGCGCAGTCGGCGTCGTGTCGCACGGACTGGGAAGATACTCGACGATCCCGTCCAAAAGAGGCTGGACCCCTTTATTTCGGTACGCAGTTCCCATAAAAACGGGAGTCATAAGTCCAGCCTGCGCCGCATTGCGCACGACCTGGCGGATCATTTCGTCGGTGATTTTTTCCTCTTCCGCGCTCAAAAGCAGCTCGAGGATCTCATCACTGTACATCGAAAGGGCCTCGAGCATTCGGTTTCGATACTCTTCCACCGCTTCCTTCAAAATTTCCGGGCATGCTTCCTTTCGAATGACTTCGCCGTTCGCGCCGTCAAAATAAATGGCTTCACGGGTAATGAGATCCACCACACCTTCAAAATCGTGTTCGCGGCCGATCGGGTACTGCATCATGACAGGATTGCACGCAAGACGCTCATCCAGCTGCCGCACGACTTCAAACGGGTTCGCTCCAGTACGGTCCATTTTGTTGATGAAAGCCAAACGCGGGACCTTGTATCGGCGCATCTGACGGTCGATCGTCAGTGACTGCGGCTGAACTCCGCCAACAGCACAAAGTACGAGCACAGCACCGTCCAAAACACGCAGGGAACGCTCAACTTCCACAGTAAAGTCCACGTGACCAGGCGTGTCGATGAGGTTGATCTGCCGTTCCTTCCAGTGGACCGTCGTGGCGGCACTTTGAATAGTGATCCCGCGCTCACGCTCCAATTCCATAGAGTCCATCGTTGCGCCGGCGCCTTCGGCAATCTCATTCATACGGTGAATGCGTCCGCCATAGAAGAGGATCCGTTCACTAAGGGTCGTTTTTCCCGAATCGATATGTGCCGCGATCCCGATATTTCGAATCGCTGATATTTTATTTTTTTCCGCCACGTTTCACCACTTTCCGATTTTGAAAGGAGTATAAAAGAAAAGAAAAACAAAAAAACACGACTTTATTTTACCAAATTTTTCGATTTTGTCAAGTGTCTGACCGCGGATTTTTTCGAAATTTATCACTCTCTTTGCCATTTGCGGTCTTCACGGAAGGATTTTTTCAAAAGAACGGCTGCTTCGGCATGCAGATCGGGACGCTTCCTCGCGACTTGTTCTGGCCCCCAAAGCGGAAAGAGTACCCCAAAGAAAGCAAAAGTATGAGAAAATCGAACGTTTCCTTGAGGCCATTGCCTGCGGGGGGGGGCTTGAAGAAATTTAAGGAAACGTTAAAATAGCATGTGTAAGGCTGTTCGCAGTCTGTGACTGTTCGCGGCCAAAGTGAGTAAAACGTTTTACGGAACTTTTCGGGACGGAGGTTTTTATGTGTGCGTGTCCGAATTTGAATATCGCGTGGTTCGATAGTGCGAAAGATGACATTTCGGCGCAGATGACGCAGCTGCGCAAAATGCTCAGTCCGAAAGGAGACGTCGTTTCGGAAGCGGGTCGGAAAAAAACGATCGAGATCTTCGGAGAAGCTCTCTCTCCGCAGCAGGTTGTCGAACGGATCTGCCGCGACGTGGAAGAAAAGGGACTTGAGGCGGTCCTCGACTACTCCAAAAGGATCGATGGTGCAGACCTGAAACCGGAAGAACTGCGCGTACCGGCCGAGGAACTTGAGCGCGCACACCGTGAAGCCGACCCGGCACTCATTCAGGCAGTTCGGAACATTAAGGAGAATATCGTCGCCTTCCAGACGGCACTCATTCCCGAAGATGTGGAAGTTCCGCGTGAGCATGGCGTCCTGCGTCAGCGCTACCGTCCCATGAAGCGCATTGGGATCTGTGTTCCAGGCGGTGCGGCTGCGTATCCGTCTACTGTTCTCATGACGGCAGTTCCGGCAATGGTGGCTGGTGTGCAGGAGATCGCGGTCGTGGCGCCTCCTACGGCAAACGGAGCCTTCAATGCCGACATGCTCGCCGTCTGCTGGGAGATCGGCGTTCGGGAAGTTTACCGCGTCGGAGGCGCACAGGCAGTCGCGGCAATGGCGTACGGAGTGGAAGGACTTCCGCGCGTCAATAAAATCGTTGGTCCCGGAAACCTTTTTGTCGCACTGGCCAAAAAATTCGTCTACGGCAACGTAGACATCGACTCGATCGCAGGCCCAAGTGAAGTCGTAGTCATCGTGGATGAAACGACAGACACGCGCTTCACAGCTCTGGATCTCATCGCACAGGCAGAACATTCTCCCGGAGCAAGTATCCTCATCGGGCATCAGCGGGAAGTCCTTGAAAACGCAGTCGCAACGCTCAATGACGAGTTGAACCGTCTCGAACGCGGCGAGCTCGCACGGACGGCACTGGAGACCTACGGAGCGGTCATCTTGGCAAAAGACGTCGATGAAGTCTGCGCTCTGACTGACCAGATCGCTCCGGAGCATCTGCACATTGCGACGGAGTCGGCTGCGGATCTTGAGGAAAAGATCTTCAATGCGGGAGCCGTTTTCCTTGGCAATTTCACTCCAGTAGCGGTTGGCGACTATGCTGCGGGGCCGTCGCACGTACTTCCGACCAGCGGGACGGCTCGTTTTGCGCACGGACTTTGCGCGAACGACTTCCTACGCTCGCACAGCGTCCTCTATTTTGACCATGACGGTCTGAAAGCCATGGCTGAAGACATCCGCGTCGTTGCGACGAAAGAGGGACTCACTGCTCACCGTCAGAGTGTCGTCGAACGCGTCGAATAAGTTCGAATAAAACGACATAAAACGACATAAAACGACATAAAAGCTGCCGAAAGGACAAAAGTCGATCAGGGAAGGCCACAAAAGAAAGGATCAGGCAAATGGGCGTTCAGGAAACCGTAAAGAACACGGAAACCATTCCCCAACCGACAGAAAATGCCCAGGAACGGACGATTTTGCAGGACTGGATCTGGATGTTCACGGAGCTTCTCGGATTCCGTGATCTGATCTGGCAAATGCTCCTTCGGGATCTTCGTCTTCGCTACAAACAGGCGGTCATGGGGATCCTGTGGGCCATTTTTGTGCCGGTGATGGTCGTTTTCAGCGGGAGCGTCTTGAAATTCGTCATGGCGACGATCGCAGGACAGCCGCTGGAACTCGGCACATTCACCGGCATGAGCGTCAAGGCGCTTGGCTGGGCTTTTTTCCTCGGGATCCTGAATAATGGGGCAAATTCTCTGCTGGGAAACATCAACCTGATCACGAAGATCTACTTTCCGCGAGAGGCCATCATCGTTTCAGGAATGCTCGTTCAGTTTTTTGACTCCTTCATAGGCAGTCTCGTTTTAGCGTGTCTGCTCGTTTCCGTCGGAGCGGTCTGCTGGACGTGGAATCTTCTCTGGATCCCGCTCCTCGTCATCCTGCTGGCATGCACGGCACTGGGGATCGGAATGTTTCTCAGCTGCGCAATGGTCTTTTACCGAGACGTCAAGTACATTCTGTCGGTCTTCACCAGCTTCGGAATGTTCTTCACGCCGATCTTCTTTGAAGTAAATCAGCTCGGACCGAAACTCTCCCCGATCATGCTGCTGAATCCGGTCGCTCCGCTTCTGGAGGGACTGCGTCTTTCCATCGTTCGCGGACACGATCTCCTTCAGCCGCTTTACGATGCGCAGGGCGTGCTGGAATGGCATCCGGGATTTCTGCTCTATTCGGCAGTCTTTTCGGTCCTTTGCCTGCTGATCTCATGGCGCTATTTCCACCTGAAAGAAAAACTGTACGCAGAATTTATCTGACGCCGTTTTTCTAAGTGCGGCACACTGACCGCAGAAGGAAATACGCAGACTGTTCCAAATTTTCCAAAGGAATTTTCAAAATTTACCGTTCAGGGACTAGCATCAAAAGGCCTTTTGTGCTATACTGAAAAACGTTCCGGTTGTCCAGAAAGTGTCCCGCATTTTTAGGCCGCATTTAATTTTAAAAACTGTTCCATGCCAGAATTTCAGCTCGTTTCCCCATTCCAGCCCTCCGGCGACCAGCCGCAAGCGATCCAGAAGCTCGTGGACGGGATCCGTGCCGGTGAAAAAGTCCAAAATCTCATGGGCGTCACCGGTTCCGGAAAGACGTTTACGATGGCGAACATCATCCAGCAGATCCAGCGCCCGACGCTCGTCATGTCGCATAACAAAACGCTGGCGGCACAGCTTTTTTCTGAATTCAAGCAGTTTTTTCCGCACAATGCCGTCACGTATTTCGTCAGCTACTACGACTACTATCAGCCGGAAGCCTACATTCCGCAACGCGACATTTACATTGAGAAAGACGCGGCAGTGAATCAGGAGATCGACCGGTTACGTCTTGCGACGACCAGCGCGCTGGTGAGCCGGCGCGACGTGATCGTCGTGGCGAGCGTTTCGTCCATTTACGGTCTGGGTTCTCCGAGCGATTACAAAAAAATGGTCTTCACCCTTTCGGTAGATGACATTCTGGATCGGGACGATTTCCTTGCAAAACTCGTGGAGATCCAGTACGAGCGTAACGACACGGACCTCGATTCCGGGAAATTCCGTGCGCGCGGCGATTGCGTGGAGATCTTTCCGACGTACGAAGAATTTGCATTCCGCGTCGAATTCTGGGGGGATACAGTGGAGCAGATCTCCATCATCGATCCAACTTCAGGAGAGGTCTGTGAGCGGCTCAAGACGCTGAGCATCTATCCCGCGAAACATTTCGTCCTCCCGGAAGAAAAGATCGAAGACGCACTCGTAAAGATCCGCCGTGAGCTTGCCGCGCAGCTTGAGTACTTTAAGGATCAGGGGAAACTGCTGGAGGCGCAGCGTCTTTCAGCACGTACACGCTACGATATGGAAATGCTTCAGCAGGTCGGCTACTGTCCCGGAGTCGAGAACTATAGTCAGCCGCTTTCCGGCCGGGAACCGGGAAGTGCGCCGGATACGCTTTTCAGTTTTTTCCCGGACGACTATCTTCTTTTCGTGGACGAATCCCACGTGACGGTTCCCCAGATCCGCGGGATGCAGACGGCAGACCGAAATCGAAAAAAAACGCTCGTTGAGCACGGATTCCGTCTTCCCAGCGCGATGGACAATCGGCCGCTGACCTTTGATGAATGGGAAGAACGCGTAAATCAGGTCATCTACGTTTCTGCGACACCTGGACCGTACGAGCTGGCGCAGACGCAGGGACGGTACGTGGAGCAGATCATTCGTCCAACGGGCCTTCTGGATCCCGTCATAGAAGTGGTCCCCGCGACGGCATGTGAAGCCGGAAAGTCTGCCGTTTCCACGATGGCCTCGCCAGGGCAGGTGCCACATCTTCTGGAACAGGTCCGCGAACGTGCGGCAAAAGGCGAGCGCGTACTGGTCACGACGCTGACGAAACGGCTCGCGGAAGATCTTTCCGACTATTTCCTGAAAAAGAACGTTCGGTGCAAGTGGCTCCATAGCGAACTGGACGCCTTCGAGCGTGTGGAACTGCTGCGGGAACTGCGCGAGGGGAAATTTGACGTTCTCGTCGGTGTGAATCTCCTGCGTGAAGGCCTGGACCTGCCGGAAGTCTCACTGGTCGCCATTCTGGACGCGGACAAAGAAGGATTTTTGCGCAGCGAAACGTCGCTCATGCAGACGATCGGACGAAGTGCACGAAACGTCAACGCAAAAGTCATCCTCTACGCCGACAAGATCACGGAAGCCATGCGCCACGCCATCGACGAGACGGCCCGACGCCGTGAACTCCAGGATCGGTTCAATGAGGAGCACGGCATCACGCCCCAAACGATCCGAAAGAACATTCACCTTGGGATCGAAAAGGAAGCGGAAGCGTTCCGGCACGCCAATGCCGCGATCGGACGAAAGGACGAAGATCAGATCATTACGGAGCAGTACATTTCGGAACTGGAAGCCGAGATGATGGAAGCGGCCGAGAAACTAGAATTCGAGCGTGCCGCCGCGCTCCGTGACCGGATCTCGAAATTACGCGAACAGGTCGGTGCAGCCGTTTCCGAGGTAAAGGAGACTGCGCCCAAAAAAAGACGCAGACGCTCAAAATCATGAAAGCCTCAAAACTTCCTGACTAAAATCCCACACACAAACATCCCGCCAACCAACCCTCCACTCGGAGAGAAAGGTCCAACATGAAAAGCAATTTCCCGAAACTAAAATCGTGTTTCGTTTTCGCGGTGTCCGCGTTTTTGGCATTTTTCGTCCTTGGAGCAGGAACGCTTTCCGCACAGAACTCTGTGTACGGCTCCGGTACAGACTGCGAACAAAACGACTGGCACCCGGTCACGCAGACCGGCCCGCAATTCACTCCGGTCAAGACTCCGTTTCCACTGATGGACTGCCACATTCACCTTCGCGGAGGTATGACGACCGGGAAGGCGATCGCACGGCAAAAGCTCATCGGCATTGGATCCGCGGTCCTTGAAAATTCCGGTCGGGAATGGCCGCTGTGCAATGATGCGTCCCTCCAGGCATTCATTTCCTTTAATCGCCAGGAAATGGAAAAGGAAAACGTCCGCATTCCGATCGGCATGCAGGTCAATGACCGCGACTGGTTCACCTACTTCAGTCCGGAAGTGCTTGAGCAGCTGGATTTCGTGCTAGCCGACACGATGATCATGAACGATGCGCAGGGGCGTCCTGTACGTCTCTGGCAGTCGGAGAAGTACGTCATCGACGATGAGGAAGTGTGGATGGAGCGTTACTTTGCCCACACGATGCAGGTCCTCGGCGAGCCGATCACGATCTTAGCCAATCCCACATACCTTCCGAAACAGCTCGCGGACCGTTACGAGCATTTCTGGACGGAAGAACGTATGACGGCGGTGATCGAGCTTGCAGTGAAAAAGGGAGTCGCGCTGGAAATTCAGGCCGGTTCTGCGTTTCCGAGCGAAAATTTCATCCGAATGGCTAAAAAAGCCGGTGCGAAATTCGCGGTCGGAACGAACAATTTCGGCGAGGAAGAGATCCCGATGGACCGATGGTTCCAAATGATCGAACGGTGCGGTCTGGAGGAGAGCGATTTCCTTCGCATTCCCGTCTCGCGATGAGAGACTTTTGGGAAATTTCGAGTACGATGAATTTGAGTACCATTAAGTAGAAGAGCAGATCAAAGTTTTGTCCGATTTTTGCCGAGGTATCCTGTCGATGAAACGCAGACCGTTTTTTTCCGGCATTTTGCCGTTTCTCTTTCTGATTTTGGCCTCATTTCCGTTTGCGGGGGCGAGTTTTGGAGAAACTGCGTCCGTACCGAGTACCGGATCGGCCAAAAGTACTGCGCTGGCGCTGCTCAAGGAAGAGGAAAGTGCCCAAATCCGGCTCCTTGAGCGACTGACTCCTTCTTTGGTCGCGATCTATCCGCGAGACGGCAGTTCCGGAGGTTCAGGAGTTCTGATCTCGGACGACGGTTTCGTTCTGACCAACTTCCACGTCGTACAGCCTTGCGGGATCTGGATGAAATGCGGACTTTCTGACGGCTGCGTCTACCATGCAGTCGTCGTGGGACTGGATCCGGTCGGAGACGTTGCGCTCATCCGCATCCTGCCGGAGATTCAGGCTGGCGTACCGAATGACCGGAAAGCGGGTGAACCGAAACGATTCATTCCGGTCCCCATTGGCGACAGTGATGCCGTACGTCAGGGAGACGCAGTCTGGGTCTTGGGGAATCCGTTTGGTTTTCTGGAAGACTTTACCCCCACGATCTCCCACGGCATCGTTTCTGGAACGCACCGCTACCAGTTTCCGGCAGGAACGTTTCTGGAGTACGCGGACTGCATTCAGGTCGACGCGCCGGTCAACCCCGGCAATTCAGGTGGACCGCTCTTTAACGCAAAGGGGGAACTCATTGGGATCAACGGAAGGTGCTCATTTGAGAAACGCGGCAGGATCAACGTCGGCGTCGGCTACGCGATCTCGAGCAATCAGCTTCGCCATTTTCTCAGCCACCTTCGAGCTGGACGTCTTTTGGACCACGCGACGATAGGAGCGCTGATCGGATCGGATGCGTTAGGGCGTCCGTGTGTTGAGGAAATTTTAGAGGATTCCGAAGCGGCATTGCGCGGTTTAGATCTGCGGGATAGGATCCTTTCATTTGCGGGGCGTCCGATACAGACGGCAAACGATTTCAAGAACGTACTCGGGATTTATCCGAAGGGATGGATCGTGCCGATCGAATTTGCGCGTGAAAAGGGGAATTCGCTGGACACGTACACGATCCGCGTTCGGTTGGATGGGGTGCATTCCGATGCGGAGCTGCGAGAATTTCAAGCTCATGCGTTTCCGGACGATCAAAAAAACCCAATGCAGGATCCACAGGCTCCGCCTCAGGCCCCGCAGGAGCCGCACAAAGGAACTCCGCAGGAAAAGATGCCGAGCCCCATTCCGCCGGGACTTACTCCGTCTGAAATGGAAGAAATGCAGAAAATGGTGGAGATCTTTGCGTTTTTGAACGAGACGCCGCCGGAGATCGAGGCCGTTTATGAGAAAAAAGACGGGTTCGTGAATTTCCACTTCAACCGTCTGGAAACGGAGAAGATCTGGAAGGCCTTTTCCAAACCGTTTTCAGTTGATGGGAAAACTGGTTTTCCCGCAAGTTTCAGTGGAATGACCCTGGCAGGACAGGCTTTCGTGCTGGAGTTTCAGGAGGATCGGTCGCTTTTGAAGCTGGAAACGCTGGACGTACTCTGGGAGAATGACGGGGACTTTACCAAGCAGCCGACTCCCAAAGAAAGCCAGTTCCTGCTGCCGGGACTGACGCTTTGGCGTGAATTCACGCTCCGTGGTCCTGAAGCACTTGGGATGACCTATTTCGGAGAGTCGCCGCTCCCATTTACGGATGAAAATGTGCAGGACGAGGAACGATTTCATGTTTTAGAGGGAAACGTCGGCGGTGTAAACGTTCGTTTTTTCTTCACGTGTACCGAAAATGACCAACACAGCGAACTGCGCCTGATCGAGCTGGATCCAATGGACGGGGAGATCCCGTGGGTGTTCCGTTTTGTGAACTGGCACCAGACGCAGGACGGGTTCCTGCCTGAAAAGGTCTCCGTTTTTGCCCATGGAAGCATCTTCGAGGAATTGACGCTGGAAGAACAAAACGTCCCGGCGGAGAAGGAGGCAGAAAAATGAAAAAGTTTTCGTTTTTTTCAAATTCGTCTGCATACAGTCAATTGGTATCCAGTCGGACTGTTTGTACTGCTTTTCTGACGGGATCCGTTTTCCTGGGAGGAGCGTCTCTGGCAATGGTACAGAGTACTGCTGCATCGAATGAGCAGCAAGTGTTTACCGACGATCCAGCAAGCAGTTCACTGCTCGATCTCTCGGCCCCCTCAGAAAAACTCCAGAGCCGGATGGTCAAGGTCTACGGAGCGGGCGGTTTTGCGGAGATGGAGGAGTACCAGAGCGGTTTTTTCATCTCTCAAGACGGTCTGATCGTGACAGTTTTCAGCTCAGTACTGAATGCAGACACGCTGGAATGTGTCCTTTTTGACGGTTCTCGCGCAGAGGCAAAACTGCTCGGAGTAGAGCCAACGCTGGAGATCGCGCTGTTAAAGATCGAGAAAGACGGACTCCCTTTCTTCGACATTCGTCAGGCTGCCGAGACGGTGAAAGACCGCACCCTCGACGGACTCCCTGTTTTGGCGCTAAGCAATCTTTTTGGGGTCGCTGTCGGAAACGAACCGGTTTCTGTACAGGCCGGATACATTGCGGTCACGACACAGTTGGATGCCTCACGGAGAGCATTTGAGACGCAGTATCGCGGAGATGTTTACGTCTTGGACTTCACCACGAACAATCCGGGCGCAGCCGGCGGCGCTCTTGTTTCGGCAGACGGAGAGAGACTTTACGGGATCCTCGGCAAAGAACTTCAAGACGCGCAGACCGGATGCTGGCTCAATTTTGCTCTTCCTGTTTCGGTCCTTCAGCAAGGCATTCAAAACATCCAGTCTGGTGACGCACAGACTCTTGCGGCAATGGGACGTGACGCACGGATCCGGCCGGAGCGCTCTCTGCGTTTGCAAGAACTTGGCGTCGTAATGGTCCCGGAGATCACGGCAAGAACTCCCGCATTCATCGATGCCGTTTCCGAAAATTCCCGTGCCGCGCGTGCCGGTCTCAAGCCGGACGACCTTCTGCTTTACTGGAATGGAAGGTTGATCCAGTCGCTTGATGAGTTGGCGGCAGAGCTGGAGTTTACCGACTGGGAAGATCCGGTCCGCGTAACGCTCCTGCGTAACGGAGAGCTCCTGGAACTGGACGTTCCGTGACGATTTACGTGACGATTTACGTGACGATTTACGTGACGATTTACGTGACGATTTGGGCATAAATTCACGAAAAAACTCGCTCGATGCACTTGAGTTCCTTGCTCGATCTCTCCTCAAATTCAGTTTAACAGCACGTAAAATGCCGCGAATTTTTATTTTTGTGCGTTTACGTGTTCGCGAGGATATTCTGTCCGAACACTTCCGCTCGATCTCAGACGGTTTCACTCCCCTGCTCCGTCTTTTTCAAAGTACACTTCTCGGTATTTTTTCCATGAATTATTTTTTCCTCTCCCTCCTTGAAAAATTTTTGCAATCGGTTAAAATATACGGAGTTCATGTCCTTTTTGGATTTCATTACTCCCGACGTTTCGTAAAGTGAGGAAATTATGAGTACGGCAAACCCTCAGACTATGTTTGAAAAAATCTGGAATCATCACATCGTCCATGCGGAAGAAGGCAAGCAGACGATCCTTTACATTGATCTCCAGCTGGTTCACGAAGTCACCAGTCCCCAGGCGTTTGAAGGACTGCGCATGAATGATCGTCAGGTCCGCCGTACGGACAAAACGTTCGCGGTCCCGGATCACAACGTACCGACGACGGACCGTTCGGAACCGATCCAAGACGAGATCGCGAAGAAGCAGATCGATACTCTGCGTCAGAATGCGAAAGATTTCGGCGTCACGCTCTTTGACGTTGGAGATCCGCGTCAGGGAGTCTGCCACGTCATGGGACCGGAACAGGGACTCACCCGGCCGGGCATGACCATCGTCTGCGGTGACAGCCACACAGCGACGCACGGCGCATTCGGCGCATTGGCGTTCGGTATCGGCACGTCGGAAGTCGAGCACGTTCTCGCGACGCAGACGCTTCTGCAGTACAAACCGAAGACGCTGGAAGTCCGTGTCAACGGTCAGCTGAAACCGGGGGTCACTGCGAAAGACGTCATTCTGTATATCATCGGCAAGCTCGGCGTCGCCGGAGGAACGGGCTACTGCGTGGAATATACCGGTGATGCGATCCGCTCTCTGAGCATGGAAGGACGCATGACGCTCTGCAATATGTCGATCGAGATGGGCGCTCGAGCCGGAATGGTCGCGCCGGATGAAACGACGTTCGAGTACCTCAAAGGCCGTCCGTACTCGCCAAAGGGTGCGGATTTCGACAAAGCGGTCGAGTTCTGGAAGTCTTTCCGGACCGACGAAGGCGCGGAATATGACCGTGTCGTGGTATTGGACGCCGCCGACATCACGCCGATGGTGACTTGGGGCACGAATCCTGGCCAAGTCATGCCGATCTCCGGAACGATCCCCTGCCCGAGCGATTTCGAAGACGAAACGGAACGGAAATCGTGCGAAGCAGCGTTAGCATACATGGACTTCAAAGGCGGCGAGAAAATGACGGACATCGCGATCGACTATTGCTTCATCGGCTCCTGCACGAACGGCCGGATCGAAGACCTGCGCGATGCTGCGGCTGCGGCAAAAGGAAAGAAAGTCGCTCCGGGTGTCACCGCACTCGTCGTACCGGGCACGGGTCTGGTAAAACAGCAGGCGGAAGCAGAAGGTCTGGACAAGATCTTCAAAGATGCCGGTTTCGAATGGCGTGAAGCGGGCTGCTCGATGTGCTTGGCGATGAATCCGGACAAACTCCAGCCTGGTCAGCGCTGCGCGTCGACGTCGAACCGCAACTTTGAAGGGCGTCAGGGAAAAGGCGGACGCACACATCTCGTCTCCCCGGCAATGGCGGCTGCGGCGGCCTGCGCGGGACATTTCGTTGACATCCGCGAGTAAAACAGTCCCCCATTGACCTTGGGAGCGTCAGGAGCAGATCCCTCACGCTCCCTTTTATTTTAGGCTTTTCCGCTTTATTTTAGGCTTTTCCGCCCAATGCAGCCAGTTCAGTTTCACCACTGAAAACACCGAAGAGACACGGAGAAACACAGAGCGTAAACATAAAAAAATCGAAAAGATGCGAGATCCGCAAAAACCATTCGTGCGTTTTCGCATTTTCCGCAAAATTCGGAAAAATTTCGAGAAATGAAAGTTTCGTCTGGAAATTTCACGAAATTTAGGGTGGTGGGGGTAGGCAGAAACAGTTTTTGTGCTAAAATAGTATTTGGTTTGTTTTGTGCAAATTTTTCGACACTTTTGGCCACATTCCTTTCATGGAGGCTCACGTGAATAAAGAAGAACTGAAAGCGGCAGCGCTTCAATACCATGCCGAACCGGTCCCCGGCAAGATCGCAGTCCGGACGACGAAACCGTGTTTGACGGCAGAGGAACTTTCTCTTGCGTACACTCCGGGAGTCGCTGCTCCGTGTCTCGAGATCAAGGAAACTCCGGAAACCGTTTGGAAATACACAGCCCGCAGCAACACTGTGGCTGTCGTGTCGGACGGCACGGCAGTTCTTGGTTTGGGGAATATCGGTCCGGAAGCCGGGATGCCTGTGATGGAAGGGAAGGCAGTCCTCTTCAAACGCTTTGCGGACATTGACGCCATGGCGCTGTGCATTGGGAAGGTCTTCAATGAGAAAGGCCGGACAGATGCTGCAAAAGTGATCGAGACTGTTGAGCGTCTCGAACCGTCTTTTGGCGGGATCAATCTCGAAGACATTGGTGCGCCGGCGTGTTTCGAAGTGGAGCAGACGCTCAAGCAGCGGATGAATATCCCCGTCTTTCATGACGACCAGCACGGAACAGCGATCATTTCACTCGCTGCGATCATCAACGCACTGAAAATGGTCGGAAAAGAGATCTCGAAGTGCCGTTTTGTCGTCAACGGCGCCGGTGCGGCAGGCATTTCGTGCAGTGAGCTCTACATCACGGCAGGTGCGGACCGGAAGAACTTTCTCATGTTCGACAGTAAAGGCGTGATCAGTACGAAACGAACGGATCTGAATGCGGAAAAAGCGCGTTTTGCGGCAGATACGGAAGTCACCTCGCTCGCGGAAGCTCTCGTCGGCGCCGACGTTTTCCTCGGCCTGAGCGTCGGCGGGTGCGTCACTCCGGAAATGGTGAAGACCATGGCTCCAGGCGCAATCATTTTTGCAATGGCAAATCCTGTACCTGAGATCGATCCTGCTCTTGCGCGCGAAGCAGGAGCCGCCGTCGTGGGGACCGGTCGAAGCGATTTTCCGAACCAGATCAACAATGTCCTCGGATTTCCTGGTATTTTCCGTGGAGCGCTGGATGTGCGTGCGACGGACATCAACGTCGAAATGCAGCTCGCAGCGAGCCGGGCAATTGCCGAAGTTGCCTGCGAAACTGTCCCTGAAGAGCTGAAGGCGTACCTGAAGATCGCGTATCCTGCCGACTACGCAGCCGGTGTTTTCGATCCGGAAATGCCGCTTTCGAGCGACTACGTGATCCCGAAACCGTTTGATTCGCGTGTCGTTCCTCGAGTTGCGCGCTATGTGGCAGAAGCTGCGATGCAGACCGGAACGGCACAGCTCCGGATCGATGATCTGGACGCATATGAAGCGGAAGTCACAGCTCGCGTGGCACGGGCAAATGCCTGAACTTGGCATCACCCCATGTAATGAGTCCCTAAAAGACCGATGGCGGAAGATTTTCTTTTAATTTTATGAAAAATTTACCGAAATCGGTCTTGTGTAAATTTTCAAAACGGCTAAAATAAAAGAAGACTTTGATACAGTGCGGTTTCAGTCCCTCGCCGCGGAATGAATTGAGGATATTACAGGAAACGTCATGACGGAACAAATTTCCCAACTGCCGAATCATAAGATCGAGAAGGAAGAGACGGCAGAGTCTCTCTCCGCAGGGATGTCTGTGTCGGTGGCGGAGCCGGATCCTTTGAAGACTTCCAATGCCCCATTCGTGCCGCCGCAGTCTTCCCCCTCATCGCCTCTATCGGAATCACAGCCAACAGGATCACAGGCCCAGAATGGGAGTGTGCCCAATGAACGGATGCGTTCCAGTGAAGAAGATGAGGAGCAGACCGATTCGGCAAAACACAGGTCGAAACTTGCAGAAGAGCAAAAACTTGCAGAAGAGGATCAGAGATATTTTGCGCTTGACGCGCGGATCGGACGGAGTCTCTTTTCCCTGCTTGCACGTTTTTTGAGCGGTGCATCGTCGAGTTGGGCATCGCCGCCGCAAACATGCCAGCGTGTTTACTATGCAAACCATACGAGTCACTTGGACATTTTAGCCATCTGGTCGTCGCTTCCTGGGGATGTTCGTCGTTTTGTGCGTCCGGTCGCAGCCAAAGACTATTGGAGCAAGGGGCGGATCCGTCCATATATTGCGAATCGGTTGTTCAATGCGATCCTTTTGGAGCGTCAGCACGTTAAAGCGCATCAGAATCCGATCGATGCGATGGTCCATGAAATGGGAGACCGTTACTCGATCATCATTTTTCCGGAAGGCGGACGCCAGTCCTCTGGTGAGATCGCGGAGTTTAAGAGCGGCTTGTATCATATTTGCAAAAAAAAACCGCTTCTGGAATTGGTCCCGATCTACATCGACAATATGAATCGTATCCTTCCGCGCGGGAGACTGCTCCCTGTACCGCTCTTGAGTCACGTCGCGTTTGGCGAACCGATCTGGCTTAAGGAGAACGAGAAAAAACAGGATTTTTTGGCACGTGCACGGCAGGCTGTACTGGATCTGAAGGAACAGTATCTGCGGCGCAACACGATTTCCGAAGACAGGCCGAAGCCTTAATGCTTCCGCTTGGATGCGTGATGGAAAAGCGGGCATCATTCACAGAAATTTTTTTGGGGATATTGAGCGATTCCCCTGATTTTTATGGATAGTATTTTCCTAGTTTATATTGGAGTTTTGGCGATTTTGGGAATCATTTCCCTGACGACTTTCATTTTAAAGCATCAGTCCAACTCTGGTTTTGACCCATTGGTCCTAAATAAATTTGCGTCCTGCATCAATGGCTGGATGATCCTCTTCGTATTCGTAGCGACTTTTTTTTATGTACCTGGAGGGAAGTATTTCGTTACGCTGCTTTTTGGAGTAATGTCATTTTGGGCGATGCGAGAGTTTATTACGCTCATCCCGACCCGAAAGGCGGATCATCGGACGCTCTTTTTTCTTTTTTTCCTCTGCATTCCGGCCCAATACTTTTTGGTTGGAGGGGATTTTTACGAGATCTACTCTGTTTTGATCCCATCCTTCATTTTCCTTTTGATCCCGATGCTCATCGCCATGTTTGGCGATACGAAATTCTATCTGACGCGCATCACGCAGATATGCGTTTCACTTTTGATCTGCGTATACAGTCTGAGTTTCGTACCGGCGCTTTTAACCGCAGATATGGAGCCTGCTGTTTCGCAAACGGCAACACAGACCAGAACTGAAAATTCTCAGAATTCAGATACGCCCCAGGATCCAGAGAGCCAAGATCAAGTGTGTATGCAGTGCCCTGCCGAAATGATGCAGGTTACTGGAGAAACGGCGCTCCCTAAGGAATCGGAAACGGCGAAAATAGAAGAAACAGCAGAAGAAGCAGAAACAGTAAAAGCAGAAGAAACTATATCGGAAACCGCAGCGGTGCCGCAATCGCGAAAGTCGGTGAATAAAATGGGACTTCTTCTTTTCTTCTTCCTCACAACGCAGCTTTCAGAGATCTTCCCATTTTTGGCCGGTATGTTTTGCAAAAACCAGCATCCGATTGCCCCAGCCATCAACGTTTCAAAGACTTGGGAAGGACTTATTTTCAGTCTTGTCGGAACGTTTTTTGCGGGAAATTTCCTGTTGTACTTCATCGTACCGTTTAATATTTGGAGCTGCGGTTTGGCAGCCAGTTTGATCGCTTTGATGGGATTTGGGGGAACCTTGACGCTTTCCGCGATCAAACGTGACCGTGGTGTACGCGATTACGGAACGCTTGTCGCAGGACACCATGGGATCCTTGATCGGATCGATTCGATCTGCTTTGCAGCTCCGGTTTTTTTCCATATCGTTCAGATATACCTTCGTTATCCAAACATATTTTTGGGCTGAATTCCTGAGACTTTGAGAATTTGGATGTCAAGAGTCTCAATTTCAGGATTTCATATTCCATGTGTTTTCGGCTGCTTGGTGTCGGAAACACATGATTTGTGTCCCGACGCCTTTCAGGTTTTGGGCGAAACGCCATTCGTTTTACTTCATTGACCCACAAGGTCCCGGAATTAGAGACCATGCCAACTCCCACACCTCAAGATCCGAATCGTCGTCCAATACGTCCTCAGCCGGTCAAGCCGACCCCTGTGTCGCAATCTGGCGGAAGTTCTCATCCAGTAAAGCCTCAGCCGGTGAAACCGCAGCAGGTGAAACCGCAGCCGGTAAAGCCGCAATCGATAAAACCGCAGCCGCTCAAGCCCGTTCCGGCCGTATCGGATCCGAGCAAGAAGCAGCATGCCGCACGGCCCATACCGGTCCAGGAAGAGGCTTCCGCTCCGATGGCGCTTTCTTCTGAGGCGCTGACGTTTTCCGCAGAGCTTTCTGAAACGGATGTATCCGATTTTCTGGTAGAGCAGGATACGTATCTTGCGAAAACGATTCATGTTCGTGAGGAACCAGAGGAGGAAGAAGAGCTTACGGATCGGATCATGAAAGGTGCGCCGCCGTGGTTCATCAGTACGATCGGGCACGTGATCCTGATCTTGACGGCCGCACTTCTGTTTTCGACGATTCCAACACCACAGAAGCCCATTATGGTGGAATGTGAGATGGTGGTAGAAGAGGAAGAAGAGGAGGAAGAGGAAGAGATCTTTCTGGAAGAGGTCGGAGTTCAGCAGGAGTTGGAAGCGGAGACACCTACCGAGACGGAAGAGCCGGAAGCGAGCGAAATGGCCGAGGAAGACAAGCCGGTCGAGGATCCGATGCTGGAACCGGAAGCGTTGCCGGTCACCGAGACGGGAACGATGGCTGCTCATTTAAAAGAGGCGCCGGTAGGTGCACGCTTTGACGGACGTACTCCGGGAGGCAGAAAGGGGCTTTTGGGACGGTATGGCGGTACGAAATCGACGGAAGAGGCAGTGGAGCTTGGACTTCAGTGGCTGGTGAAACAGCAGGAGAAGAAAAATGGTCCGAATCGTGGTTCGTGGAGTCTTGAGGGACCGTACTCGGATGGCTTGGAAGATGTTGAGAACCGGATCGCCGCAACGTCCATGGCACTCTTGGCGTTTCAGGGAGCAGGATACACGCAGTTCCCGCCGAAACTGACAGACGAAGACCGAAAATCGAAAAAGCGCAAGGAGAAGGCACTCAAGCGGATCCGTGAAGCTGGAAAATACCGTCAGACGATCGCGACAGGCTGGACATGGCTTTTGAAGCAGCAGGGACCTGATGGACAGTTCTTGCCGAAGGACGGGACGCACAATCACGCGTTCTACACGCATTCGCAGGCCACCATTGCGCTGTGCGAGCTTTACGGCATGACGAAAAACGAGAAATTCCGCATCCCGGCTCAAAAAGCGGTCCAGTTCCTCTTGGCCACGCAGCATCATGACGGTGCGTGGCGGTACACATTGCAGAAAGATGAAATGTCGGACCTTTCGGTGACGGGGTGGGTACTGATGGCGCTTCAAAGTGCAAGGATGGCAGGACTGGAAGTGCCCCAGGAGGCTCTGGACGGGATCACGCGCTACCTTGATTCCAACGGCGCACCGAACGAGCAGGTCTACTATCGCTACACGAATATGGAGGTCTATCCGAGCATGAGCATGACGGCAGAAGGGATGTTATGCCGTCAGTATCTTGGCTGGGAGCAGAACGATCCGCGTATGGAAAAGGCTCTGGACCGCGTGCTGACGGAGCCGGTCTCTTTCCGCGGCGAAACGGACGTTTACAAATGGTACTACGCAACACAGGCGATGCATCACAAAGAAGGACGCTGGTGGACGAAATGGAACGAGATCATGCGTCAGGAGCTGCCCTCAAATCAGGTTCGAACAGGGCCGGAGCGAGGGAGTTGGAATCCGCGAAATGACCGATTCGCCGCGGACCAAGGCGGGCGTCTGTTCATGACCTGCCTGAGCATCTACATGCTGGAGGTCTACTATCGACATTTGCCGATTTACGCAAAGCTGTTTGACGAAAACGGCAAAATGAATTTTGACGCTCCGGAAGGACCTGCAGAAGCTCCCGAAAATGCGGCATCGGGAACGGCTGAAGGCGAAACGCCGGCAAACAGCGGGACCGAACGTACGGTTTCGCCGACAGAAGAAACTTCTTTAGAAGAAGGAGCCGTGCCGGAAGCAGCAGCAGCAGAAGAAGAAGAAGAAAGCGGAAAGTCGATCCTAGATGAATTAGGTGAAAACGGCTAAACAGAACAGCTGTGTGTTTTCCAAACCTCAAAATCGATCAGGAGACCGTTCATTGATCAGGACGGTCTCCTTTCTCGTTCCGGCAGCTCACTCCAGCCGACTAGCCGGCAAACATTCTAGAGAACCGCGGATGCCTGAGCAGTTCATCATCCCGCTCCGGCGTCTCGGCAATAAGCTGTTCAATGACCTGATCCGTCGTCATTCCGTCA
Source organism: Planctomycetaceae bacterium (assembly GCA_015062085.1). Next base: position 42,111 of record SUVI01000008.1, read on the forward strand.
CTTTCCGCCGTGAAATTCAGCGCGATCCTATGCCGCAAGACCGGGAATGCCAGCGTCTTCACGTCTTCGACCGTCACGTGATTCCGCCCATGGATGAGCGCACGCGCCTTGGCCCCTAAAATCAAATTCTGCACCGCACGCGGTCCCGCCCCCCATGAGAGATTTTCCGTCACGAAATCCGGCAGGTCCGCCTCCCCCACTCGCGTCTGACGCACCAGTGAAAGCGCATAGCGGATCAGATGCTCCGAGACCGGGATCTCACGCACCAGATTCTGGATCGCCAAGATCTCCTCCGTCCCCACGATCGCCTTCACCTCCGGAACTGCCGACGACGTCGTCCTGCGCACTACCTCAAACTCCTCGTTCCAGCTCGGATACTTCACGAGGATCTTGAACATAAAACGGTCTTGCTGCGCTTCCGGAAGAGTGTAGGTCCCCTCCTGCTCGATCGGGTTCTGCGTCGCGAGAACAAAAAACGGCGTCGGCAGTGCATGACGCACACGCCCGACCGTCACCTGACGTTCCTGCATCGCCTCAAGCAGCGCGGCCTGCGTTTTCGGCGGAGTTCGGTTGATCTCGTCCGCAAGAACGACGTTTGCGAAAAGCGGTCCCTCAATGAATCGGTAATCTCGTCGTCCGCTTGCCCGATCCTCCTCGATGATGTCCGCCCCCGTGATGTCGCCAGGCATCAGGTCCGGGGTAAACTGGATCCGGTTGAACGTCAGATCCATCGTGCGGCTCAGTGTGCTGATCAACAGCGTCTTTGCCAAGCCGGGAACCCCTTCTAAAATCGCGTGCGACTGACAAAAAAGCGCGATGATGAGTTCCTCGATCACATTTTCCTGCCCAACGATCACCTGCGCAAGCTGTTCCTGGATCTGCGTCCGAATCGCCCCGATCTCCTGAATCGTCATTTCCATGCCGTTTCTCCGTAAATTTAAAACTCCAAAAGCACACTTTCTCCCCATTATATCAAAAACGCGCGCCTCCCGCAAGTAGGAGACCCGCATTTTTTGCCGGAAACCGCACATTTTTTCCCCGCAGAGGTTAAATTTTCAGGGAATCACCCGGAGTTTCCCCGGAATCTACCCAAGAGAGCGCGGGACTCGCACAACATTTCTCCAAACCATATGATTCCAGTAAGCAAAATCTCCGACGGACTAAAAGATCCGACTCCAAGGATCGGCAGAGCGTCCGGGAAAAACTGCGCGAAGTTCCTGCTTTTCCGCGGCTTTTTCCCTGAAAGCCGCCGCCAGTGCCAGAAACTGGCGTGTGCGTGTGTCCCCTTTCCAGATCTCCCGGGCACATCGGATCGCAGAGTCTGCGCCCTCACGTTCCGCGATTTCCTGGATCAGTTCATGGCATCCCCATTTACTCAACTTACCGGCTCGCGCCAGTTCCCGGAGTTTCGGGAGTTCGTTTTCCACAAAACGGATCCGGTCTGACGCTTTCCGGCGCAGATATTCCAGAGTGCAGGAGTCCAATTCCATATTCAGGTGCGGCGTGCCCAGCGCGTCCGTACTCTCAAACCGCTTTGCGGTCTCCTGCGCGATTTTCTCCAACTCGGCAATTTCACGCCAAGCCTCTTCCGAGCGGCCTATGCGTGCGAGTGTTTCCCAATTTTCGACCATCTGAAGATCCAGAAAATTGGGTGCATTCTGAGCAAGTTCTTTCGGGTCCAATCCCCGAACGAGCCTCAGGTACTTTTCCGCATCCTCCGGATTTCCGTCCCGGTACAGCCGGACCGCCAATTCTCGCCAAAGTGACGCACAGACGGCCAGCGCCGACCGTTCCTCGTACTGGGCGAGGCGGTGATCTTCAGCTCCTCTCATCGCGCGGAATTTTTCGATCCAGAGTGCCGCTTCTTCCGTCTTTCCGGAGTCGATCAGCTCACGGACCGCCAGCGAAAAAACCTCTCTCTGGAATCGCATCGACTCAAACTGCACGTTTCCCCAGTTCTTCATGAGCAGCAAAAGCGCCTCCTCCGGCTTTCCGTCGTCCAGCGCATCAAGCGCAAGCAAACGCTCCCATTCCGCACGCAGAAACGGAAACCGGTCCATCAGCTTCTCCCGCTCCTCCGCGTCGTCTGCTTCGACCGCACTGCGAAAGAAACGGATCAGGGCGGTCTCATAGAGGCCGGAGTACGATTTTTTCATCAGATCGGCCAGAAACTTTTCTTCAAATCCATCGACTTCTTCGACAAAAAGATCCTCCATCACATCCTCCAGTTCAGCCTGGATCTCCTCACGAAAAAACTCACGCGTGAACGCCTCCAGCTCTTCCAGCGAACGGCACTTTGCCGCCACTTCGATTTGGAAAAGCTGCTTTTTCGTTCCCGCGTTCGCATACAGAAATTTCCGCATTTCCAGATGGAGTTCCTCTTCTCCAAGCTCTTCCGCCATGAGGTAAAGGAGAAAAAACGCGTCTTCAGGAACCTCGCCATCATCCATCGTATTTTCTCCGGAACCATTCAGGAGCCTCGCGATCCGTTTCCATTCACGTTTCATGAAATTCCGTGCTTTTTCCGGTTTTCCGACCCGAATGTACGTAAAGTTTTTCATGAGATCCAGCATGAACCGCATGGCTTCGGCTTCTGCATCTCCGCCATCAATACTGCCGCCCCAGAACCATGAAAGCTCCAGCGTCTTTTTCTTCTCCGTCTTTTCGAGAAGTTCCAGAAAAACCTCAGCCCGCGCAAAGTTCTGCTCCCCAAATGCCCGCACAAATCCCTCAAGCAAAAACTCTTTTCTGTATTCCGCTGAGTCGATCCTGAAGAGGAAACGCTCCAGATCTTCAGAAGAAAGCTGAAACAGATCAGAAAATTCCCCCAAAAACAGATCCTCCAGATCCGCGGCTTTGCTCTCTTCCTCTTTTTTCAGCTCCGCGACGGCCACCTGAAAAAAACACTGCGCCCATTCCAGCTCCTGGATCCCCGGTCCATTGGATGGATCGGAGACCGTTAGGGAACCGGAAATAGCCGGAAAATCAGAAACCGACGGCGGATCCGCGACATTTTGTGCATTCACGCCCGCGAAAAAGCAAAAGCTCAGAAAAAGGGAGAAAAAAAGCCGACGGCCTCCGTCCCCGCTCAAAAAACGGCAGTTTTGAGCCATTCGGTCAACGTTTTTCAGGACATAAAATGCAGATTTTTTCATGAATTCCATCCTTTTTTTGATTTTCCCGATTCGTTTCCGTATCTGGACGAAACCACCCACACAGGCAGTCTGTTTTCCCCAGCGTTTCGCCTCGCGCAAATTGCGTGAGCCTCCCCAATTCCCAATTTCAGCCGGTTCTACCAGGGGTACTGCCTGCCGATCAAGAGCTTTTGCATTTCGATTTCACGAAGCAGTTCGTCGAACGTCCCGCAATGCAAAAAATGCTCGCGCAGCAGCAGATCGGCGCGGTCAGCAGGATCCTCGATCAGCGCAAGGTACTCTTCCGGCGCAAAACGCCCCGTCAGCAGGAAAAGCTGGTCCCCAAGTATGGCGGCGGGTTCCAGTGTGTACAATGCGCCCTCCTCGAGACCATTGAAGAAACGGATCGCTTCTTCCGGTGTCCGGAAACTCCTGAATTTCAGCTCCGTCTCCAGCTCGGCGGACAATTTACGCCAACCTTGGCCGTAGGAGAGCGTCATTTCATCAGCGTTGACCTCCTGGATCTCCAGAATGGCGCGTTCGGCATCCTCCAGCTTACCCAGCCTCAACCAGACTGTCGCTTTCAGGAGCTTCAAACGAGACTTGGCCTTCTGCTCAATTCTTTTTTCGGAAGATTTCGTGAAACCGCGCAGTTCTTCCTGAATCGCGCGGAGCCACACATCTTCGGGGATCTTTCGGAGCTCTTCCGCCAGCCGTGTGCGATTTTCAAGAGAAAGTTTCCTGACTTCCGCGCAGCCGCGGAGGATCGCAAGACGCGTTTTCGGATGGTGAAATTTTCGGACGACCGCCAGTGCGTTTTCCAGTTCTCCACGCATCATCCAATTCTCGGCGATGTGCCGGCAGAGGTACGTTCTGCCATCGTCCGGCGACATCTGGAATGCGTACTTTTGCGCCTCTTTCAGATCTTTCCCCATCATCCAGCGAGCCATTTCTTCAAGCAGATCGTCGCGAACATCATGCATTTCCGGATCCGGTGCGCATTCTGCCAGGATCGCGTCCGCCATTTCCCGGTCCTCCGCCCAAATCGCTTTCTGCATTCGGTCACTCAGGATCCGTCCTTCGATGAAGGCGGAATTTTCCACTTCCCGTGCTTTTTCGTATTCGCCAAGACGCAAGTAGAAGTCAGCACGATCCGGATTTCGAAATCCCCACGAAGTCACGTGCGCTTCACGGCTTTCCAGGACCTCGCGAAACATTTTCTCGCCCAGTTCCCAGTCTTTCAGCAAAACGACCTGACGAAAAAGCCCTTCTGCCAGAGAAAGCCGGTCCTCAAAATCCGGAACCAGAAGGATCTTCTCCTTAATTTTCGCAAACTGTGCCCGCGCACCCGCTTCGTCCCCCTGAATGGCACGAAGACAGAAGATCTGATTTTCGCCGACAAAGTACATCATCCGCGAAAAACTATCTTCGAGTACTTTCGGAGTACACTCATTCGGTGTATTTTCCCGGAGTTCAGCCAGCCGCTTTCCAAGTTCCGGCCTTTTTTCAAAAAAATAAATAGCCTGAAAAAAAAGCTGGTTCTGAACCTCCCAAATAAGAGGCTGCGGCTCGTCCCAGATCAGCGGGTCTTCTTCGGCGTCCGACGCCGCCTCATTTTCCTCAGCTTCCGCGGCGGCATCCAGCGAATTGGCCAATTTGACGGCATTTTCGCACAGCCGGACAGCATGGTCCGTTTCGCCGGCTTCCCCCAGATGGAAGGCGAGATTCATGAAAAGATCCACTCTCTTGGGTTCCGGACAGCGCAGGGCAAGTTTTTCCAAATACAGAAGAACCTCCGGCGAAAATTCCGAACATTCACGCACGGAAGTCAGAGAACGCAGCGGCACGGAAGGATCCGGCATCTGCTCAAGCGTTTCGAGCAAAACAGAGAAGGGCCTTGCACAGTCCGACGAAGACACGCTCACGATTTCAGCACTTTCAGCAAAACAGAAACATCCACGATCCAATATTTCGAAAAAAAAGACTCCACTAGCGAACGCAAAGATCAAGAAATGCGCAAACGCTCTCGTTCTGCTCCCTGACGTCTTCCCTGACTTCGTTTCGGCATTTTCTCCGCGCATCAAACCTCTCCTTTCCAGTTCGTTTTCCGCACACTATCCAACGGCAAAAAATTTTCAAGAATACGAACAGTCAGACTTCGAAAAATAGAAAAGAACCAAAACGCCTTTTCCATTTTCCGAAGTCTGACTTTTTCAGTCCAGGGAATCTGCGTAAAATTCACGCCAAAACTCCCGAAAGATATTCTCGTAAAACTCAGTTTTCGAACCAGCTCTTCGCCGGGATGGTGAGTTTTTCGCGGGCTTTGCCGAGGTTCGCTTCTTTGGAATTCTGGACCATTTCCCACGGATTGATCGCCACGCCGCCGGTCACGAACATGAACGCGCCGCCTTTACGGGCCACAACGGAAGCACTCGGGACCTGGCTCGGGATGCACTCGCGCTTTTCGTTCAGTTCCTCAGACGCAAGCATCGGAGCAAACGTGGAGGCCATGGAATCCATCGCGCCATTTTCCGCGAGCACTGCCGCTGCCAGAGCGCAATCCATGCAGTTTTTGAGCTGACCGAAAATCGGTTCCTTGACGGAGAGTTCTTCGTAGTTTTCCGTCATTTTGTCGGCCCACTTCTTGAAGACGGAGTTTTCTTTTCCGCCCTGACGCACGATCGCGTTACCGTCGTAGAGATCCGTCTCGGTCATCGTGACGACTTTACCGCCGGAGAAGGACCAGGTCAGACGTTCCGCGTCACAGGAAATGGAATCGTAGTTCGGAGCCAGCCACCAGCGCGGAAGCGCACCGTTTTCGGACGGCGATCTCATCATACTGACGAAAGACGGCAGCGTGCGGACCGGGGATTTGGTGACGCCCATGGAGATCTGCTTCATGCGGAAGTCAGCAGCCGCCAGAACGTACGCAAAGTGCGAGGACGGATCGACGCCCTGGAACGTGACAGTCTGCGCTCCAAGTGCTTTTTCCATTCCCTCTGCGATCGCTTTGGGAGACTGCTGCGCGTTGACCGTCGAAGCATACTGGCTCATACGCAGAAGGCCTTCCTGCGTCGGATCGATCGAAACGGAGAAAACTCTCCGAACGTCACCGGAAGCCGCGTGCATCGCAGCCGCCAAGTCTTCCAGAAGAAGGATCGGTTTGCCGGATTCTTTACCGACCAGAACGCCTTTCGGACCAGCCTGCCAGCCTTCCGCACGACCAACGAGCACAACATCCTGCTCTTCCGGGAAGATCAAAAGGTAGCGGATCTCCGTCAGACCGCCAAGATACTTCACAGCATCCGGGATCTCAAGCCCGCGTTCCGTACAATACGCGACTTCTTCATTGATCTTCTTCAGAGAAACACGGCGATACTTCACCGGTTTGTCCAGATCACTCGCGATCGGGTCAAGATTTTCCTGAACTTCCGTACGAAGCTGAGTGAGTTCTTCCGTCATGACCTGGGAAAGCATACCTTCCGCATTGATCAGAACACCGCCGACGGCCGAGTCGCTCGTATCGTTGATCGTCGCATAAAGCGTACCGCAAAACACAAAAACAGACAGAACTGTCAAAAATCTCAACGCATGGCGAAGCATAATTTACTCCTTGAATCTATTCTCTGCCGAAAACGGGATCGGAAATCATCTCACAGGCCATCTGCCACCCTGCCTGTCCCAGCTCGATACGGGCCCGGGCTGCGGCACTCGTCCTGCCGTTTCGGAAACCTGAAGCTCCCAGCACAAAACCGAGAGTCTGTACTCGTACTTTTCACTATATTTTACACCAATTTCGCAAAATGGGAATCCGTTTCGCCAATTTAATAAAAATTTTTTCAGGAAAAACGGGAAACAAAAACCCCCAACCGTCAAAAAAGGCAGATTTTCACACTGTCAGCTGCGTGTGTTCCAATACTGAAATGGATCCTTCTGCATAGATCGGAAAATTTTTCATGAGCTCCCTTGTAAATCACCATCTTTATGGTATAAATAATAGAGATGCTCGGAGTCTCTGTTTCAGAGGCATTTTTCTGCCTGAACAGAAGCCTCGTCAAATTCCAATGCGTTTTTCGCAACCTGCGACAGCCGGGCGAATCGTTTACCAATGGTACTACGAAAGGATAAAAAATTTATGAAGAAGACAAAAACGACAGTATTGACCGTGATCGCGCTTTTGGCGTCATTGGCCTCAGTCACACCATTTACGTCTTTTACGGGATCCGTTCAGGCGCAAACGGTTTCTGCCGAGAAAAAACCGATCCCGGCATTTATTTTCGGTCAGAATCTTGAGCACACGCGTTCTGCCGTTCAGGGCGGAATCTCCGCGCAGCTGGTCAAGAACCGCAAGTTTGCCGGGAAACCTTCCCGCGAAGGCGTTTTGATGATGTGGGAGCCGTACGGCACGCGGGCGTTTTATCAGCATGCCACGTTCAGCTGTACCCGCCATGCGGCAAGAAGTCGGATGTGGCGTCAGAATGAGCATGGCAGTCAGGTCATCGGATCTCTGGAATCGAATGGCGAAGCGGGCATCTGTCAGGGAAATATCGGCATCCGCGGCGGTGTGGCGCACACGTTCAAGGCGGTCGTCAGCACTCTCCATCCTGTTGATTCCACCATGGTCCTGCGCGTTGCGGATGCGGACGGGAACGTTCTTGCAGAGCGTGAATTTACGGTCAACACGAAAGACGTGCGGACCTGGACGCGGATCTCGCTGGATCTCATGGTCGAGAAGGACACCATGGCGAAGATCTTCGTCGGCGTGAAGGGGAAAAAATATTGTGCGGTCGGCGCGGTGTCGCTGATGCCGGCGGACAATTTCCACGGAATGCGTGCGGACGTGGTCGAGAACCTGCGCGACATCGGCACCTCGATCGTTCGGTGGCCGGGAGGGAATTTCGCAGGGGAATACCGTTGGCGTGACGGTCTGATCGCGGATCCGGACGAACGTGCACCGATCCAGTCCTACACCGAGATCGAAACGCATCCGCATTCCCTCGGATATGACTCCAACGACATCGGTATGGAAGACGTTATCGCGCTGTGCGAGAAGATCGGCGCGGTGCCGTTCTTCACCATCAACGCCTATTGGGAGTCCCCGCAGGATTCGGTCGACTGGGTCAAAGCGTGCAAGGGCCGCGTGAAACTCTGGTCGCTCGGCAACGAAATGGGACACGCACACATGGAAGGTCCGAAGAGTCCGGAAGGCTACACCGCGATGGTGCGTCCTCACGCCGAGGCGATGCTGAAAGAGGATCCCTCGCTGAAGATCATCGCGTCCGGGCACTATC